>JAEWNN010000073.1 GCA_023457035.1 Verrucomicrobiota bacterium
CCTTGGCGACGGTGACGCCGTCCTTGGTGATCTTCGGGGAGCCGAATTTCTTGTCGATGACGACGTTGCGGCCCTTGGGCCCGAGGGTGACCTTGACGGCCTGGGCGAGGGTCTTGACGCCACCGAGGATCTTGCGGCGCGCGGCTTCGTCGAAAAGGAGTTGTTTCTTAGCCATGGTGATAACGGGTCGAAATTAGGGTTGGTGGGTGACTCAGGCGATGACGCCGAGGATGTCGTCTTCGTTGACGATGATGAAGGTCTGGTCGTCGACCTTGACCTCGGTGCCGCCGTATTTGGAGATCAGGACGCGGTCGCCGGCCTTCACTTCGAAGGGGATGACCTTGCCGCTGTCGTCGCGCTTGCCGGTGCCGAGGGCGATGACTTCGGCCTCCTGCGGCTTCTCCTTGGCGGAGTCGGGGATGATGATCCCGCCCTTGATTTGCTCTTTCTCTTCGACGCGCTTCAGGAGGATGCGGCCGCCGAGGGGCTTGATGGTCTGTTTGGCAGTGCTCATGGATGAGTTGCTTGGGTTACTGGTTTGGTTGGGAGGTTGGATCGGCGCCGGGCGCCGAGGAGATTGCAGAATTCGAATTGCGGATTGCGGAAGGGAAGAACGGAGAGCGGACGTATGTGGAAATCAGGGAATCAGGAAACGGAGATCCTAGTTGGGATACCGGCTCCTGACTCCCCAAATCTTTCCGGCGTTACTTCTTCTCGTCCTTGTCGTCGACGACCTCGAAGTCGGCGTCGACCACGTTGCCGTCCTTCTTGGCCTTCTTCTTGGGCTCCTCGGCCGCGCCCTGCTGGGCGGCCTCGGGTCCGGCGCCGGCGGCGCCACCCTGCGGGGGAACCTTCGAGTAGATCTCGCTGCCGATGGCCTGCATGGCGGCGTTGATCTTGTCGGCGGCGGCCTTCATCTCCTCGGGCGAGGCGCTCGTGTTCTCGAGGACCTTCTTGCCTTCGGCGATGGCGGCCTCGGCCGGGGCCTTCTTGTCGGCCGGGCACTTGTCGCCGAGATCCTTGAAGAGTTTCTCGGACTGGTAGATGGCCTGGTCGAGGATGTTGCGGGACTCGACGGCCTCGCGCTTCTTCTGGTCCTCGGCGGCGTGGGCCTCGGCTTCCTTGCGGAGGCGCTCGACCTCGTCCTTGGTGAGGCCGGACGAGCCGGTGATGGAGATCTTCTGGTCGCGGCCGGTGCCGAGATCCTTGGCGGTGACGTGGAGGATGCCGTTGGCGTCGATGTCGAAGGTGACCTCGATCTGCGGGGTGCCGCGCGGGGCCGGCGGGATGCCGTCGAGGCGGAAGTTGCCGAGCATCTTGTTGTCGCTGGCCATCGGGCGCTCGCCCTGGAGGACCTTGATGTCGACGGCGGTCTGGCTGTCGGCGTAGGTCGAGAAGACCTGCGACTTCTTGGTCGGGATGGTGGTGTTGCGCGGGATCATCGGCGTGGAGACGGCGCCGGCGGTCTCGATGCCGAGGGTGAGCGGGGTGACGTCGAGCAGGATGACGTCGTCCTTCTGGCCGGAGAGCACCGCGCCCTGGACGGCGGCGCCGACGGCGACGACCTCGTCGGGGTTGACGCCGCGGTGGGCGTCCTTGCCGGCGAGCTTGTTGGCGAGCTCGATGACGGCGGGCATGCGGGTCATGCCGCCGACGAGGACGAGCTCATCGATCTTGTCCTTGGCGATGCCGGCATCCTTCAAGCACGCCTCGAACGGCGCGATGGTGCGCTGGACGAGCGCTTCGCAGAGTTGCTCGAGCTTGGCGCGGGAGAGGGTGACGTTGAGGTGCTTCGGGCCGGAGGCGTCGGCGGTGATGAAGGGGAGGTTGATGTCGTAGCTTTGAGCGGACGAGAGGGCGATCTTGGCCTTCTCGGCCTCCTCCTTCAGGCGCTGCATCGCCATGGCGTCGCCACGGAGATTGATGCCGGACTCCTTCTTGAAGGAGTCGGCGAGCCAGTTGATGAGGGTGTCGTCCCAGTTGTCGCCGCCGAGGTGGGTGTCGCCGTTGGTGGCGCGGACCTCGAAGACGCCGTCGCCGAGCTCGAGCACGGAGATGTCGTAGGTGCCGCCGCCGAGGTCGTACACGGCGATGGTCTCGTCCTTCTTCTTGTCGAGGCCGTACGCGAGGGAGGCGGCGGTGGGCTCGTTGACGATGCGCATGACCTCGAGGCCGGCGATGGCGCCGGCGTCCTTGGTGGCCTGACGCTGCGCGTCGTTGAAATAGGCGGGCACGGTGATGACGGCCTTCTTGACGGGCTCGCCGAGGTAGGCCTCGGCGTCGGCCTTCATCTTGGCCAGCACCATCGCGGAGATCTGCTCGGGGGCGAAGCGCTCGGTCTTGCCGCCGACCTCGACCTCGATGTAGGCGTCGCCGTTCTTCCCTTCGACGACCTTGAACGGCATGTTCTTGGCCTCGTTCTGGACCTCGGAGAACTTGCGGCCGATGAAACGCTTGGCCGAGAAGACGGTGTTCTTCGGGTTGGTCACGGCCTGGCGCTTGGCGGCCTGGCCGACGATACGCTCGCCGGTCTTGGTGAACGCGACGACCGAAGGCGTGGTGCGCGCGCCTTCGGCATTGGGGATGACGACAGGTTCACCGCCCTCCAGTACAGCCATGCAGGAGTTGGTGGTTCCCAGATCGATGCCGATGATTTTGCTCATGTGAAAGTCCTCAGAAGTGGTGGGCGCGCGGGTTGGTGCAGTGCGCGATGGACCTGCTTCTGCAAACTGGGTGCCAGCGGATCATGTAATACCTAAGTTGATAGAAGCGAGAGACTAGTGAACCTGATGGCTCCTTCGGCGCCGGGCCGGAGTGTGCCAGCCGACCGAGGAAGTGTGACAGGTTGACTAGGCGGCAATGGGGGTGTGACATCTCCGGTGGCACACGCCGCCGCAAGTTCCGGCAAGAAGCATACTTGTCGCGGGGACGGCCGAGACTTCCGGGATTGAGCGAACCACCATGAAGGCAGACCAAGAGGAGGCGGACGCGATCATCGCCTTGGAGCGCGCGGCGCTCGAGCGCTGGGGGCGAGGTGATCCGGAGGGTTTTCTCGAGCTCTCGGCCGAGGATGTGGTCTACTTCGATCCGTATGTGCCGAAGCGTGTCGACGGGCTGGCGGCGCTGCGGGCTCGCTATGACGGAATCCGGGGCAAGGTGCGGGTCGATCGTTTCGAGATGATCGACCCCAAGGTGCAGTTCTGCGGCGAGGCCGCGGTCCTCACATTCAACCACGTCTCTTTCATCGACGAGCGCGAGGTGCGCTGGAATTGCACTGAGGTCTTCCGGCGGCGCAGCGGAGGCTGGGAGATCATCCAGACGCATTGGTCGTACACGACGCATCCTGCGATCATGGGCGGTCCGGGCGAGTAGTCGCTTGTCGTGCGCATCATGGCTGCCAAGCCTCAGTTCTTCCGCGATGCCGCTGCGCTCCGGGCATGGTTTGCGGTGCATGCGGCCACGGCGGACGAGCTCATCGTCGCCTACATGAAGAAGGCGACCGGTGTGCCCAGTGTCACTTGGCCGCAGTCGGTCGACGAGGCGTTGTGTGTCGGCTGGATCGACAGCATCCGCCGGAAACTCGATGCCGACAGCTACACGGTGCGGTTCACGCCGCGGCGCGCCCGTTCGGGGTGGAGCGAGGTGAACATTGCGCGGGTGCAGGCGCTGCAGGCCGAGGGGCGGATGCAGCCGGCGGGGTTGGCGGCGTTCGCGAAACGGGAGGAGCGCGCCGCGAGCGGGGCGGCCACCGAACCGAACGGATTGGCGGAGTTGTCGGTGGCGGAGCAACGGCGCTTCAAGACCCTGCGTGTCGCCTGGGCGTATTACGAGAAACTGCCGCCGAGCTACCGCCGGGCGGTGACGAAGTGGGTGGTGGGCGCCAAGAAACCGGAGACGCGGGCCGGCCGGCTCGGGAAGTTGATCGAGGCCTGCGCCGCGCAGCGCCGGCTCTCCGGCTGAGCTGAGCCGCGTCTGGGTGGTGGTGGTGGCGGCGGACAGCTATGGCGCCGGCTCCAGCCAGAGTCGCTTGAGCGGGCGGCGGTCCATCGGGTTGCCGGACCAGCCGCGCACGGCGGGGTGCACGAGATAGAAGTTCGTGTAGTGGTAGAGCGGGATGATCGGCGCCTCGACGAGCAGCAGCCCTTCCGCGCGGGCGAGCGCTGCGCCGCGGTCGGCCGGAGCGGCGGAGTCGCGCGCGGCGGCGATCAGGCGGTCGTACTCGGCGCTCGCCCAGCGCGTGTGGTTGTTGCCGCTGGCGGCGGTGAAGACGTCGAGAAACGTGAGCGGGTCGCTGTAGTCGGCCGTCCAGGAGGAGCGGAGCAGGTCGTACTCGCCGAGCTTCCGGTTCTGGCGGACGATCTTCTCGTCCTGGTTGGCGAGCTCGACCTGCACGCCGAGATCGCGGCGCCACATCTCCTGGATCGTTTCGAACACCACGCGGTGCTGGTCGGAGCTGTTGTAGAGCAGCTGGAGCGGCCGCAGCCCCTTGCCCTCGGGGTAACCGGCCTCGGCGAGAAGCCGGCGCGCCTCGGCGAGCGCGAGCGACTGGCCGGCGGGCGGTTCGTAGCCGGGAAATCCGGACGGGACGAGCGTGGGGGCGGGACTCTTGGTGCCGAGGAGGGCGCGGGCGGCGAGCTGCTCCCGGTCGATGGCCAGCGCGAGCGCGCGGCGGACGCGCGGATCGTCGAGCGGCGGGCGGGAGGTGTTCACGCGCAGGAAGTCGGTGCCGAAGTAGGGCACGGTGCGCAGCGCGGGCGACCGCTGGCGGCGCCATTCGGGGATGCGGCCGATCGACAGGGCGCTGATCACGTGGAGCTGGCCCGCGCGGAACATGCGCTCCTCGGTCTCCAGATTCTCGGTGAGCTGGAACCGCACGCCGCGCAGCCGGACGGCGCCGGCGGCGCGATAGGTGGCCGAGCGCTCGGCGTCGATCTGCTGGCCGTAGCGCCAACGGGTGAGCCGGAACGGGCCGTTGCCGACGAACGTGGCGCAGCGGGTCCAAGCGTTGCCGCGACGATCGGTGGCGCCGCATTGCGCGATGACGTGCAGCGGCACCGGGAAGAGCGGCGGGAGCGCGAGGAGCGCCGGGAGTTCGGGCGTCGGGTGGGTGACGCGCAGTTCGAGCGTGTGGTCGTCGCGGGCGGATACGCCGACTTGGGCAAAGTCGGCGGTGCGGCCGCGGTGGAAATCCTCGGCGCCGGCAAGGCAGTGGAGCAGGCTGGCGTAGTCGGAGGCGAGGGCGGGCGAGAGCAGACGCTGCCAGGAGGCGACGAAATCCTGGGCGGTGAGCAGGCGGCCATCGCTCCAACGAGCGGCGGGCGAGAGATGGAAGGTCCACGTGCGGCCATCGGTCGAGGTCTCCCAGCGCTCGGCGATGGCGGGCACGGGTTCGAGCGAGGCGGGATCGAGATCGGTGAGTCCCTCGAAGAAGGCGAGCAGGACGTTGAACTCGCCGACGCTGGTGGCGAGCTGCGGGTCGAGATCGGTGAGCCCGGCGCCGGCGCTCACCAGGAGGATCTGCTCGCGGTTCGCGCGGTCGACCGCGGTCTCGCGTTGGCCGCAGCCGGCGAGGGCCAGCGCCAGCGCGAGTGCGCACGCGGCGAGCGGAGCAAGGGTCAGGAATGGGCGGCGGACGAACATCGCGGTGTATCGGGCAATCGGAAGGGAACCACTTATGCACACTGATGCACACTAATTTCGGAAGAGGCATGCGGCGTGGCCCGGCGCTTCAGTCCGGGCCGGCGGGCTCGGTCCGCGGTTTGCGCCGGAGCGTAGCCGGAGGCTGCGAACCGCGCTCGCTGTGGACGGCGTCGCTCTGGCGGGGGCTGAAGCACCCCGCCACGTGGGGGACTGCCTCCTTCAGGCGCGTTCGATGAGCGCCACGGCGTGGGCGGCGATGGCGAGGCCGCGGCCGATGTCGTCGCTGCCCTCGTTGGTCGTGGCCTTCACCCCGATCTGCTCGGGCGCGATGCCGGCGGACTTCGCGAGGGTGGCTTTCATCGCGGCGAGGTGCGGTGCGATCTTCGGCTTCTCGGCGATGAGCGAGGAATCGATGTTGGCGATCTTCCAGCTGCGGGCGGCGAGATCGGCGACGACGCGCTGGAGGAGGAGCTGCGAGTCGATGTTCTTGAACGCCGGGTCGGTGTTCGGGAAGTGGTGACCGATGTCGGGCAGGCCGGCGGCGCCGAGGAGCGCGTCGCAGATGGCGTGCGTGAGGCAGTCGGCGTCGGAGTGGCCGTCGAGGCCGAAGGGGCAGTCGAAGCGCACGCCGCCGAGGACGAGCGGGCGGCCGGCGATGGTGCGGTGGATGTCGTAGCCGTGGCCGATGCGGAGCATGGGGAAGACGGAAGCGGGAATGTGGAAAGCTGGAAAGGGGGAACGGAGTGGGAGACTCGGCCCCGTGGAAGCGTCCCGGCAGAGGAGCGTGACCGCTATTGGGCGCTGATAGTGGAGGCGTTCAGCGGGCGACTTCGAGGGGGAGTTGAAAGTGGCCGGCGACGACGCCGGGGACGGTTATATCCTCGTCGAGGTTGTCCCAGCGCAGGGCGAAGCCGTTGAGTTCGAGGCGGACTTCTTTCAGCTGTTCGTCGGTGGCGGAACGGAGGAGGCGGAAACGGTCGGCGGGGAAGCCGACGATGCGTCCGTCGACGAGTTCGAGGAAGACTATGCGCTTCTCTGTCCACACGCGAAGGGCGGCGCATTCGGATTCGGGCAGGCGGTCAGCGGCGGTGGAACTCATGGAATTTCTCCTTCAGCAGCGCTTGGTGTTGGAAGACGAGGTGTTCGATTTCGCGAAGATCGTGGATGGCGATGCCGCGGTTGTTAGCGAGCAGAACAGGATCGAGCCAGAACTTACACTCGCCGTCGGGAGAACGCACGTGGACGTGCGCCGGCTCCGCACCCTCGTCGGAGTAGAAATGGAAACGGTAGCGGCCGATGCGGAGGACGGTGGGCATGGCGACGGTGGCTGGCTACGGTTGGATGGTGACTGGTGTGAGCCCCAGGGCTGCTGCTGCGGCGGTCTGGTGGCGGTCGTGAGTGTGGATCTCGGCGAAGTTGTGGTGCAGCGCGGTGACGAGATGGAGACAGTCGGCGGAGCGGAGAAAGACGGAGGCCGGCAAGGTGGCGTAGGTGTTGGCGGCGGCGGTGGTGATCGTGGCGTCGAGCGGCAGCCAGGTCCAAAAACCGCCGAGGTCGTCGCGGGAGAATTGGCGGACGGCGACGGAGAAGTCGGCCTGCGTCCAGCGGCCCTCGCGGAGTCGGCGGTGGAAGACGGCCATCAGCTCGGTGCGGGCGAGTTCCGAGACGCAGACTTCGTCCTCGGCTTCGAGCCGCCGGCGCACGGCCTCCGACTCGGGCTCGGGCACGTAGAGTTTGGCGACGGTGGAGGTGTCGCAGAAGATCATCGGTCGCCGCGCACTGCGTCCAAGTCCTCCTGCACGGAGCCGGTGGCGCCGCGCGCCATGAGCTTGGCGAACTCCGGCAGCAGCGTGCGCGTGCGGCGCTTGGGTTTCAGGAGGGACGGATTCGAGAGCACCGCGACCGGCTCGCCGCGGTCGGTGACGAGAATGGGGGTGCGGGCACTGCCGGCGCGGCGGACGTGTTCGCCGGTGGTGGCGTGGAGCTCTTTGATCGTGATGCTCGGCGGCATGGTGTAACTGTGTCACCGGCCGCGGCGGCGTCAAGTGTCACGGGGACACTGGCGCCTCCCGTCAATATGTGGAGATTGAGTTAGTGCGCAGTAATGACAGCCTCCCTTTGCCGTGACTGACTTCTTGACCGACCTGAGGCGTATGACGCTGGAGTTGCTTCAGCGGGCAGGTGTCGTGGTGGATAGCTGCGCCTCGCTATCGGATCTGCTCAATGCGTACCACACCGTGGAGGAACGACGGATCAGATGTTGCCCGCGGACTGTTCATCGCACACCGGAGTTCGATGCAGCCATCGCCGCAGGGATCGTCGATTCCGCCGTTGTCGCCGAGATCGAGCGTAAGCTTCGCGAAGGAAAGGACGTCAACGGACACGTGAATGTGCGCAGTCTCGATCCAGCGAAGCCAGACGGCCTCTTGGTCGATTGGCAGTTTCATCACCTCCATTTGAGCAATGGTGTGCATCCGAGGAACTCGCGTTTTCGTTGTCGGACCGACTTTGTTGCTTTTGTCCACGTCGCTGAAACGGACGTGTATTTCGTCGATGTTCGTAAACACGGTCAGTGGTGTGACCGTACCCTTTTTGAGGTTTTCGCGCGCCGGTTTCCTCAGGCGGCGGAGAGATTCAGATTACATGGAGTTTCAGCCGATCCTGGGATAACGGACCAACTGGTTGGGCGTTGCCGGAGCTTGGGCGTCAGTTATGTGGTTTCGGCCGGCGGCGGCGCCTTTTGCCTAGGGGGCTTTGCGACCGGCTGTGGCGATTCTGACGAACTGCGGAACAGGAAGAAACAAGGTGCAAACCCAACCCCGGGACTGAATCACCAAGCTCACGTGCGTACCGAGCGGATGATCCAGCACGTGACCGCACTGCAAGAAGCCACGCTGGCGAACATCGAGCAAATCCGGCGTGAAGTTCCTGCTATCGGTCAGGTCTCATCTCCGGAATTCGAACTGGTGAATCACCCTGACGGATTCCTCATTCGGGAGAAACACACGGGGCAACCTCTCCGCATCCAGTGGCCTAGTTCGTAATCGGACGTTAGGCGGATTTCCTTCGTAGCTGAACGGCTGCGCCGTCCAGCTACGAGGAAGAGGTCACTTCGCCCAGGTGTCCTTGAGCGTGATGGTGCGGTTGAAGATGAGGCGAGAGGGCTGAGGCGAGAGGCTAGAGGCTTCGATGGCGTCCTCGCTGTCGAGGGCGAAGTAGCCGAGGCGCTCGAACTGGAAGCGCTGCTCCTTCGTCGCCGACGCGAGCGAGGGCTCGAGCTTGGCGGTGACGACCTTCAACGAGTTCGGGTTGATCGCCTTCTTGTAGTCGTCCTCGGCGGCGGGCTCGGCGACGGCGAAGAGGCGATCATAGAGGCGCACCTCGGCGTCGACCGCGTGGCTGGCGCTGACCCAGTGGATCGTGCCCTTGACTTTCTTGGACGCGTTGGGTTCGCCGGCGCGGGTGTCGAGCTGGGCGGTGCAGCGGAGCTCAGTCACGTTGCCGGCGGCATCCTTCACGACCTCGTCGCACTTGATGATGCAGGCGTACTTCAGGCGGACCTCGCCGCCGGGCTTGAGGCGGAAATACTTCGGCGGCGGAACCTCGGCGAAATCCTCGCGCTCGATGAACACCTCGCGGGTGAACGGCACCTTGCGGGTGGTCGGCGTCTCGCTCTGCGGGTTGTCGGTGGCGTCGACCATGATCGTCTCGCCGGCGGGGATGTTGGTGAGGACGAGCTTGATCGGGTCGAGCACGGCGAGGCGGCGGAGCGCCTTGGCGTTGAGGTCGTCGCGCACGCAGTGCTCGAACACGGCGTAGTCGGTGACGCTGTTGAACTTCGTTACGCCGACGCTGGTGACGAAGGCGCGCAGGGCGCTGGCGGGGATGCCGCGGCGGCGGATGCCGCTGACGGTGGGCATGCGCGGGTCGTTCCAGCCGGAGACGACGTTCTCGTTGACGAGCTGGATGAGGCGGCGCTTGGAAACGAGGGTGTAACCAGGAATCAGTTTCGCGAACTCGTACTGGTGCGGGAGCGGGCGCGGGAGGGCGAGGGCTTCGAGGATCCAGTCGTAGAGCGGGCGGTGCACCTCGAACTCGAGGGTGCAGACGGAGTGGGTGATGCCTTCGATGTAGTCGCTCAGGCAGTGGGCGAAATCGTAGAGCGGGTAGATGCACCACTTGTCGCCGGTGTGGTGGTGCTCGGCGTGGCGGATGCGGTAGAGGAGCGGATCGCGCAACCAGACGTTGGGCGAGGCCATGTCGATCTTCGCGCGGAGGGTGCGGGTGCCGTCGGGGAACTCGCCGGCGCGCATGCGCTGGAAGAGGTCAAGGTTCTCGGCGATCGAGCGGTTGCGGAAGGGCGACTCGCGGCCGGGCTTGTCGGGCGCGCCGCGGTACTCGTCGGTGTCCTTCGGGCTGAGGTCGCAGACGTAGGCCTTGCCGGCGCGGATCAGCTGGAGCGCGTATTCGTAGATCTGGTCGAAGTAGTCGGAGGCGAAAAAGGGCTCCAACTCGATTGCGGACTGCGGATCGCGGATTGCGGATTGGTCGGAACCGGAAGAATGGGCGGCCTTCTCGGCGGGAGTCTCGTGGTGGCCGACGACGGCCGGCATGTAGAAATCGGTCTTGTCGCCGACGGTCTGCGCGGTGGGCGTGGCGCCGTGCGCCTTGAAGCCGAGGCAGTGGTCGGCCCAGCCGGCGATCAGCCACTGGACGTCCTCGATGATGGACTCGACGTACTCGACGTCCTCCTTCGTCGGGTTGGTGTCGTCCATGCGCAGGTTGCAGCGGCCGCCGTTTTCGCGGGCGATGCCGAAGTTGAGGCAGATGGACTTGGCGTGGCCGATGTGGAGGTAGCCGTTGGGCTCCGGCGGGAAACGTGTGACGATCTGCGGGTAGCGTTTCTCCGCGACGTGCTGGGCGACGATGTCGCGGATGAAATCGGAGGGGGCGGGCGCGGGCGTGGCGGCGTTGGTCGGCTCGGACATGATGAAGCGGCGAGGATGGCGGGGCGTGGCGGCCGGAGGCAATGCGGAAGGCGGGAGGCGGCGCAGGGTGGCGGGATGCAGCGGTCGAGTGGCGCCGGGGATGAACGCAGCGGTGTGAGTGGTGGTAGGGTGGGCGCAAAAAGGCCCGGGCGGTTCGCGCCCGGGCCCGGGAAGTGTGCGTAGGTCTGGGCGGGGGCCGGCCTGCGCTCGATGTTTACTCGCTGTGCTGGAAGACGCGGCCGTCGGGCAGGGTGATGCGGACGGGCGACCCCTGCTTGAAGATGATGCTGCGGTAGTTTTCGCCGGCGACGGGTTTGATCGCGGAGATGTAGCGGTCGGGGCCGACGAGGTCGTCGTAGGCCGCGTGGGTGTTGCCGGTCTCCAGATAGTACTGCTGGGCGGCGGCGGAGAGCTGACGGAGGTTGTTCTGGATGGTCTTCTCCTGGGAATTGACGCGGACCTTCTGGAAGGCCGGGATGGCCATGGCGGACATCATGCCGATGGTGACGGGATTGTAGATCGCGACGCCTGCCAGGTCCTGCTTCAGCGAGGCGTTCCACGCGGAGCGGAACAGGACGCCATCGGGGCGGTTGGTGCGCACGGAGAGCAGGGGCTTGGTGGGCTGCTGGAAGTGCGGCAGGACGAAGTTCAGGGCGCGGACCAGTTCGGGGTCGCCGGCGCGGTTGAGCTCGGGGAGCTCACGGAGGCGGACGAAGGTGTTGGTCGAGACGTAGGTGAGTCCGTTGCCTTCGCGGCCGAGCCGGTCGAGCGTCGCGGCAAACTCGGGGTTGGTGGCGAGGCGCGGCGTGGCGGTGCCGAGGCACTCGTCGAAGAAGGCGCGCGAGGTGGCGAGGCAGAGCGCGTTGCCGTCGATCGCCAGCAACGGCGCCCAGCCCTCGACCGGGACCTGGGCCTTGAGCGAGTACAGGGAGATGCCGCCGACCTCGCTCTTTTCGAAGACCGGGACGTTGTCGAGCAGGGGCTTGAGCGACGGCGCGATGCCGTCGAAGCGGAGCAGGAGCGAGAAGGCGGGGACAGTCAGCGGCTGTTTGGCCGGGATCGTGATGGAGCCGTCCTTCGCGAAGCGGAGCACGAATGTGGTGCGCCCCTTCCAGCTCTGGACGATGTCGTAGGCGGAGATGCCGGCCTGCTTGCCGGCGGACTTGATCTGCGCGTCGACGATGTTCGCAGCGGCTTCGCCGGCGACGCGGGCGACAATGGCGCGCAAAGCCGTGTAGACCGCGGGCAGGTCGAACTCGTTCTCGCAGAAGACGTCGGTATCCGCGGGGGCAAGGCGGAGGTTCTCGAACGGCGCGGCGGGACCGCCGAGGCCGGCGAGCAGTCCGCGGCGGCCGGTGGGGGTGTAGAAGAAGCAGCGGTTGCGGAAACCGCCGGAGGGGTCGGCCACGGAGCTGAGGCCGATCGCCTTCACGTCGGAGAGGCCGAGGTCGGCCGCGATCTGGACGAAGTCCTGTTTGAGGGCGGCGGCCTGGGGCACTTCGGTGGCGATGTTCTCGACCATGCCGCGGGCGAGGGTGGCGATGCGTTCGACGTCGCCGTCGATGTCGACGTAGCCGTAGAGCGTGCCGCCGAGCTCAAGCTGCTCGGCGACGGCCGCGAAATGGCGGCTGCGCTCGGAGGCGGCGACCAACGCGACGGAGCCGCCGGATTGCGGCTTTGCGGCGGAGGCGGCCGGAGCGGCCGCGGCGGAGGACTCCGCGTTCTTCTGACAACCGGCGAGCGCCGCCAAAGCGAGCGTCGCCGCGACCATCCAGGGGAATTTGCGCACCATAGGTAACTGTGATGCTGCAAAGGATGCGGTCGAAGGGAAGCCGGAAGAATTTGGGCACGGCGGGAGGGGGGGGCGGGCGTGGGTTCGACCGTTCCTGCGCAGGTGCGGAATCGTGCGCGGTTGCCTTGTGGGGTATCTCTGCTTCAGGGACATTCCGAACTCGACTCTCCGCGCCGCTGCGGCGAATGGATGCCGCAAGATGAGACGCGCCTGCCTTTGGGGGATGATCGGGCTGTTCGCCTTGGGGAGTGGTTGCGCGAGCCTGCCGCGCGGTGCAGGCGCCCGGATCGACGCCCCGGCGGAGAACCGGATCGAGGCCCTGACCCAGGACCTCGTGGCGCTGGCACCGGACAATCCGGCGGCTGGGGCCGAGGCCGGACTCATCGCCCGCACGGCGATCATGCGGGCGCTCGTGCTGCGCGAGCGTTTTCAGCCGACCGGTTCTGCGACCATCAACAATGTCTACGTCAACATGGGCTGGCGGGATCGGGGGCTGTGTTACCAATGGGCGAACGATTTGCTGGAGCCGCTCGAGGCGCTCGACCTGCGCCAGTTCGACCTGCACTGGGGCGTCGCCTTTTCCGGCGTCAGGCTCAAGGAGCACAACTCGGTTGTGGTGACCGCCCGGGGGCGGCCCTTCGGCGAGGGTATCGTGCTGGATGGCTGGCGGTGCGGCGGCCGTTTGGTGTGGGTGCGGGTGCACGACGATCGCAAATACCCCTGGCGGGAACTGCCGGGGCCGAAACTGGGTGAGCTGCGCCCGTTGGCGCGGTGAGTAGGGGTTTTGCTGCAAGGTTCCCGTCGGTTTGAGAACGGTTGCCGGCGGGATTAGTTGGGCGTCCCTATGAAAACGCAGAACAAGCTAAGTGTCCCCACTATGGTTTGTCTCGTTGGCGCGATGCTCCTTGTCGGCTGCCAGAACATGCAGACCGGCCAGAGCATGAGCTCGAATCAGAACCTCGCGGCGGCGAATGCGGAACCCGAACGGCGGATCAGCGACGACTCGCTCGTGCCCCCGGATGCGAAGCCGGGCGAATGTTACGCCCGGGTCATCCTCCCGCCCGTCTACGACACGGTCACCGAACAAGTGCTCGACAAGGAGGCGAGCCAAGAGATCGAGATCATCCCGGCCGAGTATGAGGAAGTCGAGGAACGGGTGGTGGTGAAGGAGGCCACCGAACGGCTGGAGATCATCCCCGCCGTCTACCGGACCGAGACCGAGCAGGTGCTCGTGCGGCCCGCGTCGACCAAGCGCATCTCGGTGCCGCCGGTGTACCGGACGGTCAGCGAGACTGTCATGGTGAAACCGGCGCACACCGAATGGAAGAAGGGCAAGGATCCGCTCCAGCAACTCGAGGGCGCCACCGGTGAGATCATGTGCCTGGTCACCGTGCCCGCCGAGTACGAGACGGTCGAGAAACAGGTGCTGGTGGAG
Organism: Verrucomicrobiota bacterium; assembly: GCA_023457035.1. Classification (GTDB taxonomy): domain Bacteria; phylum Verrucomicrobiota; class Verrucomicrobiia; order Opitutales; family Opitutaceae; genus CAJCBL01. The sequence continues at coordinate 13,856 of JAEWNN010000073.1, forward strand.
CCGGCGAAGACCGTCGAGGAGACGATCCCGGCCGAGTACCGGACGGTGGAGCGTCAGGTGCTGGTCTCCGGGCCGCGCACGGAGAAAGTTGTCATACCGGCCGAATACGGAACCGTCACCAGCACCCGCGTGAGGACCCCCGAGCAGAAGCGGGTCACGCCGATCCCGGCCGTGTACAAGACGATCACGAAGACGGTCATCAGGCAGCCGAGCCGCACCGGCTGGAAACGCATCCTCTGCGAGACGAACGTCACGCCGAGCGTAATCGGTGAGCTGCAAGCCAAGCTCACGGAGGCCGGCTACGACGCGAGCCCGGTGAACGGCATCATGAATTCGAAGACCATGGACGCGCTGGCGGCCTATCAGGAGGCGCACAATCTCGCCACGGGCGGGCTCACCTACGAGACCGTCGAGGCCCTCGGCCTGAAGTTCTGATCCTTGCATCCGCATTTGTGCTGCGTTCTCGGGGCGGCCCATGGGTGGGCCGCCCTTTTTCGCGAAGGGAGCTGCCCAGTTGCGAGGAGCGAGGAGTGCGGAGGGTGGACCGCGTAAAGGACTTTGTCCCACGCGGCGAGGCGGAGGGCGGCTTGCGGCTCGGAGGGTGGAACCGCCGATTCACGCAGAGGAACGCCGATCCGAGCCGGGGAATCCGGCTGGGCGCTTCTTGCCGCGGCAATCTCGAACTCAGCGTAGACGCGCGCTGGGGCGCGGCCTTGCGGGGAAGTAACCGGGTCGGCACGAAAGTTCACCACAGAGGGCACGGAGGACACAGAGGCGGGAGCGAGAACGCGATCCCGGGACTCTTCCGGTTCACTGTGTCCTCAGTGGTGAAATTCCGGAAGCCATCTACTTGAGAGGAAATCAGGAACGGAAGATCGCCGATATTCGGGCGGAGTCAGCCACCGATCGACTCGGATGGGCACTGAACCGGACAGGGAACATCGCCGCCGCTCACCTCTGACCTTTCACCTCTCGCCCGACTTGCGCGCCAAGCGCGCTAGTCCTCCACCTCGCGTCATCGCGTGGGACGAAGGACTTTACGCGATCGCGCTGGCGGCGCGATGAGGGCGGTCTGGGTTGGTTGGAAGTCGCAACATGGGCCCCAGGGTTGCCCCGACCGTCGTCGCGTTCCTGCCGCGCGGCTACGGCCACCAGCGGAACGGGTGGCGGCGCCCGTTGAGCACGACACCGATCGGCGTGGAGCGCACGAGAAAGTGATAGCTGAGCACGCACACGGCGGTGCCGAGCGCGAGCGTGGCGCCAAACTTCGCCCAGCAGGAGAAGTCGTGGCGGCTCAACCACACCTGCAGTGTGCACACGATCGGCAGGTGCACGAGTTAGACCCAGTACGAGGCGTCGGCGAGGTAGCGCCAGAGCCGGCTCTCCCGCGCGGCGGTCCGCAGGAACAGCCCGGTCAGGCCCAGCGCCAGGGCCCAGAGCATCGCCGCGTACAGGACGAAGTAGCCCGTGCGTACGAGGTGGAGGTGCGGGAGCGTCGCGCCGGCGCTTTCGTTGCCGGCGAGGAGAATCACCGGCACCGCGAGCAGACCGCCGGCGACCAGGTGGCGCGCGTGGCGTGCGCCCAGTGCCATGAGCATGTTGGCGTTGCGGTGTAGCCACCAGCCGAGGGTGAAGATCCCGCCGTACAGCACCAGCACCGGCGGATGCGGGAGCAGCGAACGATCCGGGGTGTCGATGCCCCAACGGCGCATGCCGAGCAGCACCGGGGTCGTCGCCACCGCGAGCACGGGCAACAGCCAGCGCGAAGCGGCCAACCGGCGCCCCAGGCGATCGCCATACGCCGCGAGCCGCCCACCGCGGTCGATCATGTGCGTGAGCATGACCCGGGTGAGGAGGAAGAGGGCGTAGATCTGCAACAGCAGGTAGAGGAACCAGAGGTGGGTGAGCGCGAACTCGCCGCCGAAACGGGCGAGGTGCCGGAGCCGGTCGAGCTGGTTGAGCATCTCGCCGTACCCCAGCGCCAACGCCGCGCCGATCAGCGCGGGATCGCCGTGCATCATGCGCCCCCAGATCCAGGCGAAGGCGACGAGCGGCTCCAGCAACAGCCAGCCGAGCACGAGCGGCACGAGGATGCGCCCGAGCCGGTCGCGCAGAAACGCCCCCACGCCGCGGCGCCGCACCACCAGCCGCGCGAAGAACCCGGCGAGCAGGAAGAAGACCGGCAGCCGGAACGCGTGGACGACCAGGGCCGCGGCCGCGATGCCCAGGCTGGTGCTGCGATCCTGTACCGCCCAGCCCGCCTGGTCGCCGGGCAGGTAGGAGAGCGCCGCGTGCAGCGCCACGCCGAGCAGCAGCGCCGTCGCCCGCAGCGCATCCAGCCCATGGTAACGCACCTCCGTGCCCGCGGCGGGGGCGGCGGCGACGGGAGCCGGGGTGGGCGGGCGGAGCGCGGTCGGGGGCATCGCCGACCGGTGTCGCAGAATTCTACCACCGGCTCACGCGAAAAGGGTTGGACGGCGGGTACGCGGTGACGGGCGGAGGGCAGATGACGGAGGACGGAGTGGCGACAGAAGGGAACGAAGGGAAGGAAGGACGGACGACGGTGAACGGTGGCCAGTTGCCGGTGGACCGTAACCTGTAGGCCGCGGCGGTGACGTGGCGGATCGATCCCAGGAGAGCGCAACCATTCTGCCATTCGGCAGAACACACTGGTGGACACTGATCCGATCCCGTAACTGGACGACGGAGTCGCTCAGCCCAACTGCTTCGCGCGCGAAGGCGCGGAGAGCGCGGAGGCCCGGAAGCGAGGAGGTGGGAATCAGGAACGAACTGTACGCCACGGCGCGGCCCTGGCAGATCGAGGTCCGCAGGTGGTGCCATTCTGCCATTTGGCAGAACACACTGATGGACACTGATCCGACCCCGTAGCTGTCCGGGCCATCACTGCCGGCTCTGGGTGATCAGCCGCAGGGCGGTGACGACTTCCTGGGCATGGGCAAAGAGATCGGCGGCCGGTGTGCCGGATTTCTGGACATCCGCGGCGGAGACGGTGAGGCAGCGCACACCCGCCGGAGTGACGAAGAAGAACCGGATCTGGTCCGCGGCAGGGTAGGAGAAGTCCGTCGTGGGCGCGGCGAGTTGCAGGTACCGTTGTGCGCAGGCCGTGAAGCCCATCGCGGCCTTCCGGGCGCTTTCGTGGCCGATGCCAGCGATCACCCCGAAGGTGCTCGTGGTATAGAGGCTCGCATCGCCACCCGAGGAGGCCAGCACGGTGGCCGTGGCCTGGGTCAACGGCCAGTCCATCAAGGCGGCGGCGACGTCGTCCTGGTTCGACGCCTCCTTCGCGGTTGGCTTGGTGTTCAACCACTGCAGCCGCATCTCGCGCATAATGTCGGCGTTCAAGTGTACTGAGGGCTTGGTCTCGCCTTTGGCGACCGCCGCCGTGGTGAACAGCGCGGCAAACAACGTGCGGAGGAATTTCATGGGGTGAGGAACTGTTGAATGTGGAACTCAGCGTAGACGCGCGCCGGGCTGCGGCCTTGCGGGAAAGCAACACTGTGACGCGATCCATCCGAAAAATGACCACGGATCACACGGATGGGCACGGATGACCAGAGAACGATCTGTGTTCATCCGTGGAATCCGTGGTTTCTGGTTCATGTTGCTTGAGAGGAAATCGGGAACGGACCTCCAAATCGCGTCATCGCGTGGGACGAAGGACTTTACGCGATCGAGCTGGCGGGCGATGAGGTCGATCTGGGCTTGTTGAGAGTTAAGACATGATTCCTCGGTGCTTTCCTGTAGGCCACGGCGATGACGTTGCCGAATTTAGGCCCCGGAAGGTGGAACCACTGATGCACACTAATTGGCACTTATGTAAGAACCTCCGGATTAGTGAGGATCAGTGTGAATTAGTGGTTCCCCATACCGCCCTCTGGCTTCTGTCGTCAGCCCTTCTTCCTCCTGTTACGTGGCACTCTGTACTCTGTTACGCGCCGCGGGGCGGCGCTAATCCTCCACATCCCGGCAGAGGGTGTCGAGCTGGCGGGTGATGAGGTCGATCTGGCTGTCGGAGAGAATGCGGACGTTGTTGCCGCGGACGGCGCTGCAGACCCATTCGTGGTTTACGACATCGACCGGCTTGCGCGGGCCCATGTGCACGTACCAGCCGGGCAGGGCGAGGATGGGCTTCACGGGTGTATCGATCCCGGTGCGGTCGAAGATCCACTTGCGGAGCCAGTCGGCATTCCTGAGCGCCTGTTCGAGGCCATATCGGTCTTCGCCCCAAGGCCAGATGAGCTGCTGGCCATCGTAGGTGACTTCGTGGTCTTTGTAGCCCGGCCGCGCGCGGCCTTTGCGGCGAGTCTTGGTTTCAATCACGGCCACGCCGGAGGGCCCGACGGCCACATGG
>JAEWNN010000074.1 GCA_023457035.1 Verrucomicrobiota bacterium
CCCACTCGGTCACGATCGGCTTGATCTGCGCCGTCGGTTCGCCGCTCGCCGCCGTGCCGCCCGTCACCGGCAGCCGCCCGGCGACCGGGCGGAACCGCTCGAGATCCTGCACCGCCGCCGGCACCTCTGGCGCGCTGAGAGCGCTGAAGTTGCGCCGCAGGCCGCCGCTCGCGGCGTTCGCCAACACACCGAGCGAGCCCACCGTGAAGTCGTGATAGTGGCGCCGGATAAACGCCCGATAGGTCTCCGTCTCCTGCGCCGTGCCCAAATCTTGGAACCGCAGCTGGTTCGGCGTGAGCGCTGCGCCGCATAGCGCCCAGCGGGCCGCGGCCACTGGGTCGTTCTCGCCTCCGATCCTGAAGCCGCTGGTCGGCCCGTCGATGCCGTCCAGCGCGTCGTTGCCCGCGCGGTGCGCCACCAACTGCCGCAGCCGTGCCCGGTCCGCCGCACTGGTCACGGGATCGTCGGCCGCCGGCCAACCGGGGATCGTCACCTCATCGACCCGATCGATCACGCCGACGTTACCCTTCACGCCCTCGTCGCCGACCCAGTAGGCATAGCGCCCGACCGTTCGCACGCCCGACAGTCCATGAGACTCGGCTACGTCGATCGGCTCCCACAACGCTGCAACAGCCCCATCGCCGGCGGTGCTCGTGTTCAAGCCGACCAGCCGCGTGCCGTTCGCCGTCGCACCAGTCGTCGTCACCGTCACACTCGCATCCGCGGGCGCACCCGACACCAGCCACACGGGGCCACCGCCGTCCGTCCAGACTCCGGTCCAGTGTGGATTCTGCGCTCCGCGGCGCTCTGCGGTGGCGGTGCTGCACGCATCGGGGCCGCCTGCGGCCTGCAATCGCCCGAGGGCGACCCGCAGACCGACCAGCGCATTGCGCTGTGCCTGCTCGGCGGCACTGCGCTGCGCAGCCACCCGGAGCTCGTTGCGCGTGAGCAGTGTCAACGCCAGCAACAGGAGCACGACCGCCGCCAACAACCCGGCCGCCAGCACCACCGCGAATCCGGCGCGACTCCGCTTCATGGCGACACCTCCAGTTCCACCCAGCGCGTGAGCACCACCGAATGCGCCTGCGCGATCGCCCACCAGCTCACTCCAGACAATCGGCCCGCCTCCAACGCCTCGATCTGCCGCGCGCCTTCCTCGGTGAGCACCCGCACAAACAGCTCCGCAGTCGTCGGAAAGCCGTAGCTCATCGCACTGGCCGGCACCGCCGGGTTCGGAGGCCGCGCAGTCGTGTCGGTGGTCGCGGCAAACCCGAGGTTGGCGTTGCCCGTCGGAAACAGCGTTTGCCGCGTCCGGTCCGCCGCCGTCCGCTGGAAACGCACGCCGAAGTCGATCACCTCGTTGGCCAGAAGCAGATCGCGGCGCGGCCGCCGCACCGTACCCGCATCGCCGGGATTTCCGCCGCCGATCGTGCCGTTGTAAGCGGGGGCTAAGACGTCGAAGCCGACGCTCCAACTCGAGCGCTCCCGCGCTGGATTGTCGTCGGCATACGGGCGCACCTCCGAGCGGAACAGCGCGTACCGCTGCGCTGCGCCCGCACCCGAACTCACCGCGCGCCGCACGATCTGGTAACTGACTACGCGCGGTGCGGACGTGCCGGAGATCGTGTCGTTGCGATCCGGGACATCCGGCACGAGGCGCAGCCACACTCCGGCCATTCCGAAACGGCAGTCCTCGATCCGCCCGCTCGCGGGTGCGAGGTCGAGCGACGAGTCCGCTGTTCCGGGATTTGCCCAGCCGGGCTTGCGCACCGCAGGGGACCACGCCCCGAGCGTGCCGCCACAGTCGCCGGCGCCGCTCTGGTCGGGCTGCACCGTCGCCGCCAGCCACACACGCCCATCGCGCCGCAACACGGCCGTCTGCAGGTCCCGCGCGAGCAGGTCGAGCGCGTGCTCTGCTTGCTGTGTCGCTGTAAGCCCGCCGCTGGCGCGCGCCCACGTCCGCGCCATCTGCGCGAGGATCGCGACCATGATCCCCGCCAACACCACGGTGATCGCGCTCGCCACGAGCAGTTCCACCAGCGTGAAGCCGCCGCACGACCGGCGCCGGACTGTCGTGTTCCGCCTCATCGGTTGATCGCCGTATGAAACCGGTACTCGGAACGCTGCGATTCCGGCACGAGCGCACCGTCCGGCGGCAACGCCAGCGGCCAGCGCACCCGCACCTCCAGCACAACACACGCCGCATCCGATGCCGGGCGCAGCGCACGCGTCACGGCGATGTCGAAATGCCGCTCCGCCGCCGGAATCCCTGGAGGGGTCCCAGCGTTCGGATCGTTGTCCGCCTCCTCCTGCCGCACGAGCCGAGAGCCATCGGCACGGGCCACCAACCGAAGTGTCGCGCTGCCGTCTGTCGCCGCAGCCACCGCGGCAAATCCCGCTCGCCGCAGTTCCGCGTCGATCCGCTCGGCGACCCGGATGGCCGCACGCCGGTCGCCCACTTCGCGCGTCGCCCGCACCGCCGGCCCAAATAACGTCACCGCCGCCACGACGGCCACCGCACAGATGCCCACCGCCACCAGCACCTCGACCAGCGAAAGCCCGTGCCGCATCCGCCACCGGAATCTGGAGTCGGGGCGCATCGACTAGAACTCCGCTCGCCCGTGTACGAAGGTTGCCACGCCATACGCCGACAACGAGAGCCCGGCGACATTGTCCGGTTGTTCGCAAACAAGAGTGACCGGTACCGCCTCGTCGCGGCGCCGACCGGTGGCGACAACCAGATCGCCGCTGCTCGTGCCGCCTGTCGCCGAGAAGCGCACCATCAGCCAGCGCGTCGTGCCGAGGATCGCGGTTTCGGTGCCGCTCTCCGCATACGTCGTCAGGGCCGTCGAGCGCAGCGCCCCGCCCGAACCACGGGTCCAGTCGTCGCCGTCGCGCCGCACGGCACCGGGGCCGCTGGTCGCCAACGCGACCGCCGGAAGCACCACCATCCCGGCCGGCAAGAGACTGCCGCCATCGGTCGCGCGCCAACCACTGCCGTCCGGGACCGCCAGGACGACTGTTCGCAGATAACGTTCGGGCAAGGCCGGATCGTTGCAGACGAGCAGGCGCACCGCTTCGCCGCGGGTGGTCGCCAGTTGCCGAGCCTCCGCAACTCTGGAGGCCAGCAAGGCCACCGCCGCATCGCGCGCCGAGCCCCCTCCGGCTTCGCGCAACCCGCCGACGGCGACCGCGACCACCACCGCCATCAGGCCGACGACCGCCAGCAGTTCGAAGAGCGTGAAGCCCTGACGTTTTGCCGGTCTGCTCATCGCCAGCTATACACGAGGTCATCCGCGCTCCGGCCGGCGCCGGCGGAGAAGAACAGCACCCCGGCGCGCACGCCGCCCGGCGGGAAGGCGGAGGCATCGGGCACCAACGCCCGGCCCGTCTCCGCGGAGACCACAGCCGGCAGCGGGCTCGGCGCCGAAATGAGGCCATCGCCGTCGCGGTCGAGAAGAACGACGATGGAGGTGTTGCCGAACGCGTCACAAATCAGCGGATTCGCCCCATCGCCAAGCTCGTCCGCGGCGAAGCTCACGAATGCGACGCGCCGTGGGTTCGCCGCCACGGCCCGCGGCAGATCGGCGGCGGCCCCGTCGGGCCGCCGGCCGGTGAGCGTCTGACCAAACAGCCCCGGCACGTCGTTGATGCCGCAGGCCGCCGGGAGCGGCGCGGCCGTGGTTGCCGCGAAGTTCGGGTAGTAGCCGTACTCGGCGCGGAAGGCCTCGATGGCGACGGCCCACTGCGCAAATTGCGTCTTCACCCGTGCCCGTCGCGCCGACTCCTGCGCCCGGCCGACCACCGGCACGAGGATCGCCGCGAGGATGCCGAGCACCGCGAGCACCGTCAGCAGTTCCACCAGTGTGAACGCTGCGGAGCGATCCCGCGTTCGGGGCAAGGCGCGTTGTGTCTGGTTTGCAGGGCTCATGGTGTTTCGGCAAAGGCCGCAATGTTGTCCGCATTCTCCGAAACCACGGTTCCAGACGGCACCGTCCCGTTCCACGCCGCCGGATCCGCGGCCAGCACCGCGCCGCCGTCCGCCCCGGCCGAGAGCAGCACCGGGCTCGGCGACGTCCACGCCGCACCGGTTTTATGGGCGTACAGGTAACGCCGGCCCCACGGATCGAGAAAGGCGTTCGCCATTTGTGCGATACTCCCGGAGACAGGGAGCGCCTCCGTCTGGAGCCGGTGCACGTCAAGCGCTGCGAAGACGCGCCCGTCGATCGGCACGAGCGCCGCGCCCGGCCCGCGGCGCCCCGTCAACGCATTGAAGAGAATGCCCGGGCCGTCGTCGGCCGCCGCCGGAGCGTCTGGATCGTTCGCCACCGCGCCGGTGCACGGGTAGTCGCCGTACTGCGCCCGGTAGGCTTCGAGCGCCTGCGCCAGCACGCCGAGCTCGGCCGCCGCCCGCGCGCGGCGTGACCGCGCTCCCGCACCATGCGCCGCGCCGAAGACCAGGGCGGCGAGGAGACCGGCGATCGCGACGACCGCCAACAGTTCCACCAGCGTGAACGCCGCCGCGGCACGCTCGGCGCCGATGCGCGCCGCGGCCGAGCGGAGCCCTCGGGTCTTCCGCCCACCGTCGTGGGGTGACAACGGTCTCGCCATCGCGCGGTCGTGAGCAGAGTTCAAGCACCGCCCGGCGGCAATGCTGTTCTTCCGGCGTGCCCCCCCCCGAATTCGGAGCATTGACAGCGCCCCCGCCAGCCCTACGTTCGGCCCGAAACAGCCGCTTGCGGCTTGGCTCCTGAACCCGGGAGACGGTCTGAAAACCACTCCCTCCCGGGCAATCCGACGACAACTCGTCCGGTCTTCACAGGTGCGATCCAGGTAGAGCGTTGAGGGCGTATTCCACGTTTCCCGCCGCTTCCTCGATTCGCCCGGAACCAATGCCCCGGTCGTCTCGTCACCACGTCATCAATGGAAAACAACCAGCAGCCCTCCTCCCCCGCCGCGGCCAACCAGCAGCCCGTCCAGTCTCAACAGCCCCAGGGCCAGCAGCAGCCCGCCGCCAACGAGATCCGAGTGAAGGGCGTCCTCGACCTCACCAACGACCGTGCCGGCTCCCTCGTCGACCCGGCCAAGGGCGGCAAGATCCGCCCCACCGACCCCTATCTCCCGAAGGAGCTCGTCCGCCGCTTCAAGCTCAAGCAGGGCAGCTACATCGAGGCCACCGCCACGCCCGACCCTCGTTTCCCGAATCCGAAGATCCGATTCATCGAGAAGATCGATGGCGTCGCCGTCGAGGAGCGCATGCGCATGATCGACTTCACCCAGCTCACCACCATCACGCCGGACAAGTGGATCAAGCTGGAGAGCAGCGATCATCGCATGACCGTGCGCGCGATGGACCTGTTCTGCCCGGTCGGCAAAGGCACCCGCGGTCTCATCGTCGCCCCGCCGCGCACCGGCAAGACCACGCTGCTGCGCGACATCGCCTTCGGCGCGCTCGAGAACCATCCCGAGCTGCACGTCATGATCCTGCTCGTCGACGAACGCCCCGAGGAGGTCACCGATTTCCGCCGCAACGTCCCCGGCGCCGAGGTGTGGGCTTCCTCCAACGACGAGCCGCTCCAAAACCACCTCCGCGTCGCCGATCTCTGCATCGAGCGCGCCAAGCGCCTCGTCGAGACCGGCCGCCACGTGATGATCTTGCTCGACTCGATCACCCGCTTGGCCCGCGCTCACAACAACGCCCGCTCCGGCGGCAAGACGATGTCGGGCGGCGTCGATTCCCGCGCCCTCGAGAAGCCGCGCCAGCTCTTCGCCGCCGCGCGCAACACTGAGGAGGCCGGCAGCCTCACCATCCTCG
>JAEWNN010000075.1 GCA_023457035.1 Verrucomicrobiota bacterium
CCATGCCCGGCGCGAGCGCGATCGGATAGTTCGTCATCAGCGCCATCAACGCCGTCGCCGTGGCGGCGCTCAGCGCGGTGATCGTCACGAGCGCCGCGCGATCCATGCCGGCGTTGGCGAGGATCGCCGGGTTCACCGTCAACACGTAGGCCATCGCGGCGAAGGTCGTCAGCCCCGCCTGCAGCTCGCGGCCGATGGTTGTGCCATTTTCCTGGAGGCGGAAGAAACGGGAGAGCATTCTCCGACTCTCCACCGAAGCTCGCGCCAAGCTCAATCCCGGAGCGTCCAACCCGGCCGGCTTCGCCCGACCCGTTCCGGCTGGCGGGTTCCTGCGTCGGCCGGAGCGCAGCGGCGCGCAGTCGCCCGCCCGGCGACCCGCGCACCGTCCTTTCTCAATGCCGGTCCGCCGCACAAGGGAGGCGCCACCCTACCCGTCGCCAATCCGCGCCAAAGCCCCTCCGGCTGGAGCGTCGCTCCACGTCGGGAAGCGCACCAGTCGCGGCGGCGCGCGACTCACGAAGCCTCGGCGCGGAGATCCCTGCGGCGGCGCGGGCCGCGGGACAAGTGAGTGAAGGACTCTGCCGCGCACCGGGATTGAGTCGGTCTGTCGCCCCCCCCGCCCCCATCGACCATGAAACGCACTCGTCGTGTCCTGCTCGCCTTGTTTGGCATCGCCATGGCCGTTTGCGCGGCCGGTCAGTCCCCGGCGCGCCCTCGCGTGGCGCTCGTCTTCGACGACGGTCCGCTCCCCGGGCAAACGGAAGGTTTCCTCGCGGTTCTGGCACGTGAGCAGGTGCGCGCCACCTTCTCGCACGTCGGCCAGAATGTGGTCGCCCATCCCGCACTGAGCCGCGCCGTGGTCGCCGCCGGCCACGAGATCAACAACCACACCTACACGCATCCGCACTTTCTCACCCTGAGCGATGCGGCCATCCGCCAGGAGGTGCGGGACACGCAGGCCGCGATCCGTGCCGCAACCGGCCAATCGCCGCGCTGGTTCTGGGGCGCCTACAGCGACTGGGATGCGCGCATCGCCGCCGCGGTGAACGCGGCGGGGATGACGCCTTTCCCCTCGAGCAGGTTCAATTACCTCTCGAGCGAGGACTGGAGGCCCGAGACATCGGCCGACGCCATCCTTCGCAACGCCACCACCAACATCCGGGATCGCACGCTCATTCTCTGCCACGAGTGGCGCGCCGAGACGCTGGCCATGCTGCCGGCGATCATCGCGGAGCTGAAGCGGCAGGGCTGCGTGTTCGTCACCTTCAGCGAACTGGAGGCGCTGACCGTCGCCCCCGAGGCCATCACCCGGCAGAGCGCCACCGCCGGTCACAACATCTCCATCGCAGCACCTGCCGCCACCGGCTCGCTGCAATGGCAGATCTCCACCGACCACGGGCGCACCTGGACCAACCTGACCGAGAGCACCACCTACCGCGGAATCAGCACCAACACCCTGAACATCGCCGGGGTGACCGGCGCCCAGAACGCCGCGCACTACCTGCTCGTGGCGACGAGCAACGGTACGACCTCCTACCCGACCCTCGCCAAACTCTCCGTGCTGGTGGACACCCTGCCCTATCCCACCGCAATCGCGGCGGACACCGCGGGCAACCTCTACACCGCCGATGCCGCCACCGACACGATCAAGAAGATCGATCTCGCCTCGGGCGTCTCCGTCTTCGCGGGCACCTCCGGTCAGTCCGGCTCAGCCGATGGCACCGGCGCCGCCGCGCGCTTCAACGATCCGAGCGTAGCGGTCGCGACCACAACCGGCACAATCATCATCGCCGATACGGGCAACGCCACGCTTCGCGCGATCACGAGCGCCGGCGCCGTCTCCACTCTCGCCGGGTCGTCGACCCGGCGAGGCAACACCGATGGTCCCGGCTCCGCGGCCACGTTCTCCTCGCCGAAAGGCATCGCCCAGGACACCGCAGGCAATCTCTACGTCGCGGACTCGCTGAACCACACCATCCGGAAGGTCTCGCCCGAAGGGGCCGTTTCGACCCTCGCGGGCACCGCCGGCTCCTCCGGCAGCAGCGACGGTCTCGGCGGGACCGCACGCTTCAATCGCCCCACCGGCATCGCTGTCGATACGAACGGATACGTCTACGTGGCCGACACCACCAACAATCTGATCCGCAAGATCGCTTCCGACGGGACGGTGACCACCTTGGCGGGCCTCGTCGGCGTCAGCGGCACGCAGGACGGCGCCGGGGCGGACGCGCTGTTCAACCAACCCGGCGGACTGGCCCTGGATGACGGGAGCAACCTTTTCGTGGCCGATACGGGCAACTCCACCATCCGGCGCATCACCCCGGCCGGCGTCGCGAGCACCTTGGCCGGATTGCCCGGCATCGCCGGGTTCAAGGACGGGCTGGGCTCGGGTGCCTGGTTCAACCAGCCGCTCGATCTCTGCCTCGGTGCCGACGGCGCCCTCTACGTGGCCGACACCGGCAATGCGGCCATCCGTCGCGTCGGACTGGATGGGACGGTGACAACGCTCGCCTTGTCGGCGCTCGCGCTCAGCGAGCCGACAACGCCGACTCCGCCCGAGCCCCCCAGCCAGCCGCCCACCACGCCGCCGACGCCCACCACACCCACCACGCCGACCGGAAGTGGCGGCGGTGGCGGCGGTGGCATTGGGTTCGGCTTCCTTGCCCTGCTCGGAGCGGCGTGGCTCGCCCACGGCGTGGCCCGCCGAAATTGTTGAGGCCGGCCGACGGGGAGTCGGGCCGAGACCGCCGGTCCATGTCGCCCGCGCAACAAGCGCGGACCCGACCGCCCATCAAATATCCGTACCGACAAACCCGTCCCGCCGCCAGGTCTCGCTCGTTGAACGATCGGCGCCTGTCGGATGCCTTCCGGCGCGCAACCTGGTGCGCCTTGGTCGTCGCCGTCCTGCCGCAACCGGCGAGCGGTGCACTCGGAATCGAACCGCTTGAACCGAACAACATGCCCCGCGTCCAGGGCGGGCGCAGGGCACGTTCTTGAGGCGAGCGGTGCGGCCGGCCGGTTGCGCCGCTCCCGGGTTTCACAATCCTCCCGGCGAACCGCCGCCAACCGGCTGGCCTATTCCGACTCCCCTGTGGGGATGTCGGTGGCCGGCGCGGCGGCGTCCACCGCTTTGGCCGCCATCGCCTTCGCGAACTGTTGCTCCGCCACCTGCTTCACCTGGTCCACCATGGCCTGCTGCTCGGGTGAGAGTTTGAGCTTCGCCAACTCGGCCACGATCTTGAGGGCTTCGGCATACTTGTTCTGCCCGGTCAGACTCTTGGCGGAAGCGATCAGTTTCTCGACCTGTCCCGGCTGCTGCAGCACGGAGAACGCCTGCTGGGCGAGGGAGGCGGTCGCCGTATTCGCCTCGGCGGCCTTCGTCGTCGCCACCTGTTCCACGTCGGCCTGAAGTTGCTGGGTCGCCACTTTCGCGTCCGCCGCCGCCTGAGTCACCGTTCTCTCGGCTTCCGCCAGTTTGGCTGCCGCCTTCTCGGCTTCCGCCATCCGCAGCGCCTCGGCCTCCTTTGCGGCCGCCTCCGCCTTGAGTTGGGCCTCGGCGGCCTTCGCCATCTCGACCGCCTTGTCCAGTTCGGCCTTCCGGACCGCCTCGGTTGCGGACCCGGCCTCGGTGGCGCCCTCGCTTGTTGGGGCCGGGGTCTTGTTGGCCGCAGGCGGGGCGGCGGTTTCGGTCTTCCCACATCCGGCGGCGAGCACCAACGCGCTGGCGATCGCGAGCAATGAGATCGTGTACCTGGTTTTCATCGTGGTGTATTTTGTTATCCGACTCGATCGCGGGTCACGGAAGCCAGATCCCTGAGTCCGCCCCAACTGGAACGAACCGCCCCGCCAATCCAGTCGTTTCGGGTTTGCCCGAAGGCGCAAGGCTAGGCCTCCGGACACTTTCCGCAACCGGGCACGGGCCACGGGCCCTGTGGTGCGCTCGCCAGTCCATGGCGAGGGCCCGCACTCCGCGGGTGCGGCTCGGCCGTTGCCTCGGGCCGAGGCAGTCGGCCGAGCCCCCACCTGCACGAAGGCAAAAAGCGCGCGCCCGGGTGGCGCGCGCTCGGGAGGGAAAGCCGGCCCCGCTCAGCGGTGCAGCGCGATCTCGAGCAACTCGTCGACGCTCGTGTCGGCCACACACTGGTAGCGGTCGCTGGCGCCGTAGTAGAGTTTGATCGAGCCGTCGGGCTCGACGACATGCGAGGAGGCGAAGACGCAGTTGGGCGTGTGCCCGGCATTTTCGTACGGCTCCTCGGGGGTGAGGATGCATTCGTCGCCCACACGGATGAGCTTCGAGGGGTCGTCGCTATCGGCCAGCGCCACGCCGGCGTGGTAGAGGAACTCGTACTCGCACACCACGGAAACGGCGTGGAAGATGATCAGCCAGCCGGCCTTCGTGCGGATCGGCGTGCCGCAGGGACCGATCTTGCCCCAGCCGAACGAGCAGCGGCCCTTGTCCATGAGCAGACTGGACTGGCCCCAGAACTTCAGGTCGGGCGAGCGCGTGACCCAGATCTCGCCGAGGGCGTTCGGCCGCTCGAGCGCGGTGTAGAGCCCGCCGATCGTCTCGGGGAAGAGCACGGTGTTGCGGAAACCGGTGCCGGTGATGAAGCCCTCCCACTTGAAGGTCTTCATGTCCTTCGACGTCATGTGGCCCATGCGGGCGTCGGACCCGTGGCAGCAGAACGTCATGTGGTAGGTGTCGCCGATCTTCGTGAGGCGCGGGTCGTACTGCACGCGGGCATACTTGCGGTACTCCGGATCGTCGGGCATCGGGATGACGTTGCCGATCTTCCAGCCGTCGTACCCGTTCTTGGACTCGGCGAGGCAGAAGAAGTTGTAGAAGTTGTACCCCTCGCAACGCAGGACCATCACGTAGCGGCCGTCGTGTTTCACGACCGAGCTGTTGAAGATGCCGCGGCAGGAGAACGGCACCATGTCGGCGGTGACGATCGGGTTCTTCTTGTAGCGGCGGACCGGGCGGCCCTTGGCGTAGACGCGCTTTTCCGGGAACTGGAGCGGTTTGGTTTTCTTCATGGGAGACGGGGCGGCGCCGCGACCGAACCACCGAGGTTCGGCCGCAGCGCCGCAGCGTTCTGGCGACACCGCCCTCCCGAGGCGAGCAAATGCACGGGCCCTCGCCGGCCGGAGCCCTTCCCGCCCCATTCGCGCGTCTCGCGCTACGCCTCCTCGGCGCGGTGCAGATCGAACCACGTCTGCAGGTCCGGCCGATCGCCGAACCCGCGGTCCCGTTTCGCCTGCTCGAGCTCCGCACTGCCGGAGTCGCGCCAGCCGCGCTTCGTCATGAAACCGTTCCAGATCTCGATCTCGTCGGCGCTGGGCCGGTAGAAGTTCGCGTAGCACCACTCGAGGATCTCGGCGTCGGTCCCGCCTTGGAGCACGCGGGCGACGAGGCGCTCGTAGTCGAGCCGCAAGAACGTGCAGCAGCGGGCGTCGAAGTGCGTGCGGTTGGCGGTGCCGGTGTAGTAGTCAGGCGGAAGCGTGCCGGCCGCCTTGAGGCGGATCTTGTCGAGCATGCGTCCGAAAAACACGAGACCACCGACCTGCTCGTAATCGCTGCGGAGTCCTGGAACTTTCATGTGCGGAACCTTGGGTTGGATGGCCGCGCGGGGTGCGGGCCTCCCCCTCCCGAACGGCACACGGCCGGAGTTTCCCAAGCCCGCCGGCGTCGCCGGGAAAAAACCGTCATTTCGCCGCCGCCGCCAGACGGCGCTTGGCAGCCGCCCGCCAGCCGCCACAACTTTCGGCCATGACCCCCACCGACGCCTTTTCGACCATCGCCGCCACCATGGCGCGCATGTCCGAACTCTACGGCCGCCCGCTCTTCGACGAGTGGGTCGTCGTCCGCCTCGGCTCCGGGAATGCGACCGTCGAGCGCTACGAAGGCCCGCGCCACCAGGAATGCCTCGCCGTCTTCGCCCGCGATGTGGCCCCGCTGCGCCGTGAGGCCGCCGACCGCGCACACGAACCCGGCGACTTCGATTTCGCCCGCGCCGCCACCGGCACGCAGTTCGACGCCCTGCTGAAGATCGCCCCCGACGCTTTTCTGCTCTGCAACAACACCACGCTCTCGATGGAGCAGATCCGCGCCAACCCCGCCTGGCTCAGCGCCCAGGTGCCCTTCGCCAACCTCAGCGAGCGCTTCCGGAACAACCCGGTCGTCTTCGGCTGAGGAGACAAGATTCGGTCGAGGGACGAGAGTCGGGAGACGCGCGCCGGGACCGGCGGGGCGATGATGTGCGTTGAACCAACCGCCCGGCGAGTTGCCACGGAGGGCGCCGATCGTGCTCCAGCCACCGCAGTCCTCAGCTGCGCACCAGGGTCCAGAGCTGGCGCGCCTTCCCGATCAGCGTCTTCAGCACCTCGGGCGTGATCGCCTGTTTCGGGTCGTCGCCGATGCCCTGGCTCGGCGCCACGTGGCATTCGAGGCAGAGCCCGTCGGCTCCGTAGGCGATCGCCGCCAAGGCCGCCGCCGGCACGTAGCTCGCCCGGCCCACGGAGTGCGACGGATCGACGACCACCGGCGCCCAGGTGCGCTCCTTGAGCAGCGGCACGATGCACTCGTCGGGATTGTTGCGGTATCCATCCGGAGCGGGCGCGGTGCCGCGCGGGCAGAGGATGACGTTGGGGTTGCCGAAGCTCACCACGTACTCGGCGGCGGAGATGAACTCGGCGATCGGGCCCATGTGCAGGCTGCGCTTGAGCAGCACCGCGGTGTCGCGGCCGGCGATGGCGCGGCCGATCTGCTGGAGCAGCGAGTAGTTGAGGGCGTTGCGCGCGCCGACCTGGATGGTGTGCACGCCGGCGCCGAGCGCCAGGCGCAGCTGGTGGTCGTTCATCACCTCGGCATCCACGGGCAGGCCGGTGCGCCGCGAGGCCTCCATGAGGATCTCCAGCGACTGGTCGTCGCCCTGGAACGCATAGGGGTTGGTGCGCGGTTTCCACACCCCGCCGCGCAACGCCTGGGCCCCGGCCTCCTTCACCGCCGCGGCCGTCTCGTAGAAGAGATTCGGATTCTTCGGGTCGATCGTGCATTGGCCGGCGATGACGAACAGCTCGCGGCCGAGCGTCGTGCCCCCGATGCGGATGCGGTGGTGCGCAAGGTCGGAGCGCGCATCCATCAGCTTGAACGGCGACTGGATCCGGTCGACGCGGTCCACGTACGGCAGGCCCTCCAGCCGGTTGATCATCAGCTCGTCACGCTCGTCGCCCACGATCGCGTAGATCGAGCGTACGGCACCGACGATCGGCTGGAGGCGGCAGCCGAACTCCGCGACGATCGCGGTCGCCGCGGCGAGTTGGGCGGGGGTGAACTCCTTGCCTTTCGGGAGAATCATGGCGGTGCGCCGGGTGGCGCCGGCAGCATCGCCGCTTTGATCCGAAACGCCACGACGAAAACCGCCGCGGCACGCCGCACCCCGCGGAGGTTCGCTTTGCCACGCGGGGGAAACCCGTTTGACTCCGCCGCGCATGATCGAAGTCGAGCACCTCACCCGCGTTTTCCGCACGTACAAGAAGCAGCCCGGTTTCTGGGGCGGCGTGAAGGGGCTGTTCCGGCGCGACTTCGAGGAGCTCGCCGCCGCCAACGACATCAGCTTCACCATCGCCGAGGGCGAGCTGGTCGGGTTTCTCGGCCCCAACGGCGCCGGCAAGACCACGACGCTGAAGATGCTCTCCGGCCTCATCTTCCCCACCTCCGGCCGCGCCCGCGTGGGCGGTTACGATCCCACGGAACGACGCAACGAATACCGCCGGCTCTTCGCCCTCGTGCTCGGCCAGAAGAACCAGCTCTGGTGGGACCTGCCGGCCCTCGAATCCTTCCACCTGCTGCGCCACATCTACGGCCTGCCCAAGGCGCAGTTCCAAGCCACCCTCGACGAACTCGTCGAGCTGCTCCAAGTCGCCGACAAGCTCAACACGATGGTTCGCGAACTCTCGTTGGGCGAACGCATGAAGATGGAGCTCATCGCCGCCCTGCTCCACCGCCCGCGCGTCCTCTTCCTCGACGAACCCACCATCGGGCTCGATGTCGTCAGCCAGCGCGCCGTGCGCCGGTTCCTCGCCGACTACAACCGGCGCCACAAGGTCACCATCCTGCTCACCAGCCACTACATGGCCGACATCAAGGAGCTGTGCGAGCGCGTGATCGTGATCCACAAGGGCCGCAAGATCCACGACGGCGCCATCGACACCCTCAACGCCGCCGAGGGCCGCCAGCGCATCATCCGCTTCCGCCCCGCCGCCGCCGGTTGGCCCCGCGACTGGCACCCCTCCGTCGGCACGCTCGAGCCCGACGACGACGGCGCCCTGCGCATCCACGCCCCGTCCGAGGCCGTCGTCCCCGTCTTCCAGGAGATCCTCGCCGCCGGACCGGTCGAGGACCTCACCATCCAGGAAGTCCCGCTCGAGGACATCATCGCGGAGATTTTCACCCGGGGCTGAGCGCTCGCAGGGCCGCGCCCCCCCTCCGCGGCCCTCCAGTCCACGGCGACAAGAAACCGGCAAGCCCAGTCTTGCCTCCCCATCCTTAGGGGGTTCTCCTCAGCCCACCCCATGGATACCGAATCGCCCCTCCCTACCATGCTCGTCGTCGACGACGAGGAGGGGCCGCGCACCGCCCTGCGCATGGTATTCAAGAGCCAGTTCAGCGTCCACGCCTTCGAGAGCAGTGCCGCCGCCATCGAGTTTGTCCACGACCACGCCGTGCACGTCGCCGTGCTCGACCTGCACATCGGCCGGGACAACGGCCTGGATCTGCTCCAGCGCATCAAGGAGACGGATCCGCGTATCGAGGTCATCCTGCTCACCGCGCAGGAGACGCTCGACACCGCCAAGCTCGCCATGCGCCACGGCGCCTGCGACTACCTCAGCAAACCCTTCGACCTGCGCAGCATCCGCGACGCCGTCGGGCGCGCCCACCGCCTGCGCTGCGCCACCAACACCATCGAGGCCAACAGCGAGCGGCTCAAGACCCTCACCGACCAGCTGCACGAAGCCTTCTCCCGCGAGGAGATGACCCGCACCGCCAACGAGATCTACGCCGGCGTCATCCACGACATCAACAACCCGCTCGCCATCATCGCGGGCTTCGTCGACGTCCTTCATCGCCAACTCGACGAGACCCAGCGCCTCGAGGGCCCGCCGCTCCAGGAGTTCCGCCAACACCTCCAGACCATCGGCAAGCAGGTCAACACCTGCTGCGAGATCTCCGCGCGCTACCTGCGCTTCATGAGCCGGCTCGGCCGCGGCCCGCAGCGCATCCCCGTCAACCAGGTCCTCACCGACCTCGAGCAACTCCTGCGCAACCACCCCGCGCTCCGGGGCAACCTGCTCGTCGTCGACCAGCTCGCCGCGGACGCCGTCACCAGTCTCCAGTCCACGGAGCTGCTCCAGGCCCTGCTCAATCTCGCCGTCAACGCCCTCCAGAGCACCGATACACCGCAGACGATCCGCATCGCCGCCGAGCTGCTCCCGCGCCCCCTGCCCGTCTCCTCCCTCGAGAACGGCCCCGCGCTCCGCCACTTCGGCCTCGAGTCGCTCGCGAACACCGCCCCCCTCGTCGCCCTCTCCGTCTCCGACCAGGGATGCGGGATTCCGCCACCGGTGCTGCCGCGCATCTTCGAGACCTATTTCACCACCAAGGCCCCCGGCCGCGGCACCGGGCTCGGGCTCTCGATCGTCGCCCGCCTCGTGCGCTCCGCCCGCGGCTGCATCCGCGTCGCCACGCAGCCGGGCAAGGGCACGACGATGACCCTCTTCCTGCCCGCCGAACGCGCCGCCGCCCCGCAGTTCGACACCGATCCGCTCGCCGCCGACAGCGCGTCCGGCAACTGAGCACGCCCCGCCGCGGGGCGCCGGTCTGCGTCCCCCCCCCCGGAACCCGGCCGTGATCGCACCACGACGAGGCCGTTGCCTCCCGTTTTCGGAGTCGCCTCCGGCCCGGCAAGACCCTGTTCTCGCCCCGTGGACTGGCTCGCCCTCCTTCTCGGTTCCGCCCTCGGCGCTCTCGTCGCCTGGCTCTACCTCCGCGCCCGCGAATCCGCCCTGCGTGTCCGCCTGGTGGACACCGAGGCCCAGCTCGCCGAGGCCCGCACCGCGCTCGACGCCGCCCGGGCCGAGCTCGACCGCCTCCGCGCTCTCGCCGCCGAGCGCGAATCCGCCGCCGCCGCCCTGCGCGCGACGCTCGACTCCGAACGCCAGGCCGCCGCCGAGAAGCTGGCGGTCCTGCAGGAGGCACAGGCCCGCCTCACCACCGAGTTCAAGGCGCTCTCCGCCGAAGCCCTCAAGGGCAACAACCAGACCTTCCTCGACCTCGCCAAATCCGCCCTCGCCCAGTTCCAGGAGGGTGCCAAAGGCGATCTCGCCCAGCGGCAGCAGGCCATCGACGCCCTCGTGAAACCCATCCGCGAGTCGCTCGAGAAGGTCGACGTCCGCATCGGCGAGATCGAGAAGACGCGCACCTCCGCCTACTCCGCCCTCTCCGAGCAGCTCAAGTCCCTCGCCGCCGCGCAAGGCACGCTCCAGATCGAGACCACCCGCCTCTCCACCGCGCTCAGCGGTACCCGGACAGCGGGCACGTGGGGCGAGCTCCAGCTGCGCCGCGTGGTCGAACTCGCCGGCATGGTCGAGAACTGCGACTTCTCCGAGCAGGAGGTCTCCGGCGGCCAGCGCCCCGACCTCGTCGTGCGTCTGCCCCGCGGCCAGATCATCGCCGTCGACGCCAAGGCGCCCACCGAGGCGTTTCGCGAGGCCGCCGCCGCGTCCGCCCCGGCCGTCCGCACCGCCAAGCTCGCCGAGCACGCCGCCAAAGTCCGCGGCCACATCGACGCGCTCGCCGCCCGCGCCTACTGGGAGCAGTTCACGCCCTCGCCCGAGTTCGTCGTGCTCTTTCTCCCGGGCGACCAGTTCCTCGCCGCCGCCCTCGAGGCGGATCCGGCCATCGTCGACCGCGGCATCAACAACCGGGTGCTGCTCGCCACGCCCTCGACCCTCGTCGCACTGCTCAAGGCCGCGGCCTACGGCTGGCGCCAGGAGGCGGTGTCGCGCAACGCCGAGGAGATCGCCCAGCTCGGCCGCGAACTCTACGACCGCATCGTCGTCTTCGGCGAACACCTCGAGAAGGCCGGCCGCGGTCTCGAACAGGCCACCGCCGCCTACAACAAGGCCGTCGGCTCCTTCGAGGGGTCGCTGCTCCCCGGCGCGCGCAAGTTCACCGAGCTCGGCGCCCGCGGCGCCAAGGAACTGCCCGACCTCGCCGGCGTCGAGACCACCGTGCGCGATCTCACCCGCCGCAGCTGACCCGTACTCTATGTCCACGCACAACTGCGAACACTGCGCCTGGCGGGCGAAGTACGACGCCCACCCGCGGTCCCTGCTCGGCCGGGTCTGGCGCTGGCACATCAGGTTCTGCCCCGGCTGGAAAGCCTACTACACCGCCCAGCCCGAGGCGGCCCGCCGCACGCTCGACGCCCGCTACGGGTTGCGCCCGCGGTAGCGGCGTCCCGTGGCCCTCACGGCCGCACCGGCCAGAACGTATCCGGGGTGAACACGATCCCCGCCGGCACCTTGTCGAGCACGCCGAAGCCCGCGCGCACGCCGACCGGCCCGTAACTCTGGTCCTCGGCGAGAAACCGTGCAGTCACGACGAACTTGTCGGGAAAGAAACCGTGCCGCGTGACGGGCACCTCCACGTACAGCGGCGTGTGCCCGACGACCCGCCCGGCGACCGTGACCAGCGCACCGCTCGGACGCGACTCGATCCGCACGCGCGCGACCCCGACCGCCGCCTCCACCGGCGCGAGCGTGCCGGTGGGCCAGACTTGATTGCCGGTCGTGCACCCGCCCAACCCGAGCAGCGCAACAACCACCCCACCCGAGAGAATTCGTGAGTTCATTGCCGACAAACCCAAGACCTGAACAACGCCCACCGGGTTCCCGCAAGCCCCAAGCGGGCCGCTCCGTTGCACGGCGACAATTGGGCGCCCCCGCAGCGCCCGGCAATTTCCAGCTGGCTCCCGGCGGATTGCGCCGTTGAAACAAGCGCTCCAACTCCTCGCCATGGCCAAAATCGATATCGCCAAAGTCGCCGACATCCTCCGGCAAAACCAGCTGGAGCCCGCCGTCATGCGGCGCATCCTCGAGCAGATCAACAAGGTCACCGAGGAGGCAGCCGCCGCCGAGGACGAGAAGCCGCCGGCCCAGAAGAAACAGTTCGTGATCCTCGTCTCCGATCCCGACGGCCAGATGCCCGAGCAGGAGTTCGCCGGCTGGGTGCTCCAGATTCCCGAGGAGGCCAGTCCGCTCTCGTTGCAGGAGCGCGTGCACAAGGCGGCCTACGATTTCAATGCCACCCGCCGCGGCCGCAAACTGCCGGTGGAGACCATGGGCGAAGCCTTCGAGAGCGTGCCGGCAAAAGCGTTCAAGGAGGTCGAGGTCACCGTGAAGACAAAGACCCCGGTGCTCGTGCTCTGCACCGACAACAAGCTCCCGAAGGACGCCCCGGCCGACGTCCGCGAGTGACGGTGCGGTCCGCGGCTACCGCCGCGCGCCGGTCCCTCGCGCCGACAACACCGCGGTACCGACCGGGAATCGGCCCCGCAGAACATCGGGCGAAGCAACGCCCCCCGTGTGATCGCGCCCGCCGCCTCCGGGCTGGCCAAAATCCTGCTCAGGCCTAGCGTCCACACCGCCCGCATGAGCGATTCCGGCCATCTCCCGAGCGAATCCGACGGCCCGGCCTCCGGCCTGCCACGGATCCAGGATTTTGTCGCCCGCAACGTCACGTTCCCGGCCTATTGCCGCACCACCTCGTTCGACCGCGCCACCCGCGATTTCCAGGTGGAGATCCGGCGCATCGAGGAGCTCTGCGGGATGTTTTCGCCGGACGACTTCGTGCGTCGCGTCACCATTCCCCCGATGCTCGGACTCGAGGACGACGAGCGCGATTGGTCCGCGGCGATGGTCGTCGAGCACGTGGTGCTGGTCGGGGAGGCGATCGGAGGCACCCTCGTCTTCCTCAGCCGCGGCCAGACGCCGCCCGCCGCCTTCGACCGCAAGGCGATGCGCCCGCGCGGCGCCCGGGGCGTCGAGACGGTGGCGGCGCTGCGCGCGCTCGCCCGCGACTACCCTCGCCTCGTGCAGACGGAGCTCGGGCCCGCCACCGCTGGCGTCTGTCCGCACCCGCTCTTCGGCGACCTCGATCTCCATCGCTGGCACTGCCTGAGTGTGGCGCATCTGCGGGTCCACCGGCGCCAACTCCACGAGATCCGCCGGCGCATCACCGCCGGCGCCAAGAGCGGCGGCCTCCTCGGCGTCCTGCTGCCCGCCGCGACGCCGGATCTGGATCCGCAGACCTGACACGGTCGCGCTCCGCCTTCCGTGGGCAGAGCCTCGGTACGCGAATCAGGGTCTCCCCTAGTGGGTTGGCGCCCGTATCCTGCTAGTCTGGCCATGGTCGTCCCACCTCCGGCCGCACATACGCAACCGCCAACACCATGACCATTCGACGCACCCTCCTCCCTGCGGCCCTCGCTCTCGCCCTCGGCACCCGAGCCTTCGCCGCCTTCTCGTATTTCTCGACTGTTTACGACACCGACTGGACCTCCGTCGGCACCGGCGCCATGCGCGGCGTCGGCTCCGGGACGCTCGCCCTCTCCGGCACCGCCGGAACCGTCACCGGTGCCTACCTGTTCTGGCACGGGCCGACCAACTCCGCCGATCCCCTCGCCAACGCCTCCGTGGTGTTCAATGGCAACGCCATCACCGGCGTGAACATCGGCATCTCCCAGAACAACAACTGGGGTTTCCTCAACAGCCAGGCCTACCGCGCCAACGTCACCGCGTGGGTCACCGGCGACGGGACCTACTCCCTCGCCAACTTCATCAAGCCGGACGCCGAGATCAACGGTGCCTCCCTCTATGTGACCTACGACAACGGCATCGACTCCGACAACCGGGACCTCGTGCTGTTCAACGGCAACGACTCCAACGTTCAGAGTGCCTTCGACCCCTCCGGCTGGAGCGTAGCCCTCAACGGGGTGAACTACAGCGGCGGAGCGGCAAACCTCCGGCTGACCGTATCCGACGGCCAGGACTTCGGCCTCGACGAGGCGCTCTACCTCAATGGGTCGCTGATCATTCCGGAAGGTCCGAACTGGCAGGGTGCACTTGGCACAGACCCCGGCCACCGCGGTGCGTTGTGGGACGAGATGACGTTCGCCCTCGACCCCTACCTCGCCCCCGGGATCAACAACCTCCAGATCCAGACCTACGATCCGTTGACGGATGCCCTCAGCCTCGTGGTCGGCGCCATCGACCTGCCCGCCGGGGCCGCCCCCCCCGACGCGGTGCCGGAGCCTTCGACCTACGGTCTGATCGGAGCCGGTGTGTTGCTCGGCGGGATACTGCTGCGTCGCCGCCTCCGGCGTTGACGGTCACGCGAGCCCATCCGTCCTTCTCTTCGCGGCCCGAGCCCGATCGCTCGGGCCGTGTCATTTTCCGTAGGGTCGGGGGCCGGCTACAACCGCGCCTGCACCTCCGCAAAGAAACGCTCGTGCACTCCGCCGCGCGGTAGCACCCGCTCGCTCTGGCGCATGAGGCCGGCGCCGGTGCGCTCCTCCATCTGCTCACGCACTTCGATCCGCACATCAGCCGCGCCGTCGGGCGTTTCCGTAATCGTGACACGACAGTTGTGCTGGCTGGATTCGCGAAAGCTGTCGTCGATGCCGAGGCGGCCGTAAGCTTCGATCACCCCAGCCGCGGTCTTGGCAGAGCGAAGCGTGTAGCCCATCGCGCGAAGAGAGGCGACCGCCGCATCGAATACCTTCGGAGCCGGCG
>JAEWNN010000076.1 GCA_023457035.1 Verrucomicrobiota bacterium
TCGTGCCCATGATGGCGCCGACGATGGCCATGCCGGGGCTGCCCTTGCCGGTGAGCGCCTCGCCGATGATGATGCTGGCGAGTCCCCAGACCATCATGCCGATGCCCATCTGGACGTCGGCGAAACCTTGGTACTGGGCGAGCATTGCGCCGGCGAGGGCGACGAGGGCGTTGGAGACGGCGAGGCCGAAGACGAGCATGCGCTTGTCGTCGGCGCCCTGGGCGCGGGCCATCTGGGCGTTCTCGCCGGCGGCGCGGATGATCGTGCCGAGGTGGGTGAGGAGGAAGAAACGCAGCGCGACGGCGACGGCGGCCACCGCGACGAAGACGGTGAGCAGCATCGCGACGTCGCGTGTGGGGACGGACCAGCCGAGGATGCCGAGGGACTCGGCACCGGCGAGGCGGCGGAGAAGTTTCTCGGGGCCGTCGGCGAGGGAGGGGACGTCGAGCAGCGGGACGTTGCTGCGGCCCATGACGCGGAGGTTGATCGAGTAGAGGGCCGTCATGGTGAGGATGCCCGACAGGAGTTCCTGGATGCGGAACTTGGTGTGGAGCAGGGCGGTGACGGCGCCGGCGAGGGCGCCGGCTCCGCAGGCGACGAGGGTGGCGGCCCACGGCGGCCAGCCGTGCACGAGCAGCACGGCGGCGGTGGCGGCGCCGAGGGTGATCGAGCCGTCGACGGTGATGTCGCAGTAACGCTGGATGCGGAAGCTGATGAGCATGCCCAGCGCGAGCAGCGAGAGGATGAAGCCGATGGTGAAGGCGCCGATAACGAGCGTCATGAGAGGTCCTCCGAGGTGAAGTGGACGGGGGCGCACCAGCAGGCGCCGCGGATGAAGGCGCTGCGGCCGAGGCCGAGCGCGGGGCGGTCGTCCTCGACGAGGTGGAGGAGGGCCCGCGGCGCGGCGGTGGAGAAGAGCTGCTGGACGGTGGGGGCGAGGTCGATCGCGCCGTTGGGCAGCGGGCTGAAGGGGAAGACGGCGGCGTGCGCGTGCGCATACCAGCCGGGGTGCGAGGGCAGTGCGGGAAGCGTCACGCCCTGCAACGGCGCGGAGCAGGCGAAGGCGACGACGAGGGCGAGCTCGCCCTCGTGGACGCGCTCGCCGGAGAAGGCCAGCCACTCGCGCACGGCGGGGAACTCGGCGGCGGCGGTGTCGGCGGCGATGAGGCCGGGCGAGCGTGCCCAGGACAACCCGACAAGGCCGTCGACCTCGGCGAGGACGACGACGGCGACGCTCTTCGAGCCGGTGGTGGCGAAGGCGCCTTCGAGGAGGCGGTCGAGGGTGAGCGGTTTGCCGCCGTCGGCGGGTTGGAAACGGAGGAGGTGGGTGAAGGCGCCGGTGGCGCGCAGGGCGTCGGCCACGCGGAGCTTCGGGACGAAATTGCCGGTGCCGACCAGGTAGTCGGGCGCTTCGCTGCCATCGCCCGGGAGGAAGGCGGTGCAGCCGGCGACGGAGAGGAAGTCGCCGAAGTGGGCGGCGGGCTCGTCGCCCTGGCCGGGGGAACCGATGCCGAGCGCGGTGTGATCGGCGCCGAACTCGACCTCGCGGCAGGAGGCGACATCCATGGGCGTCCACGTTTTCCAGTTACCGGGGCGCGAGGCGCGCAGCGGTGCGGCGGCGCTGGGGATCGGATACGTCTCGATGGCGGCACCGGCGGTCGTCCAGCCGGCGGGCGGCGGGGCGGCGGGCTGGGGCTTGGCGGTGTCGGCCTGCGCGGCGGTGCCCTCGTCGAGGGCGAGCAGGGAGTCGAAGCCGGACATGCGCAGCGTCTGCACGATGAAATCGGCGGCGCGGACGATCTTGAAGGAGCCGCGCACGGCGGCGACCTCCCGGTGGGTCTGCAGCAGCGAGCGGATGCCGGCGGAGCTGAGGTACTCGAGGGCGGAGGCGTCGAGGCGGAGCTGGTGGTGGCCCTCGCGCACGGCGCGGCGGGTGGCTTCGAGGAAGTGCTCGGCCCAGGCGGCGTCGAGCCGGCCCTCGGCCTTGATCTCAAGCCGGTCCGGGTAGGCGGTGGTGGTGAGTTTCATTGAAGGGCAGAGACGGTTGCACGAGTGCGCCGCACTCACGGTTTGCGGGCGGGCTCGGCGGGGGTGAAGATCTTGGCGCGGGCGAGGACGGACTCGGGGATCGCGAGGCCGACCTTGGCGGCGGCGGCGGGGCTGACGGTGAGCGTCTCGCTGCGGGTGTTGGCGAAGGGGATGTTCGCCGGGGAATCGCCGCGGAGGATGCGCACGGCGACCTGGCCGGCCTCGACGCTCGCGTCGTAGTAGTCGCGGGCGAGGGCGAGGGTGGCGCCGGTCTGCACGTGGTTGGTCTCGAAGCAGAAGACGGGCAGGCGGGCCTCGGTGGCCTTGCGCACGATCAGGCCGAAGCCGGGGCGTGTGGTGTTGTCGGCGATCTGGCAGACGACATCGAGCTGCTGGCGGCAGAGGGCGTCGATGGCCTCCGAAGTCTCGGCGCTGCCGGTGACGGGGACGGCGACGAGCTCGATGCCCTGGCGCTTCAGGACCTCGCCGAACCAGTCCTTGTAGAGGACGCTGTTGAGCTCGGAGGGCGTGAAGAGCGTGCCCACGCGGCGGACACCGGGGATGAGTTCGCGGACGAGCGCGGTCATGTCCTCGAAGGCGGAGCGGGTGGTGATGCCGGTGACGTTGGGGAGATGATCCGTCTCCGACTTCCCGGCACCGGCACGGATGGCGTCGGCCACGCCGGTGAAGACGATCGGGAGGTCGCCGGCCTGGCGGATGGCGGTCTGGAGGGCGTTGGTGGTGACGACGAGGAGGAGGTCGACCTGCTCGGAGCGGACGGAGCCGACGATGCTGGAGAGGGTGGACATGTCGCCCTGGGCGTTGAGGACCTTGAGGGCAAAGTCGCGGCCCTCGACGAGGCCGCCGCGGACGAGGCCGTCCTTGAGGCCCTGGACGCACTGCTCGGACATGGTGGTGTCGTTGAAGGCGACGATGCGGACCTGCCAGGGCCGGGTGGGCGCGGCGGGCGGCGGGGTGACGTGGGCGGCAGGAGACGCCGGGGCGGGCGGCTCGGGGGCGACGGTGCGCTGGACGGCGGTGACCTCGAGCGGGAGAGCGGCCGGGGCGACACCGGCGAGGACCTTGGCGGCGAGGCGGCCGGACTGCGCGCCCCATTCCTCGTAGTCGTCGCCGACAGCGCCGGTGGCGCCTTGGGAGACTTGGGCGGGCTCGGAGGTGAAGAGCGGGACGCCGGCGTCGCGGGCGGTGCGCGCGAGGACGGGGAAGCCGGAGCCGACGAGGTTGTCGGCCGAGGTGAGGAGCGCCTGGGCGCCGCGCTGGACGAGGGACTGGGCGGCGAGGGAAAGTTCGGAGACGTTGGAAACGGTCGCCTCGTGGAGGGTGAGGCGGCGCTCGCGGCAGACGGCGCGGAGCCGCTCGACCGAGATCATGGAGTTGGGCTCGGCGGGGTTGAAGACGGTGCCGACGGCGGCCAGGCCGGGCCGGTGGGCGGCGGCCAGGTCGAGCAGTTTGTCCATGGGCGGGTCGTCGTGGACGCCGGTGATGTTGGCGGGTCGGCCGTCCGCGAAGAGGCCGAGCTTGGCGGGGTCGCTGCCGACGCTGAAGACGAGCGGGACGGTCTTCACTTTCCGGGCACCGGCGACGAGGGCCGGGGTGCTGACGGTGAGGACGAGGTCGGGCACGGTGGCGAGGGCGGAGTCGAAGAGCTGGGGGAGCAGGGCGATCTCGCCCTGGGCGTTGTAGCGCTGGAGGACGAAGTCCGTGCCTTCGACGAGGCCGGACTGGGCGAGGCCGCGGAGGAGGCCCTGCTCGGCGAGCTCTAGGGAGTGCGCCTGGACGAGGCTGACGAGGGCGATGCGGGCGGGGCGGCCGCCGAGGCGAGTGGCGACGTGGTGGAAGATGTGGGCCTCGCGGAGAAGCTCCGGTGGGAAGACGAGCCCGAGTTGCGCGGCGGCGGCGAAATCGACCGGGAGCTCGGACTCCGGCGACGGGGCGAAGGGGATCTTCGCGGGATCCTCGCCGAGGAGCACGCGCGCGGCGAGCAGGCCGCCGAAATGGCCGTTGCCCTCGGGGCTGATGCCGCAGGCCAGCAGCGCACCGGTGCCCATGCCGGACTCGTCGTCGGCGAGCAGGGGGACGCCGTGCCTCCGGCAGGTGGAGACGATGAGCGGCTCGGCGGCCATGATGGCGTTGTCGCCGGCGAGGAAGAACGCGTCGATGCCCTCGGCGAAGACGGCGGTGAGCGCCTCGGGGACCTCGTTGGGGTTGTTGGCCGGGCGGCGCACGAGCCGGAAGCCGTACTTCTGCGCGAACTCCTCGGCGATGCGCACCTCCGTCATGACGTTGGGTTCGGAGGGGGTGTAGATCATGCCGATCTTGCGGATCCCCGGGTAGAGCTTGAGCAGCCAGGCGAAGCCGCCCTCGAGCGGCGCGGGCGCGACCGCGCCGGTGACGTTGGGCTGGTGGTCGGTGAAGGACCGGCCGGCGCCGGCGCCGACGGGCTCGGTGACGATGGCGAAGACGACCGGCTTGTCCTTCACGCGGCCGGCGACCGCGGCCAACGCGGGAGTCGACAGCGCGACGATGAGGTCGGACTCGGACGAGCCGACGTTGGCGGCGATCTGCTGGAGGATCGACGGGTCGCCGTTGGCGTGGGCGATGGAGAGGCGGAGATTCTTTCCCTCGATAAAACCCCGCTCGGCGAGGGCCTTGCGCACGCCGGCGATCGCCTCGTCGAAGAGCTTGTGCGGCGACATGTAGACGAGGTCGACCTTGTAGGTGCGGCCCGGTTCGGGCTTCGCGGCAACCGGGGCGGCGGCGGTAACCGCGGGTTGCGCGGTTGCGGCGGCGCGGGCCAACAACTCCGGCGAGGCGGACCAAGCGGGGGCGAAGGCGGCGAGGACGTCGGTGTTGATCGTGAGGCGCTCGGGGACGACGTTATCGACGCCGATGGTGCGCGGGTCGGTGCCGCGGAGGAGCTTGGCGGAGAGCGCGCCGATGGTGCGTCCGACATCGGGATACGAGGCGCCGAGCGAGAAGAGCGCGCCGCGGGCGGTGTCGGTGGGGTCGTTGGTGAAGACGGGGACGCCGGCGGTCTTGGCGATGGAGACGACGGAACCGGTGGAGGCGTTGACGACGGTGTCGCCGCCGATCCAGACGGCGTCGACCTCGCGGGCGAGGACGGAGCGGATGGCCTCGGGGACCTCGGAGGTGTTGCCGGCGTTGGCCTCGGCGAGCTCGAGGCCGAGCTCGGTGCAGACGGCGCGGGCCTGGAGGACGCAGGCCTCGGAGTTGTGCTCGGCGGGGTTCCAGACGACGCCGACGCGGCGCAGCTGCGGGTTCATCCGGCGGGCGAGGCGGAAGAGGTTGGCGACGGGCTGGAAGGTGCCGATGCCGACGAGGTGGGCGGGGTGCTGGTCGGGCGCGGGGCCGGCGATGGCGACGCCGGAGCCGTAGGGATCGGTGACGGCGCCGAAGACGTGCGGGGTCTTGCCGTCGCGGTTGGCGGCGGCCATCGCCTGTAGGGCCGGGGTGCTGACGGTGACGATCTGGTCGTAGCCGCCGGCGGCGAGGTCCTTGGCGATGGCGGTGGCGGTGGCGTAGTCGCCGGAGGCGTTGAAGCGCGCGAGCTGGATGGTCTTGCCCTCGACGAAGCCGGCGGCGGCGAGGCCGTCGACGACGCCTTTGGCGGTGTCGTCGATGAGGGCGGTGGAGACGAACTGGAAGAGGGCGACGCGCGGGA
Organism: Verrucomicrobiota bacterium; assembly: GCA_023457035.1. Taxonomy (GTDB): domain Bacteria; phylum Verrucomicrobiota; class Verrucomicrobiia; order Opitutales; family Opitutaceae; genus CAJCBL01. Next base: position 5,732 of record JAEWNN010000076.1, read on the forward strand.
TGCGCGCGGGCGAGGGGGCGGCTTTCTGGCGGCGGCCGATGTCGGAGCTGAGCAGGATGCCGGAGGCGGCGGCGATGAGCGCGAGGCCGAGCCAGAGGTGTTTGAGGCAGCGGAGCATGGTCTAGGAAGCGGTGGGCGCGGCGAGGCGCGCGGTGAGGGTGAGGATGTTGCGGTCGCCCCGGCGGCGGTAGGCCATGCCGGCCATGGTGCGCCGGATGAAATGGATACCGAGGCCGCCGATCTGGCGTTGGTCGAGGCCGGCGGCGGTGTCGGCCTGGACGTGGAGGGTCGGATCGAAGGGACGGCCGTCGTCCTCGATCTCGAGGCGGAGGAGCTCGCCCTCGTGCCAGAGGCGGAAGCGGACGGTGTGCTCGGCGGAGTCGGCGAAGGCGTAGGAGACGACGTTCACGAACCACTCCTCGAGGGCGAGGTTGAGGTTGACGACGAGCGGGGCGGGCCAGGCGGAGGCCTCGCCGAGGGACTCGATCCAGGCGACGAGGAGGGAGAGGTCGTCCTTGCGGTTGCGCAGGTCGAGGGCGGCGTCGGGGGCGCGGGCGGGCCCGGTGGTATTGGCATCCGGATACTCGGCGACCCGCAGGGCGAGCAGGGTGATGTCGTCGGACTGCTCGGTGCCGGCGGCGTGGGCGTGGACGGCGGCGACGATGGACTCGATGAGCGGGCGCATGCGCTGGGCGCGCCCGCGGCCGGCGAGGTCGACGAGGCGGGACTCGTCGAACATGGCGTTGGCGGGATTCATGGCCTCGGTGACGCCGTCGGTGTAAAGCAGGAGGGCGTCGCCGCCGGCGAGGCGGACGGCCTGGTTGAGGTAGCGGCTGCCGGGGAGGGCGGCGAGCGCGGGGCCGGGCTTGGAGCGGAGGAGGTCGACGGCGCCGGAGGAGCGGAGGACGAGGGGCGGGTTGTGGCCGGCGTTGGCGTAGGCGAGGTCGCCGGTGCGCAGGTTCAGGATACCGCAGAAGGCGGTGATGAACATGCAGGTGTCGTTGTTCTCGGAGAGCTCGTTGTTGACCATGACCAGGGCGCGGGCGGGGTCGCGGACGGCCTGGATGGTGGACTTGAGGAGCGTCTTGCCGACGGCCATGAGGAGGGAGGCCGGGACGCCCTTGCCGGAGACGTCGCCGATGGCGACGTAGAGGTGGTCGGCGTCGAGGAGGGCGAAGTCGTAGAGGTCGCCGCCGACCTCCTTGGCGGGCTCGAGGCAGGCGTAGAGGTCGAGGTCGCGGCGGTTCGGGAAGGGCGGGAAAAGCTTGGGGACGATGCCGAGCTGGATCTGGTGGGCGATGGCGAGCTCGCTGGCGATCTTCTCCTTGGCGGCGGTGGTGGTGGTGAGGCGGGCGATGTAGTCGCGCAGCTCGGTGCGCATCCAGCCGAAGGACTCGGTGAGGCGGCCGACCTCGTCGAGGCGGCGCACGGGGGGCAGGGGGGTGTCGAACTGGCCGGCGGCGAGATGGAGGGCGACGCGGGCGAGGCGGCGCAGGGGACGCGCGATCGAGTAGGCGGTGGGCACGGCGGCGAGGGCGAGCAGCAGCAGGCCGCCGGCTCCGACGAGGAGGTTGACGCGGGTCTGGCGGTTGAGGGCGGCGAGCATTCGGTCCTCGGGGACAATGATGCCCATGGACCAGCCCACCGAGGAGATCGGGCGGTGGTTGATGTGGGCGCGGCGGCCGTCGATCGGGCGATGGTAGAAACGGCGGCCGGGCTCGTCGCGCAGCATGGACCAGCCGAGTTCCTGGAGTTCGGCGCCGGCGGCGGCGTCGGGGAGAGATTCGGCGAGGCTGAAGACGGTCTCGCGCATCTCGACGCGGCGATCGGGGTGGGCGATGAAGAAGCCCTGCTTGGAGAGGAGGACCGCGGAGCTGCCCTCCTCGAGGGTGAGCTGGCCGAGCAGGCGGTGCAGCCAGTCGATGGGGAGGTCGCCGGTGAGCACGGCGACCACCTGGCCACCGCGCAGCACCGGCGCGGAGTAGGTGACCATGCGGGCCTGCGAGACGGGGTCGAAGTAGGGTTCGCTCCAGACCGGGCGCTTGAGCTGGAAGGGCAGGTAGTACCAATCCTCCATGTAGTCGCTCTCCGGGTGCTCGCGGTCGGCCACGCGGATGGAGCCGTGTTCACGGAAACCATACAGGATGCGGTAGCCGGCCGAGGCGTCCGCGGCGGGCAGGGCGACGGCCATGCCGAAGAGCTGGGGCTGGGCCTGGAGGGTGCGTTCGATCAGCTCGGTGGCGGCGTGCCGGTCGCGGGGCAGGAGGAGCCATGCGGTGGCGGCGGACTGGACGGCGGTCTCGGCGCGGCCGAGCTGCGCCTCGATGTGGTTGGCGGCGGCGAGGGCCAGGGCATCGGAGCGGGCGTTCTGTTCGTCGGTGAGGATGCGGCGTTGGGCGGAGTGGCTGACGAAGAGGACGGCGAGCAGGACCAGGCCCGCGCCGCCGAGGATCAGGCCGGCGAGGCGCCAGACCAGGGAGGTTTCACGGGGCGACATGGCGGGCCTCCGGGGTGGCGAGTTCGTCGAACGCGGGGGCGGCGCTGAGCGTGCCGCCGTACTGCACGAGAGCGACGGTCTTGGCGTAGGCCTCCGGGGCGAGTTGACCGAACGCCCACGCGTCGCCCCCCTCGGGGAAGATCGAGCGCAGGATTTCGCGGAGCATCCAGTGCATGTGTGGGCGGTTGGTCGGCAGGTTGTCCCGGGCGATGTGGCGCATCACGACATCGAGCGTCTCCTCCGGGTGGGCGCGGGCGTAGCGCCAGCCCTCGAGCGAGGCGCGGGCGAAGGCGCGGCACCGTTCGGGGTGGTCGCGCCAGGTCCGCTCGAGGGCGTAGAGGCCGTCCTCGGGCAGGACGACGCCGTGTTCCCAGAGGTTGAAGACGGTGAGGGCGTCGGGTCGCACGCCGTTCTGCATGAGGCGGTGGTACTCGTTGTAGCGCATCACGGCGCAGGCCTCGACGCCGCGATGGATGAAGAGCGAGGGCGCGTAGTACTGGGGGACGATCTCGGGCTCGATGGCCTGTGTGCCGAAGAACGTCAGGTAGGGCAGGCGCAGGTCGCCCTCCCACAGGCTGACGCGGCGGCCGTCGAGGTCGGCCGGCCGGGCGATGGTCGCCGCGGGGGCGGCGGCGGGATGTTTCCAGGCGACGAGCGCGAAGTTGCTGCGGTTGACCACCTGGGCGAGCAGGACGAGCGGCACGCCCGCCGCGCGTTGGGTGATCGCCGTGGGTAGCATGGCGACGCAGAAATCGGCGCGGCCGGCGGCGAGCTCGTCGCAGGGCGCGACATCGGGCCCGCCGCGGCGGATCTCCAGCTCGAGCCCCTCGCGCCGGTAGAAGCCCTGCTCGAGCGCCATGTAGTAGCCGGCGAACTGGGCTTGGTGGTGCCAGAGCAGCACCAACGTCATGGGGGTGGGGGCGGCGGCGGGTGGCGGCGGCTCCCCGGCCGGAGCGGCGGCGCGGGCCGGGCCGCCGAGGAGGAACAGGCCGAGCGCCACTCCGGCGCGGCCGAGGAGACGGGGCAGGGGTGGCATGGCGAAAGCCTCAGTCGGCCACCGCGGCGAGGTCGTCGGTCAGGCCCAGGCAGGTGTCGAGGCCGCTGTCGCACAGGATGCGGCGGACGACGGGCGACGGCCGGGCGACGCAGAACAGGCTGTCGGCGCGGCGTCCCACGGTCTTGGCGACAACGAGCAGGACGCGGATGCCGGCGCTGCTCAGGTAGTCCACGTCCTGCAGGTCGAGGACGACGCGGGCGTGCTCGCCGAGTTGCTCCAAGATGGATTGTTGGGCCGGTTCCGCCGCAAGGGCGTCGAGACGGCCGGACAAGGCCAGGACGAGGGCGCGGGGGTGGCGCGTGGACGTGATGTGCATGGGTTTGGCGGCGGCGGGGGCGGGCACGAGGCGTGCGGCGTACGGTTGCAGGCTGTTGATATCCGCTCGGTATCGGATTGTGGAGCGCGGACTTGAGGGAGCCCGGAGCGATGGGGCCCCATGGTGGCGGCGAGGCGGGCGTGGGTCGAGACCGACGGACCCCGCCGTGGGTTCACGCCGCGGCGCGGCCGTGGGGGCGCCGGTGCAGGAGCGTGTACGCGAGAAATGCGAGCGCGCCGGCTGTCATCAGCGCGAGCATACCCAGCGAAAGCGAGAGCGCCGAGCCCCACAGCAGCGGTGCGAGGATGGCGGTGACGATGGCGTTGCCGCCGCTCTGGGCGAAGGCCTGGCACGAGGCGGCCAGCCCGCGGCGCTCGGGGAAGAGATCGAGCGCCAGGAGCGTGAGGCAGGGCATCGAAAGCGATGTGCCGATGCCGTAGAGCGCCAGCGGGAGCACGCTCCACGGGAGGGCCGGGGCGTGCAGGGCGTGGAAGGTGACGTTGGCCAACGCGGCGGTGGCCATGATGCCGTAGGCGAGCGCCACGGTGCGGCGGCTGCTCAGTTTCCCGGCGAGGTAGCCGGAGAGATGGGCGCCGAGGAAGATGCCCGCGGTGACCGGGGCGAAGAGCCAGATGAACTCCGTCTCGCTGCGGTGCAGCTGGCCGATGACGAAGGCCGGCGCCGAGACGATGTAGGTGAACGTGGCAGCGAAGTTCAGCGTGATGGCCAGCACGAGGGCGACGAAGGGGGCCGAGCGCAGGCATTGCCAGTAGCCGTGAAGCAGCGGGCGCGGGTGCAGCGACTGGCGTTTCTCGGCCGACAGCGTTTCCGGCAACGCCCGCAGGCACCACCAGCACAATGCGGCGGCGAACAGGGCGAGGAAGGCGAACACCGAGCGCCAGCCGAACCACACGTGCAACCAGCCGCCAATGACGGGGCCGACCGCCGGCGCCACCGCGAACATGATCGCCACCTGGCTCATCATGCGGCGCGCCTCGGCGCCGTCGAAGACATCGCGCACGATCGCCCGGCCGATGACCATGCCGGCTCCGGCCGTCATGCCCTGCAGGGCGCGGAAGAACATCAGCGAGCCGAGATCCCACGAGCACATGCAGCCGATCGACGCCCCGGCGAAGCCGGCGAGCAGCACGATCGTCGGCCGCCGCCGGCCGAGCGCATCGGAGATGGCCCCGTGCCAGAGCGTCATGATCGCGAACGGCACCATGTAGGCGGTGAGGCTCTGCTGGACGAGCACCGGCGCGACGCCGAACTGCCGGCCGATCTCCTGCAGTGAGGGCAGGTAGGTGTCGGTCGAGAATGGCCCGAGCGCGGCGAGTGCAGCGAGCAACAGAGCCAAGCTACGGTGACGGTGGGCCTGCGCGGCGGGCGGCTGGACTGGTGACGCGGAGGACAAGCGGCCGAGGATCCGGAATTTCGCGGACTTTGGCAACCGCGCAACCGGGCAGCTGCGGTGCTCAGCGCCCCAAGCCGAAGACCGGATGTTGCGCGACGATCCAGAGCCCGATGGCGATGAGGACGAACGGACCGAGCCGGGCGGACCAGCGCTGGACGTGCGGCCCCCAGGTCGGATGGCGCACCGCCACCCACGCGAGGGCGCAGAGGCCGAAGGCGAGCACGGCGAACGTCGCCGCGGTGACCACTTTCTCGGCGAAGCTCTGGTTGGCGAAGACGGGGATGTAGGCCCCGAGATTGTCGGCCCCGTTGGCGACCGTCACCAGCGCGACGGTCTGCCACGAGGCGGCCCCGGCGGGCGACTCGTCGTGGCGGGGGCGGACGAGCCAACGCAGTCCGAGGTAGAGCGGGGCGAGCCCGAGCCAGGGCAGCCAGTCGGCCGGGGCGGCGAGGGCGAGCCAGGCTGCGGCGAAACTCGCGCCGGTGAGCGCGGCGAGGCCGACCACGGCGCCGAACATCACCCGGCGAGGCCGGCAGCCCGGTTGCGCGAAGAACACGATGAGCAACACGAGGTCGTCGGCGTTGGTGGCCGCGAAGAGCGCGGTCGCGATCAGGATGGTCTCGAGGACGGCGAACATCATCGGGCCCGGTGGATCAGGCTCGCGGCACGGCGGCGCTGGCGGGGGTGGTCCATCCGGTGGGGTGCATGGCGGAAGCAGACACCGGCGGTGCGGATGACTCCAACCTGAAAACACGGGCTGGATTGGGGGCGGTGCAGTGCCGGCCGGCCGGAGAGAAGGGGGAAACGTCACGATCCTGGCACCGGAAACCTGCCGGTGGCGATTGAGCGGGCGGGCGGGCGGGCTAGATTGCGGCCATCTCAACCCGCCCCGCCATGATCGTCGATCTCGCCGCCCAACGCGCCATGGACCAGCTCAGGAAGACCGGATTTGCCGGCCTCACCGAGGCCGAACGTATCCTCGCCACGGTGTGGCAGTTCGCCGCGGGCGTCGCGAACCACGGGTTCGCCGGATACTACCTGAGCCGGCGCGGCGATGTCGCCTTCCATGCGCCCGCCGCGCTGCGGGCGATCGGGGCGCACGAGCTGGCGGCCATCGCGGCGGAGGCCAACGCGCAGTTTGGCGTCGGCGGTCCGTCGCCCGAGCCGCAGGTGCGCGCCGAACAGCTCCGGCTGCTCGGCGCCGAGGCGCACCGGCTTTTCGAGGCGCTCGAACGGCGCTACTTCGAGGCCGAGGAGAGCATCGATGCGTTGTTCGAGGCGTGGTACGAGCGGCAGAAGAACGCGGCGACTCCGGCGGCGTGACTGCGGAATGGCGCCGCCGCGCCGGTCCCGGCGCTTGGCTCGGGAACAGGAGAGGATCTCGTGGCGGCGGTGCGGTTGCCACAACCCGCGCGAGGGACTAGAAGAGGGCTTTCCGCCGCGCCATGCCTTCCTCCGATCGAAACTCCACCGACGCCGCGTTTGCCGCGATGAAACTCGCGAAAGCGCGACGCCACGTCTTCCTGTGCGTGGGGCCGGACTGCTGCAGCACTGCGGAGGGACTGGAGACGTGGGACTGGTTGAAACGCCGCCTGAAGGAGACGGGCATCCCGGTGCTGCGGACCAAGGCCGCGTGCCTGCGCGTCTGCCGCGGCGGCCCGTGGCTGGTCGTGTATCCTGAAGGCGTGTGGTACGGCGGCGTGACGCCCGAGCGCTGCGAGCGCATCGTCGTCGAGCACCTGCAGGGCGGCGTGCCGGTCGCCGAGTGGGTCGCGGCGACGCGGCCGTTGGCGGAGTGAGCGGCGTGAAGGAGCGACCCGCTCGGCGACAAGCGGGTCCATCTTGGTCGGTGGCTTGGACGACGCGTCAGTGGCGCCGCCGGGCGATTACGCGGCGGAGCACGGCCAGGCCGAGCCCGCCCAAACCGGCGAGGAGCGCGTAGGTGCTCGGCTCGGGGATGGCGGTGAGCGTGGTGGCGAGGCGAAAGCCGAGTTTGTCGTTGGCGGCGGTGTCGATGAGGTTGTTGAGGCGGGCGTTGGTGAGCTGGTTGGCGGTGAGGTTCCACGCGCCGCCGAGGGCCCAGTGGCGGGTGCCGGCGGCGTTCTGCGCGGTGCCGGTCCACTCCTCCACGCCGCCGGTCATGCCGTACAGGCCGTAGCCGTTGGCCGTGCCGTAGGTGACGGTTGGATAGGAGTCGGAGGTCGGGCCGACGCTGAGATAGCCGTAGAAGGCATCGGTTTCGGCGAGTGTGTCGGCGCCGGTGCCGTAGAGCCGGAACGTGTCGACGCGCGGGTCGTGGTAGGCGGCTTTGTACCACTCGTCGGCGGTGGGCAGGCGGAAATCGCCGGCGGTGGCGGTGCTCCCGGTGCCGAGCCAGTTGGCGAAGGCGACGGCTTCGCTGTAGCGCACGACGTTGACGGCCTTGTCGGCGCAACCGAGGCGGAGGTTCACGGTGCCGTCGGCGTTGCGGGAGAGTCCGATATACGGCGACTGCGTGCTGGCGAACATGTACGAGTCGTAGCGCGTGTCGTTGAGGAAGACGGCGTACTGCGCCCAGGTGACCTCGGTAGTGCCGATGTTGTAGGCGTAACCGACGGCGCCCCAGCCGCGAGTGGAGGGCGTGGCGGCGGTGGCGCCGGTATCGGCGACCGTGGCGAAGTCCATGGCGACGCCAGCGGCGGCCAGTTTGGCGTAGCCGGTTTCAGCCCCGAGGGCGAAGTCGGCGGCGGACGCCGAGGTGAAGAGGGCCGCCGACGCGAGGCCGGCGACGAGGAGACGTGATGCTGTGTTCATGGGTTGGATGTGGGAAACGGGCAAAGCTCCGCCCGGCGCGCCCGGGCGGGGGCGCGGCGAGGGCCGTGGGGACGGGTTAGCTGTCCGGCGGCTTCGCCTGCGCGAGGGCGGCGGCGAGGCAGTCGGGACAGATGCAGGGGCTGCGGCGGTAAGTCTTTGGGACGCGGGCGAGCAGCTCCGGTGGGAAATAGCGATGGAAGCACCAGCAGCCGCCGTTGGGGATGGCGGGGTCGGCTTCGCCGCAGCGGTTGGGTCGTCCGCAGAGCGGGCAGATGCGGTCTTTGCGTTTGGCGATCATGCGCGGCGCGGAGTGCTCAGGAGCGACAGAAAGAAACGAAGAGAGCGAAGAAACAGACAGGAAGGACGTATGCCTGCGGTGCGTGGGTTCATCGGGGGCATATCACGGTCTGAGTGCCGTCCTGCGGTGCTTCGTTCTCCTCGTTGGCTTCAGTGGTGTTTGGATGGTCCGGACTTCCGACCGTTTGCCCGGCGGCGCTGGGCGGACGGTACTCCTGCCAGACGTGGGGCGAGCCGGCGGCGAGGCGGGCGATGGCGGCGCAGTCGGCGTCGGTGAGGCCGGGCCACTTGGTGGTGCGGAGTTGGTGCGGGATGGCGCGGGTGCGGAGGAGCGCGACGGTCTCGGCGAGGGCGGTGGTGTCGACCGGCACGCCGGCGGCCTCGGCGTAACGGGACCATGGAGCCTTCAGGTCCATGGCGACGAAGTCGACGAGGTCGGCATCGAGCAGCGCGCGCACGAGGGCGGGGTTGCTGCCGTTGGTGTCGAGCTTGGTGGCGAAGCCGAGGCGTTTCACCGCGTGGAGGAACTTGGCGAGGCCGGGCTGGAGGGTGGGTTCGCCGCCGGTGACGACCACGCCGTCGAGCTTGCCGCGGCGTTGGGCGAGGCGTGCGAGGATCTCGGGCACGGGCAGCGGGAGCGTGAATTGTTCGGGGTGGACGAGGGCGGGGTTGTGGCACCACGGGCAGCGCCAGTTGCAGCCCTGCGTGAAGACGACCGCGGCAAGTTTGCCGGGGAAGTCGCTGAGGGAGCAGGGAACGTAGCCGCCGATGCGCATGGAAGGGGAAGTAGCGAGGAGGGAGGAGCGAGTAGCGAGGAGACGGAGGATGGCGGAAAGAGTGGTGCGGGGACGCGGGCCGAGGCGGATGGCGGGCGTGAAGCCCGCCCCACCATCGGAGGGGCGGAGTCGGCGGCGTTGATGGCGATCGCCGTGGGCGGAGCGCTCGACCCGCTTGGGGGCAAGCGGGTCCACCCGCAGGCGTGGGGCCGATCTACTCGCTGCCCACTGCTCGATCCTCGCTACAGTCTGGCATTTCACGCGTTGGCGGTGATCGGCTCGGCGGGCCGGTCGGCGACGCGGGGGAAGGGGAGGCCCGTCTCGGCTGCCTGGACGGCGGGAACTTTGAAGACGCGGCGGCGCGAGTACTCGGCTTGCTTGCCCTCGTTCCACTGCTGGACGGGACGCAGGTAGCCGACGACGCGCGAGTACACTTCGCTGGCTTGGCCGCAGTGCGGGCACTTGAAGTGTTCGCCGGCCACGTAACCGTGCTCCGGGCACACGCTGAAGGTCGGCGTGAGCGAGAAGTACGGCAGGCGGTAGCCGGCGGCGATGCGGCGCACGAGCGTCTTCACGGCCTGCGGGTCGGCGAGGCGCTCGCCGAGGAAGAGGTGGAGCACGGTGCCGCCGGTGTAGCGGGTCTGGAGGTTGTCCTGATGGTCGAGCGCCTCGAAGAGATCGTCGGTGGTCTGGACGGGGAGCTGGGTGGAGTTGGTGTAGTAGGGCTTGGCGCCGGACTGGGCGACGTCCTCCTCGTTGGCGGCGAGGATGCCGGGGAAGCGCTCCTTGTCCTTCTTGGCGAGGCGGTAGCTGGTGCCCTCGGCGGGGGTGGCCTCGAGGTTGTAGTGGTTGCCGGTCTCCTGCTGGTAGGCGACGAGGCGCTCGCGCATGAAGTCGAGCGTGCGCACGGCGAAGGCCGCGCCCTCGGGGGTGGCGATGGTGCCGAGGCCGAGGTTGACGCAGGCCTCGCTCATGCCGACCAGGCCGATGGTGCTGAAGTGGTTCTTCCAGTAGCAGCCGAAGCGCTCGTACATGTGGCGCAGGTAGTGGCTGGTGTACGGATACAGGCCGGCGGCGGTGAGGCGTTCGAGGAACTTGCGCTTGGTCTCGAGGCTGTCGCGCGCGGTGTCCATGAGGCGGACGAGGCGGGCGCGGAACGCCTCCTCGCGCTCGGCCAGCGGGGCGTCGGCGCCGGGGGCGGCGGGGCGGTCCTGCGTGGCGAGGTAGCCCAGGCGGGGGAGGTTGATGGTGACGACGCCGACGGAGCCGGTGAGCGGGTGCGCGCCGAAGAGGCCGCCGCCGCGCTTCTCGAGCTGGGTGTTGTCGATGCGCAGGCGGCAGCACATCGAGCGGGCGTCCTCCGGCTTCATGTCGGAATTGATGAAGTTGGAGAAGTACGGGATGCCGTAGCGGCCGGTCATCTCCCAGAGGCCGGCGAGGTTGGCGTTGTCCCAGTCGAAATCGGGCGTGAGGTTGATCGTGGGAATCGGGAAGGTGAACACGCGGCCGTGGGCGTCGCCCTCGGCCATGACCTCGAAGAAGGCGCGGTTGAAGAGGTTCATCTCCTCCTGGAACTGGCCGTAGCTGAAGGGCTGGAGCGCGCCGCCGCGCACGACGGGCTGGTCGGCCATGTGGCGCGGGCAGACGAGGTCGAGGGTGACGTTGGTGAACGGCGTCTGGAAGCCGACGCGGGTGGGGACGTTGATGTTGAAGACGAACTCCTGGAGCGCCTGCTTGACCTGGGCGTAGGAGAGGTGGTCGAAGCGGATGAAGGGCGCGAGGAGGGTGTCGAAGCTGGAGAAGGCCTGCGCGCCGGCGGCCTCGCCCTGGAGGGTGTAGAAGAAGTTGATGATCTGGCCGAGGGCGGTGCGGAGGTGCTTGGCGGGCTTCGACTCGATCTTGCCGGGAACGCCGCAGAAACCCTGGTTGAGCAGGTCGTAAAGATCCCAACCGACGCAATACACCGAGAGCTGGTTGAGGTCGTGGAGGTGGAAGTCGCCGGACTCGTGGGCGGCGCGGATGTCGGGCGAGTAGATGGCGTTGAGCCAGTAGGACTGGGAGGCGGAGGAGGAGAGGTAGTTGTTTAGGCCCTGGAGCGAGTAGCTCATGTTGCTGTTCTCGCGCACCTGCCAGTCGAGCTGTTTGAGGTAGCCGTCGATGAGGGCGACGTCCTGCTTGGCAGTGATCTCGCGCAGGCGTTTGTGCTGGTCGCGGTAGACGATGAGGGCGCGGCCGGTCCGGCGGAACGGCGAGTCGAGCAGCACCTCCTCGACCATGTCCTGCACCTGCTCCACGGACGGCTCGGTGTCGGCGACGGTGCAGAGCAGGAGGTTCACGACGCGCACGGTGAGGCGGTGGGCGACGGCGTCGTCGTATTCGCCGGTGGCGGCGCCGGCGCGGGCGAGGGCGCGGGTGATGCGCGCGGCCTCGAAGGGCACGCGGCGGCCGTCGCGCTTGCGGATGAGGGCGGGCAGGCCGGGCGTGCTCTGGAGGTAGGCGGCGAGATCCTGGGCGGGAGTCGGAAGGTGAAGCGGCGGGACGTTCATGGCGGAGACGGGGTTTGGGGATTTTCGGAAGGTGGATTGCGGAGTGCGGAATGGGGCTGTGGAGGACGGCGGAAGGAGAAATGTGGAGATCAGGGAATCGGGAACGGAGGGCGAGGGGAGCTGGAGGGCGGGCGTCAGGAGAGGACGAACACGAGGACCTGGGCGGAGAGCACGCGCAGGAGCATGGTGAGCGGGTAGACGGTGGCGTAGGCGACGGCGGTGCCGTTGCCGGAGTTGGTCTGCTGGGCGAAGGCGAGCGCGGGCGGGTCGGTCATCGCGCCGGCGAGCAGGCCGCAGGTGGCGTCGACCGGCAGGCCAACTTGGCGGCGGGCGAACCAGGCCGTGAGCGCGACGGGGACGAACGTGATCGCGGCGGCGAGGCCCATCCAGGCGAGGCCGCTGCCGTCGAGCAGGTGGGTGAAGAAGGCGTCGCCGGACTTCAGGCCCACGCAGGCGAGGAAGAGTACGATGCCGATCTCGCGCAGGGCGAGGGAGGCGTTGGCCGGCACGTACCAGACCAGCGGGCCGAGGCTGCCGAGGCGTCCGAGCAGGATGGCGACGACGAGCGGTCCGCCGGCCAGGCCGAGCCGCACGGGCGCGGGCAGCCCGGGCAGCGCGATCGGGATCAGGCCGACAAGCACGCCGAGCAGGATGCCGAAGAAGAGCGGCCCCACGCGGGTGTGCTCGAGCTCCTTGGGCGAGTCGCCGAGCAGGCGGGCGGCCTCGGCGATGGCATCGGAGGTGCCGACGAGCGTGAGGACATCGCCGAACTGCACGCGCAGCTCGGGCTCGGGCACGAACTCGAGCCCGTGCCGGGCGAGCCGTGTCGCGGCCACGTTGCAGCGGGCCTGCAGCTGGAGCGCGGCGAAGGACCGGCCGATCGCCTCGCGGTGGGTGACGATGAGACGGCGACTGACGATCGGCCCGTCGTGGGCGCGCAGGTCGACGGGCGACTCGCCGCCGGCGAGGAGCATGGCCTGTTGCAGCGCTTCGGTTTCGCCGACGACGAGGAGGATGTCGCCCAAGGCGAGCTGGCGCCCGGGCGCGGGGACGACGGTGGTGTCGGCATGGCGCAGCCGGGAGACGGTGAGGCCGCGGCCGGAGGGGAAGGCCTCGCCCAGCGGGCGGCCGGCGAGGGCGGGATTGCGGACCACGAGGTTGCGGGCGAGCACGGTCGGCTCGGGCACGGATGAGGCGGCGGTGCCGCCGGCCTTCGGCAGGAAGCGCCGGGCGAGCAGCATGGCGGCGATCACGCCGAACACGCCGAACGGATACGCCAGCGCGTAGGCGGAGCCGTGCTGGGCGAGTGCGGCGGCGTCGGCTCCGGTCTCGGCGAGGGCCTGCGCGGCGGCGGCGAGGCTGGGGGTGTTGGTGGTCGCGCCGGAGAGCAGGCCGGCGGCGACGGGGAGCGGGAGCGCGGCGAGTTTCCAGACCGCGACCGCGGCGGCGACGCCCAGCAGGACGTTGGCGGCGGCGAGCAGGTTGAGTTTCAGGCCGGTGCGGCGCAGCGAGGCGAAAAAGCCGGGGCCGAGCTGGAGGCCGATCGAGAAGACGAAGAGGATGAGGCCGAACTCGCGCACGAACTCCAGCACGTGCGGGTCGACCTCGAGTCCGAGGCGTCCGCACGCGAGTCCGGCGAAGAGCACGCCGGCCACACCGACGCCCACCCCGCGGATCTTCAGCCGCGCGAGGGCGAGGCCGGCCGCGGCCACGACCGTGAAGGCGATGAGGTACTGCGCCGTGAGTTGGCCGGCGGCGAGAAACGGGATCAGCGCGAGCATGACGCGCCTCCGTGCATCCGGGCGGGCGCGGCGACGGCGAGCGGCAGCGCACGACAAAGCGACCGGCGGAAAGAGCCGGAGGCGGATGGACGGGGCGCCGGGAGACGGCGCGAGGGGCCGGGCGCGCATGGGCGCCCGGGAGACGGGAGGAGCGGCTTCATTCTGGCGATGAAGGCCGTGTCGCGCGCGGGATGCGTGCGAGGGACGGCGGTTGGGCGACTCCGGTGCAGATGTTCGGACTTCGGGTTCTCCGGACTCGGTGAACGCAGATCTACGAATGCAGAATGTAGAACCGCGTTACCCAAAGTCCGGGCCTCCGCTCCGCCTTCACCCGTGGCTTGTGCCTTGGATTGGCTGTGCCCGCCCGCGTGTTCTGTGACCGTGGACGGTGGAGCATCGTGACCCGTTACCGCAGCGCGACTGTGGCCGATTCGCACGGCCTTCCCCGCGCCGGAGAAGAAAAGGAAAGAACGCCGCCATGACTGCGCCGCGACGCGCGCGCGTCAATCCGACAAATCGGGGCGGCGTGTGCTACGAGGGGACGCCGGGTTCGTTTCCTGCTTTCGGTGGCCCACGACGTGTGCCGCTCTTCCGCGGCAGTTGCGCCGAGGAGGGGCAGAGACCGTGGAGTTCGACTCCCACCCGGCGGAGCTGGAGTCGAAGTAGCGAGCAGGGAGTTTCGCTCGTTCCCGGGTAACGCCTTCTCAAGCGTGATCGTTGTTCACGAGCAGGGGAGTGGCTCAGCGGATCTTCGCGGCCTCATCCATCAATGGATTCTCGAAGGCCGAGGCGTAGGCGGCCATGGTGCGCGCCGGGATGCGCAGCTTCTTCGCAATCTTGCGCCACTCAGCCACCACAGCGTGGACTTCACTCACGATGCGCTTCGCCGCGGCGGGCTTGAGGCCGAAGCGGGCGGAAGCCGCCAACGCGGCCTCGATGCTGGAGTCGGCCCCATCCTCCGCGATGGCCGTCTTCGGCATCTGGGCGCGTTCGATCTCCGGGACGGGATTCACGTCGTAGGCTGGAGAGAGCGACCACTTGCCTGGTGCGTGCATCAGGAAGCCGTGGTTGCGGAAGTGGTCGTCGTAGTTGCTCGCGAGCAGGGAGAACACCAGTCGCCGCCAGAGTTCGCGAAGGTCGCCAGCCACGTCGGCGCCGAACTGGCGGATGCCATCGGCGAGGAGCGTGTAGGCGCCGGGCTCTCCCGGCGGGAGTCCCAGCAAGCTGTTGGCGGAAAGAAACGGCAAACGTCGGGCTCCCGCGCGATCGAAGCGTGTGATCACCGATACGTTCCGGCCTCCGACGCCGACCAGTCGGGATTCGGCCACGGAAACACCGGCTTGTTTTGCCAAGTGGAGGGCGAGCACTTCGCCGGCGGCAATGTCGCGCACATCGTCGGGTTTGGGGAACTTCGCGATGGCGAGCCGGCCGTCGGCGAGCGTGATGGCCGACTTGGGGCGGGCGCCCCCGAGGGGCGAGCCGGCACCGAGCAGGAAGCGCAGATCGGCCGCCGTTTCGGTCTCACCATGGATCGCGTCTGCGGCCCGCACCAATGCGGCCAAGCTCACGAGGGGTGGCAGTGTCCCGACAGTCGCGGCTTGGAATGGCCCGTTGGGATCGGTCCGGAAGCGAAGGGCGCCGATGCGGGCGGCATCGTCGAGCGCGAGCACATAGTCGATGTCGCGGTAGGGCTTCCGCTCAAGGACGTGCTTGCGAACCGCCCGTTCGACCAAGATCCGGCCCCAGCGGTCGGGACCGCAGTCTTGCAGCGCGCCGAACAACGCGGCCCCATGGACGGGGCCCGGCCCCAGCGGCAGACCGGTCGGGTCGATGGAGAATGTGTCGGCACGGGCCAGCCACTCGCGGGCATACTCGAAGGTTGCCGCCGGGCTGCGTTCCGCGGTGTGCAGTCGCCCCACCAGGTGCGTGGCGCTCTGCCAATCGATATGCACCTCGACGCTCATGTCTTCGGGCGACGGATGCGCTTGGGCAGGCGCTTTTCGTCGAGGCTCAGCCCCAGCGGATCGTTGCCGGGACTCGCGAGGTTGGCGAGCCGGTCATGCAGCTGGAGGATGAAGGTGGCGGTCGCCAAGGTACCGATGGCGACCTTCGGGTCGCCTCGTTCCATGCGCCAGAGCGTGTCCCGACTCACGAAGAGGCGGGCAGCCATGTCGTCGGTCGAGATGCCCCGCTTCCGTCGCGCCAACGCCAGTTCCCGACCCAGTTTCCGGAGAGTCTGGGCGGCCGGGAGAGGCAGGGAGGGCGAAGTGCTCACGGCATTTAGCGTCCGATATAACGGACGATGAGTCAAGTTACGTCAGATTTGCCGGACCTAATACGTACACCGCCTCCGCGCGGCCTCCGGCGTCGCGTTTGTGCTGTGGCTGAACCCCTTTGTGGTCGGCTCGGCGCTCCGACGGTTCTGTGGCCCTCCATCCGGATCGACGTGGTTCGGGGGGCGTCTTTCGCGCCCCTGACGACGCTGATGAACGGTGCTCGGCGTAGCTGAACGACGGAGTCGTTCAGATCGGATGGTGAATGGGGGAAGCGGGAAGCGAGCGGCGCCACGGGCGTATGGCGGCTGGTGTGAAAAGGCGGACGCTGCGGAGAATCTTCCTGCCTCAGAAGGCGAGTTCGGCGCGGAACGGACGTGGGGCGCGTCGCTCTCGACTTCAAACGGAGGCGATGGCGTCGAAGACGCGCTTCAGTGCGTCGGTCTGTTCCTGGAACTTGGCGGCGTTGGTCTTCCTTAGCCGCGCCAAGTTCTGCAGCTTCCACTGGAGCGCGGGGAGTTCGGCCAGATGCGGGCACCGCATCGCCGCCCAAGGCGGATTGCCGGCGACAAGCCCGAGCAGAAATCGCCGGTGATCGGCGGTGAGGGCGGCGGCGAGTTCGCGGCGGAGGCGCCGCCGAGCGTCTTCGAGCGTGCCGAGCGCGACGGGATCGCGCTCCATGCCGGCGAACTCGTTCTCAAAGGGACGCTCCAGCGCGAGATCCCGCGAGCCGAGCACCTCATGCACCGGGCGGTTGTGCCCGGCGATGTAACCGACAAAGCATTCCACGAACTCGGGACGCAGGCCGAAGCGTTCGAACATGCCGTGGATGTCGAACAGGTCCCGCGGATGCTGGCGGTCGAGCGCGGCGACGAGTTTGCTTCCGTAGAGTTCGGCCACCGCGAGCGTCGGGACCGTGAGTGCGGTCGTGAACAGATCACCGGCGACTTTCGAGAGCGGTCGCGGTTCGACCGGGAGCAGCGTGCCGCGGAAGACGTAGTTGATCTCAACCTTGACCTCGGTTCGGTCGCGGCGCGCGAGAATCTTGGTTTCGTCGCCGGTCTTGCTGCTCGCGATCTCGGCTTTGATCCCGCGGTGCTGGAGCCGGGATTGGATCTGCGCCAGTTCGCTGGCGATTTCGGCGAGGGCGGCCTCCCGCGACAGCCGATGCGGCAGAAACACGACGTCGATGTCGACGGACAGGCGTGGCATGTCCTGGACGAAGAGGTTGATCGCCGTGCCTCCTTTCAGCGCGAAGCGACCGGAGGCGAACACCTCCGGAGCGACTTCGAGCATCAGTCGGACGGTGTCGACGTAGAACTTGTCCATCACGGTTTGAGAATGAGGGTGGTGCCGTCGGGCATTCGGCCGACCCAGCGACCCCGGCCACGGGGGCCCGTCAAGGAACGCGCCTCCGTGGCCCAGGGCAGGTTCAGTTCGTCGGCGAGGTTGAGGCAGAGCCGAACGACTTTCACGCGGGGGCAGTGCTGGAGCAGCACGCCGAGCACGTCGAGGCGCACGGAGCGGACTCCTTCGACGAGGTTGCGCGTTTCCTCCAGTCCCTGTTCGGTGCCAACTTCGGCGAGCAACTCGAGCAAGGCTCGCTCGGGGACCGAGACGAGAGGGCCGTCCGGCTCCTCCGGCAGGGGTTGGAGGCCGAAGTCCTTGGGAAGTGTGCTCGCGAAAAGGTTACGTGACACATAGCGGGCCGGGAATCGCTCGGTGAACCACGGGGGAAGCCGGCCGGCCTCGTCTCCCCAGAGAACCAGACGTTCGCGCGGACCGACGTTGTGCCGTACGCCACGCCAAGCCAGCGCGGTCTTCCCGCCGACGTGGAGACCCGCCATCTGCTCCGCCAAGAATCGTACCGTGGCGGCAGCTTCCAGTTCGTCCTTCGGGAACAGGAACACCCCCCGGCCGAGCCGCGTCAGCCAACCGGTGCGCACGTAGTAGGATGCGAGAGCGGAAGAGACGCCCACTGCTTTGAGGGTCTCGCTCGATAGCGGCACCCCTCGCGGGAGGGTTGCGAGTGCCTTGATTGGGTTTCTGGAGCTAGTTGAAGCCAAATTAGAACAATATCCTGAAAATCAAACTAGCTGATTGGGAAAACAAAGAAAGCTCAAACCTCGTTTTATCTTACGAGAGGTTTCAAAGCAGCGATGCGGTTGGGCCTGAAGCCGGTGCGCGAAGACCAAGGTCGGACCGATCAGTTCCTTAGCATAAAAACTTTTACGGTGCCTCGCCGTGTCGCGTAAAGCATTCGCGGGCAGTTGTTAGCGCTAAATCACTCCGTCCGGATCGGCACGATTTTGGGGTGAAAGGGGTTCGTGCCCCTGACGACGCTGATGAACGCTGCTCGGCGTAGCTGAACGACGGAGTCGCTCAGATCGGATGGTGAATGGGGGAAGCGGGAAGCGTTCCGAACGACCGCGAGCTGGACTGTGCTCGACTTAACACCTTACGACCTGCCCCCCTTCGTCCCTCTCCGCCCTCTCCCTTAATCCGGCTCCTTCGGCAAACCTCAGTACCTAGCCTTTTCTCAGTCGGTTTGGGTCGATGTATCGTTGCCGAGAGCACCGAGAATCCTTACCGACACATACGGTCTGAACTCGGCATGGCGCGAATTGAGCATAGCTACAGCGGTATCGTCTAGGGCGCCCATATCCCGCAGGAGGGTGGCGAGTTCCTTTACGGCTTCCTTGATGACCTCGCTGTTCAGGAAGCCGTGCACATCAGTCTCGATCACACTCAGTTCGCGGATTGTTGGGATGGCGACCTTGGGGTCCGCAGCGATCGACTCGTAAGCATCGTTTAGGTCATCGCCCCAACCAACACGGGCCAATCCTGCTTGGGCTGTACGGAAATAGCTTCGTTCGTTGAAGTGAGATTCAGCGAAAAGCGGGTACTGAAGATAGGAGTCTTTGATCGAAGACGGAGCGAACAACAGCTGGCATACTGGGCCGGCCATTTGTTGGAAACGGCGTACGCGCAACGGCAGTTGCCTATTCTCGTGCTGGATGTGCCCTGCCGGGCCAAGAGATTCCACCCGCCCTCCTATCACCCGCTCTCCAGTTGCGACACAGGCGATAGCGTGTCCTGCTTCATGTAATGCAATCTCCGGCTTCCGCTGGAAGAGTGAGCTCATGTATGGATCTCGCACGCGGATGCCTGCTTCAGGCTTACTCCCTTGGCGCATTGAGCGATGCCTTGGGCCGATTCATGGCTGGAGGCCCCATTGCTCCCAGGTGCGGAGCCATGCGTCGAAACGGGGACATCTGCGGCGAACGGCATCGAGTCCCGCCTCGGCGATCACCTGCATGGCGTTGGCGTCCTTGAGATCGAAATAGCCCGGAATGGCCTGCTCCAAACGGGCGGCGGGATGCGTGTTGGCCCCGTGGTTGATGTCCTCGGGGTTGTTGAAACTGGCGATCTCCGCTCGCAGTTGTCCGATACCGGCTGCATGCCGATGGAACACGCGCTCCAGTGCGGCGGTATCGGCGAGCACGAGCGCCTCCAACTCATGGCGCTGCAGATAGGCTTTGAAACGCGGTTCACCGAAGACGTTCTCAATGGCTTGTTCGACGGCCTCGACCTGTGCCACGGCGCTCACCGGTGCAGTGTAGCCCGCGAGCGCAAGCACCGCCTTGGGCATGGCGTAGACATCCAACAGTGTCGTGAAGCGGAGATTCGGATCCTGATCCGTTGCGAAGCAGGTCCGCAGGTCGAACTGGATGGCCTCCCAGTTCACGAAGCCGCCACGCTGGCCGCCGGGTTCGAGCGAAGTAGCGGCCAGTCTCCGCTCGACCAACACTCCATGGTGCCCCAAGTGGGCGCGGAGTAGCCGGTTGACGATGAGCTCCTCGGTCTGCCCTTCGCAGTAGACCAGCAGGCGTTTGGTCACGGACGCCCCCCGAGGATGTTTTTACTCCACGCCTGCCCGAGTGTGTAACGTTCGAGCCATGGTCGCAGTGTCTCCTCCGATTGCGGGATGAAGCGGCTTTGGCCGTCCTCGGTTTCCACCACGATGATGTCCGCGGGGGAGAAGTGGTCGAGAAAGGTCGCCGACTGGGTGGAGAGGACCACTTGGCAACGCCGCGAAGTGTCCTTGATCAGCCCGGCGATGATTGTTTCTGCCGCCGGATGGAGGCCCAGTTCGGGCTCGTCGAGAATGACAGCTTGCGGCAGCAGTTCGCTCGGCAATGAAAGCAGCGTGATCAGCGCCATGATGCGCAACGAGCCGTCGGAGAGCTGGCCAGCGGCGAATTCATGACCGCCTTTATCTGCCATGCGCCAACGCAGCAGGACTTTCCCACGCCCTTGAGGTTCGAGCACGAAATCGTCGAACCAAGGGAGCACACTGGTGAGAGTGCGCCGGATGGTTGCGTAGTCTTGTGGGTGCTCTTGGCGAACCGACAGCAACAGGGCGGCCAAGTTGCCGCCGTCAGCGAAAAGGTAGGCGTTGTCGTCGACGTTGGCGAAGTCGCGGAAATGCGAGGTGAGACTCGTGTCGTGGAACTGATAGACACGGCAGCGCTGGAGGAATCGCTTCGCAAACTTCGCAGTCGGGTCGTTCTCCGCCCAAAGCTCGGTGAGACCGCTGTTGTCGCTCGGCGAGTTGATGAGTGGGACTGCCGGCGCGGGACGAGGCAGACCGGTCCGCTGGAACTGCACTTCCTCCTTGGTGAAGGTGAGTCGGTCGCCCGCGCTGTCGGCGAGCGTGAAGCGGTAATAATTGGTGCCCGCCTCCGTCTCGAAGCGGAGCTCAGCCCGCACGGCTGCGGTGACCTTCGATCCGAAATGGAGAATTGTGGAGGCCGGCCCGCGTTCGACCAAATAGGGGTTCTGGAAGCCCCGCGAGAGCGCGTAGTTCAGCATCCGGAAGAAATCCACGAGGTTCGACTTCCCCGCTCCATTGGCGCCTATGAGCACGTTGAGTGGGCGCAAAGGGATGTCGGCGCTGCGAATCGAGCGGAAACCTTCCAGATGCAGATGTGAGATATGGTTCATCAAGGGGCGTTCTCGCGACAAGGGATGCTCTCACCAAGCTGTGCTGGGCGTCAACGCACCGCTTTGGGCCGGCGCTGTTGGGATCGGAATCATCCTTCGACGCCCGACGGTTCATCGAGGTGAGTCGTGGTGTGTCCCAGGCGAGAGCTGTCGCTGCACTTGGCGTTGTGGGGGACGCTGAGGGCGGCTTCGCGGCATCAACCCGATGGAGCCTATGGTCGGCTGAGCTCGCGCACCCATGGATGACGGCGCTCACAATCGCGGAGCAGACCGCTCTGTTGCCCTCGGGCAGGACGAGCAGTACAGGGCCAAATGGTGCGGGGAGAACGAGGTTACTTGAGTTCGCCATGGGCGAACTCGCGGAACTGACCGGCTTCGGCGAAGCCGGAGCGGTAGGCGCAAGCGCTCGCGCTCAGGCGTTGAGCTTCTCCTTGGTCGTCCAGAGGCCGGCGGAGGGGGTGCTGATGAAGTAGACCTCCTCGCCGTCGGGCAGGGTGTTGAAGCCGTTCTTCAACTTCGCGGGCGAGTAGCGGTCGAGGGCCTGGGCGAGATCCATGTAACCGAAGTTCACGGACTCCATCTCGGCGCGGGAGAGGTGGCCGGGGGCGTAGGTGATCTTGAAGCGGCCTTCGGAGGAGCCGTGGATGAGGTGCGCGGTGGCGTGCGTGAGGTCCTGCAGCTCGGCGTGCTTCTTCCAGGCGTCCATGATGCGGGGCGTGCCGGAGTAGCCGAACTTGCGGATGATGGCGTCGACCTCGTCCTGTTCGCCGAAGCGCTTCAGGCCGGGGGCGATGATGAGCAGCTCGCCGCCGTCGGCCATGGCCTTGCGGGTGCGGTACACGGCCTTGTTGGCGACCCAGGTGCTGAAGAATTCGTCGCCTTGCATGACGGCGACGACCTTCTTGAGCGGCGGGACGACGGTGATGTTCTCCGCGCGCGACTGCTTGGCGGCGAGCAGGTAGGTGTCGAGGTCGTCGCCGCAGTAGAAGCCGGTGTGGACGAGCTCGCCGGCGGCGTCGTAGGCCATCGTGAGCTGGAGGTAGACGTCGGGCAGGCGTCCGAGGTACTCGCTCTCGGCCTTGTTGTAGCAATGGCGCAGCGGGGTGACGAGGGAGCCGAGGTTGTTCTCGATGCCGCAGCAGGCGGCGGCCATGTGCGAGGCGCAGATCATCTGTTTCCCGCCCAGGCCGATGAAGTAGTTCTTGTTGTGGTTGGCGAAACCGAGCACCTCGTGCGGCACGACGTGGCCGACGTTGATCACGAGATCCCAGTTCTCCTCGAGCAACGTGCGGTTGAGCGCGACGGGGATCTCCCAGTCGGCGCGGCCGCCGGTGATCTGGGCAACGTAGTCGGCGGGGATGGCGCCGAGGCGTTTCTCGTCGCGTCGCCAGTCGTGCTTGAGGATGCGCGACTCGGGGATGGAGCCGAACATCCAGCGGTTCTGCTCGGGCGTGTGCGGCACGTGCTGGCCGAGCGTGGGGATGACGGTGACCTCGGCCGACTGCGCGAAGAACGCGTAGAGCTGCTCGGTGATCCGGCCGGCGCCGCTGTGGGCGCGGGTGATGTCGGGCGGGAGCAGGAGGACCATGCGCGGGTGCGCGCAGAGGCGGGCGAGGCATTCGCGGGCGGCGCGCTCGACGAGGGCGTGCATCCGGGCGCGGTCGATCTTGGGGCTGCGTTCGAAGAACCAGGACATGGCGGAGCTGGGGTTGGGGGGGGGGGGCTGAGATCGGAGGTTCCGACGGACGTTTCGGAGAAACGTCCCTACCTCGGTCGCCGGCGCGGTCAGTGCGTTGCCTCGATGAAGATCTCCTCGGGGGTGTCGATCCAGGTGCGGAGGGCGAAGCCGTGGCGGGCGAGCGCGGATTCGAGGTGGGCGCGGGGCGGGAAGACGTCGGCGACGACGGCGTGGTGCGTGGCGTGGATGGCGTTGAGCTTCTCGCGGCCGTCCCAGTGCACGATGAGCAGCCGGCCGCCGGGCTTGAGCCAGCGGGCGACGACGGCCAGCGCGGCGTCGTCGTCGTCGAAATGTGGCCACACGCGGAAGCAGACGACGGCGTCGAACCTGCCCGCGGGCAGATCGAGCGCTTCGAGCGTCGACTGGTGGGTGGCGACCTGCGGCAGCGCGGCGGTGCGGGCGCGGGTGCGCTCCATCATGCCGGCGCTGGGGTCGAAGGCGACGACCTGGCCGAGCGGGCCGACCCAGTCGGCGAGGTGGGCGGTGAGGTGGCCGGAGCCGCAACCAGGCTCGGTAATCCATTGGCCGCGGACGGAGCCGAGGCGGGCGCGCAGGGTGGCGAGCCTCGGTTCGTCGTCGGGCTTGAAGGCGAAGCCGGCGTGCTCGCGGGCGATGTGGTCGAAGAGGCCGTTCTTGTCGAGGTGGGCCGGCGCGGGGACGACGGGCGCTGGTGCGGCGGGGCGCGCGATGGGGCGGAAGGTGGAGTCGGAGGCCATGTTCAGAAAGCGGAGCGGCGGAGTTTCACGGCGGTGGCGGCGGCGAAGAGGACGCTGGAGACGAGCACGATGCAGGCGCCCGCCGGCCACTCGCAGGCGATGGCGAGGCCGAGCCCGCCGGTGGCGCTGGCAACCGAGAGCGCGACGGAGAGCAGCAGCGCGGGCACGAAGCGTTCGCTCAACTGGCGCGCGGCGGCGGCGGGGTTGATCAGCAGGCTGTAGAGCATGAGGCCGCCGACGGCCTGGAGGTTCACGGCGACGGCGAGCCCGCTCCACGCGAGCAGCGCGTAGGTGAAGGCCGCGACCGGCAGACCGCTGGCGCGCGCGATGCGGCGGTCGAAGAGCACGGCGCGCAACTGCGGGAGGAAACGCCAGGCGAGGAAACCGCCCGCGGCGGCCACGCCGGCGAGCGCGGCGACATCGCCCCAGCGCAGCAGGAGCAGGTTGCCCCACATGAGGCCGAGCGCCTCGCCGCGGTGTGTCGCCATGATCCCGATGCCGAGGAAGGCCAGGCCGAGCGAGAGCGAGAACAACACGCCCGCCATCGCCTCGCGGGAGAGCCGCGAGCGGTCGGCGAGCGGGCCGAGCAACGCGGCGGCGAGAAACGCGCCGCCGAAGGCGCAGGCCGGCGGCGACCAGCCCGCGGCCAGCCCGAGCACCGCGCCGGCGAGCGCGGCGTGCGCGAGGCAGACGGCGAGGAACGGCACCTGCAGCGCGAGCAGGAGGAAACCGGCGAGCCCGCAGCCCGCGCCGCCGGCGACCGCCGCGAGCCACCACTTCAATTCGAGCTCAAGCATCGCGCACCTCCGCGGTGGCGGTCCAGCGTCCGCGGTGCCGAAGCACCTCGACCGGCTGGCCGAAGGTCTCGCCGAGCGCGGCGGCGGTGAGCGTCTCCTCGGGTGCGCCCTGTCGCACGATTCGGCCCTCGCGCAGGAGCACGACGTGCGAGAGGCCGGGCGGCAGGTGGCGGAGGTCGTGCGTGACGAGCACGATGGTCGCGCCGCTCTCGCGCCAGAGCGCGTGGAGCAGGCGGACGAGGGATTCCTGCGCGGGGAAATCGAGGTGGCCGGCGGGCTCGTCGAGCAGCACGAGCTCGGGCTCCTGCGCGAAGACGCGGGCGAGGTGCGTGCGGCGTTGTTCGCCACCGGAGAGGCGCTGGAACGGCCGGTCGGCGAGCGCGGAGAGGCCGAGGCGCTCGATCCAGCGGCGGCAACGCACGGCATCGTCGGGTGCGGGCTGGGCGACGCGGGCGATGGCGACGACCTCGCGCACGGAGAGCGGCACGGGCGGGGCGTGTTCGGCGAGCTGGGGCATCACGCCGATGCGGCACCGCCACGCGGCCGCGGCGCGCCAGTCGAGGGCGGTCGGATCGGAGCCGAGGATACGGCGGGTGCCGACGGTGGGCGCGAGTTCGCCGTCGAGCAGGCGGAGCAGCGTGGTCTTGCCGGCGCCGTTGGGGCCGAGGATGGCGGTGAAGCTGCCGCGGGGGAGCGCGAGCGAGACGGCCTCCAGCAGCGCGCGGCCGGAGTGGCGGACGGCGACGCGGTCGAGTTCGACGACGTTGGGCGCGGCGGAGGTCACTCGGGGAACGCGGCGAGCAGGGCGTCGACGTTGCGGTCGAGCATGGCCCAGTAGTCGGCGGGGGTGCAGGAGGACGGGAAGTTGTCGAACATCGCGAGCGGGAGCGCGGCGGATTCGGCGAGGGCGGCGGGGAGGCGGCTGCCGCTGGGGACATTGCCCACGACGGCCCGGGCGCCGGCGGTGCGAATCTCGGCCAACGCGCGGGAGATCACGCCGGGCGCCGGATCGTCGCCGCCCGGCAGGACGCAGACGACCTCGAGGCCGAGCCAGCGCAGAAACGCGGCCTGATGTGGCGCGGCAGCGACGGGTTTGCCGTGGAGGCGCGCGGCGCGGGCGCGGAGTGCAGCGCCGCGGGACTGCGCTTCGGCGGCGAGGGCTTCGGCGCGGGCGCGGATCGCGGGCGCGGCGTCCGGCAGGCGGGCGGCGAGTTCGTCGGCCGCCTCGCGGGCGAGCGTAGCGAACGTATCCGGGATGCAGAGCCCGCCGGGCGCCGGCAGGGCGACGATGCGGTCGGCGGCGACGCCGTTGGCGAGCAGGCGGGAATCGAGGAAACCTTGGAACTCGTGCCGGAAGAATACGGTCGCGGAGAGGAGCCGGCGGACTTGCGCGGGCTCGAGGTCGAAGTGGCCGGGGCAACTGCCCGGCGGCAGGATCGTCTCCACGGCCACGCCCTCGCCGCCCACGGCTTGCGCGGCGGCGCCGAGCACGGAGGTCGTGGTGACGACGACGGCGCGCTCGGCGGCGGCTTGGGCCAGCGGTGCGAGAAGCAGCGCTGCAAGTGCGAGGAAGGCGTGACGGCGTGCGGTGCGCATGGCGGAGTGGCGAAGGATGCGGTCCGGGGCGGTGCCCCGGGCTACTGCCTAGAACTTCAGGCTGACGCCGAAGGTGCCGTTGATGCCGGGCATCGGGTAGCCGTAGCGCTGCTCGTAGTCGGCGTCGCCGAGGTTTTCGCCGGCGACGAAGCATTCGCCGGCGAGCTTCCACGCGGGCAGCGAGAATTCGTAGGCGAGGCGAGCGTTGAGGAGCACGTAGGAGTCGAGGCGCGTGGTGTTGAGGGCGTTGATGGCGCGGGCGCGGGAGGTGACGTAGCGCGAACCCACGTACTGGCCGTCGACGCTGAGGCGGAAGTGCTGCGCGAAGCGCCAGTTGACGCCGGCGCTGGCGGACCACTCGGGCGCGTAGGGCAGGTCGTCGGGCGTGGTGTTCATCGTGGTGACGCCGCCGAAGAAGGAGAGGTCGCGTGTCGGAGTGACGGTGACGGCGGCCTCGACGCCCTCGGTGCGGTAGCGGGCGAGGTTCTTCCAGACGGCGGGATAGGGCGGGAAGGAGGTGATGATGCGGTCGGTGCCGCGGTCGCGGAAATAGGTGAGCTCGGCCTTCACGAGGGAACCGAAGCGGCGGCTGACGCCGATCTCGAAGTGGTCGACCTTCTCGGCCTCGAGCTCGCGGTGCAGGTTGTTGCCCGGAGGATAGGCCATGACATAGAAGCCCGGGTAGTTCACGCCGCGGGCGGCGGAGGTGTGAAACTCGAAGCCGGCGCCCTCGACGACGAGGCCGGCCTGCGGGGCAAACTCGTCGTCGAAGAGGTTGTGGTCGAACCAGCGCGCGCCGACGGAGGGTTTCACGGACCAGCCGGAGCCGAGTTCCCAGAGCTGGGCGAAGGAGGCGTAGGGCTGGACGAGGCGGGCGAACTTCTGAGGGAAGGCGGCGGCGACGCCGTTGGTGACGGTGCGGTACTTGCCGGTGATGAAGTCGAGGTCGAAGCCGCCGAGCAGCTCGGCGCCGGTCCAGGGGCGGACGGTCTCGCGGGTCTTCACGCCGTAGTTGGCGTAGTCGGTGATGGTGTCGTCGGTGTTGCGCTTGGTCGTGGTGTTGTACTGGCCGGTCCAGTTCATGGTGCCGCTGGAGTAGTAGGGCTTCACGTAGCCCTCGGCCGACTCGTACTTGTGGGCGAGGGTGGCGACGAGGAGGTCGTTCTCGTCGGCGAAGCGGCCGTTGGTGTAGAGCAGGGAGGCGGGGACGAGGGCGGCGTCGGGGCCGGGGTCCTGCGCGTAGTTGTCGGTGCGGTTGTAGATGACGTGGGCGTTCCAGTGTGGGGAGAAGGTCCAGCCGAGGCGCGTGTAGTAGGAGCGGAGACGGCCGTCGGAGTCGGCGCGGGCGCCGTCGGACTGGCGGGTGCTGGCGAGAGCGTAAGCATCGAAGGACTCGGTACGAGTGCCGCCCTCGGCCAGCGCGGACCAGGTGCCGAAGGAGCCGGCGGTGAGGGCGAGGCGGCCGGAGGTGCCGGGCTGCTCCTGGGCCTTCGGGTCGAGGTCGACGACGGCGAAGGCCATGTTGCCGTAGAGGACGGGCTGGGCGCCCTTGTAGACGGCGATGTCGCGCGCGATGTCGACACTGAGCATGTCGAGGATCGGGTGGGTCCAGACGCTGTTGTAGCTGGGGATGCCATCGATGGAGAGCTGGATCTCGGCGCCCGGGCGGGCCGTACCCATGCCGCGGATGAAGACCGCGCCGCCCTCGCCGCCGCCGAAGCTGCCGACGACGTTGTGGTGGGTGACGACGACGCCGGGGGTCTCGCGCAGGGCGGACTGGAGGTCGGTGGCGTTGAGCGCAGCGAGCTGCGTGGCGGAGATGGTGGTGACCTTGCTGCCGAGCGAGTCGACGGCGGTCGCGGCGACGATCGGGGTCTCGACGACGGGGAAGGCGTCGAGCACGACGAGTTCGGAGGCGGCGGCGCCGGCCAGGGCGGGGGAGTCGGGCGACTGCGCGAGCGCGGCGGCGGGCGCGAGAAGCAAGGAGGCGAGGGCGAAGGTTCTCATGCGGGGAAAAACGAAATGGATATTACGAAGCAAAAATACGTAATACCCAAGAAGCGAGTTTTCCCGCAATCGGATGAAAAGTATTCCGCGCGGCTCAGGCCGGCAGGTCGCGGCCAGTGCTGGTGATCGCGAGCTTGCCGTGCTTCACGCCGCGGGCGCCGATGAGCTCGTCGGCGAGCCGGCGGATTGTGCCGGCGGGGCCGCGAACGGCGATGATCTCGAGACAGTTGTCGTGGTCGAGATGGCAGTGGAGCGTGGAGATGATGTACTCGCCGTGGTCGTGCTGGACGTCGTTGAGCAGGTGCTGGAGTCCGTGGCTGTGGTGGTCGTAGACGAGCGTGATGCTGCCGGCGATCTCGGCCGAGTCGCTCTGCTGCGTGGCGTGCTCGACGAGCTGGGCGCGGATCATGTCGGCGATGGCGAGCGAGCGGTTGTCGTAGCCCTTGGCGCGGACCATGGCGTCGAGCTGGCGCATGAGCTGGGGCGGGAGCGAGGCGCTGAAGCGGGTGGCGAATTCCTTGCGAGGCTTCCTGGGCATGGGCGGCGGTGTTGGCGGCGAGGATGCCGCGCGCGCCGTGATGGGACGAGCCCCAATTGGGCGACGGCGGGTTGCACTGCGGCCACGAAGCGTTTGCCTCGGGGCGATGCATATTCCCGATGGCTTCGTTGACGTGAAGACCGCTGTGACGGCGGCGGCGCTGGCGGCGGGCGGGCTGGCGCTCGCGTTGCGGCAGGCGAAACGCGAGCTGCCGCCGCGAGGCGTGCCGTTGCTCGGGCTGGGCGCGGCCTTCGTCTTCGCGGCGCAGATGGTGAACTTCCCGGTCGCGGGCGGCACCTCGGGACACCTGATCGGCGGCGCGCTGATCGCGGCCCTGCTCGGGCTGCCGGCGGCGGTGATCGTGATGACGACGGTGTTGCTCGCGCAGTGTCTGCTCTTCGCCGACGGCGGCATCACGGCGCTCGGGGCCAACGTGTTCAACATGGCGGTGGTAGCGCCGTTCGTGGGGCTGGCGGTGTTCCGCGGCGTGAGCCGGTTGCTCCCCGGGCTGCGGGGGCAGGTGGCGGCGCTGGCGTTCGCGGGCTGGTGCTCGACGGTGGCGGCGGCGTTGGCATGTGCCGGCCAGTTGGCGTGGTCGGGCACGGTGGCCTGGCCGGTGGCGTTGCCGGCGATGACGGGTATCCACATGCTCATCGGACTGGGCGAGGGGGCGATCAGCGCGCTGGTGTTCGCCGCGGTGGCGCGGGTGCGGCCTGAGCTGGTCGGCGGCGCGACAGGCGCGGCTGCGCCGGCGGAGGGCGGAGCGCGCGGCTTTGTGCGGTACGGGCTGCTGGCGGCGCTGGGCGTGGCATTGTTTGCGGCGCCGTTCGCCTGCCCGTGGCCGGATGGGCTGGAGGCGGTGGCGGCGAAGCTCGGTTTCGAGCATGCGGCGCACGCGGCGGCGCCGGCGCCGATGCCCGACTACGTCTTCCCGTGGATCGGCCACGCGGGGGTGGCGACGGCGGCGGCCGGGGCGGTCGGCGCGCTGGTGGTCTTCGGTCTCGCGGTGCTGCTCAGCCGCGTTGTGGTTCGCAACGCGAAGAGCGAGTAAGTACGGGCGGCCCGTGGGGAACGGCGCCGCCGCTCAGCGGATCGGACGGACGACCGTGGAACCGGCCTCCTGGTACTTCACGGTCGAACGGGTGGGGGCGCCGAGTTCGCGTAATTTGCCGCAGGCGAAGTGCAGGGCGCCGTCGAGGTCGCGCAACTGCAGCTCGAGGCTGATCCAGTGGATCGTGCCGTCCGTGCCCTGGACGGAGCCGCCACTGGTGACGTGGCCGAGATGGGCGAGCATGAGGGCCTGATGCAGGGGCTTCTGGTACTTGCGCAGGCGGCGATCGGCCGTCAGCGGCTCGTCGATGCGCACAAACACCTTGTGCCCGGCCTTGTGTTGGCGCGCGGGCACCGGGCGGGGCTCCGACCGGAGGACCGAGGTCACTTTTTCCAGGAGGCGTTTCATAGGGGATCCTTTTCTCCGAACCGGGCCATCCTGCTCGTCGACCGGACGCCCGCCACTCGGCATTAGTCCATGGCCGAACGCCGGCGGCGGGGCAAGCCGTCTTTGGTCCGGCACTTCGCTTGGCAGGCCAGTTCGACTGTTGCGACAACGGGAGGGGTTGTCGGCGGCGGGGTCCGCCGCATTGTCGCGCCATGCCCTTCCCTCGTTTTCCCCTCGTGGTCGCCGCGGCGGCCTTGGTTGCAGTCGTGTCCGTCGGCGCCACGGAGGCGACCGAGCGCCTCTCGGCCTCGTTCTTCCTCGCGCTGGGCCGGGCGCCGACGACGGCCGAGCTGAGGGACTGGGAACCTTGTGCGGGCGACCGCATGGCCGATCTGTTCGCCCGTCATCGGCGACAGCTCGCCGCCTCCGAGAGCGAGCGCCGCGGAGTCGCCAACCGCGCCTGGCGCGATGCGCTGGGAGACGAACCCGGGGTGCGCGGCGCCGATCAGCTGGCCGCCGACAACGGCACCTACGCCGAGCAGGTCGAACGACTGCGCCGCACGCTGGTGGAGCGCGACGAGCAGTACCGGGCAGTGCTCGACCGGGCGTACCGACGGGTGATCGGGCGCGGGCCGTTCGTGGAGGAGATCGCCTACTGGAAACAGCATGCCGCGCTGCCCTATGCCGCTTTGGTCGGCTGTCTGGAGAACTGGGCGCGGCGCAACGCGCCGGGTCTCACGGTCACCTCCGGCGTGCCGGCGATCTGCGTGAACAGCGACTTCCTGACGACGCTGCGTTTGTCGCCGACGGTGGCCGCCGAGGTGCGCGCCGCCGCGGGATTGTCGCCGGCGGGCGATCCGGCGCTGGCGCTCGCGCGCGGACACAATGTGGTCATGCCGGGTGCCGCCGAGGCGGTGAGCGTGGGCGGGGTGCACTTCGCGGCGGTCGGCGCGGCGCAGCCGGCGGCGCGATGAGCGGGATCGTTGGATACTGAGCGGGCGCGGCGCCGGCCGGCGGAGCCCGGAGCCTGCGCGCGGGCCTTGCGTTCGCCCGCCCGGCCGCTTGGCTGGGGCGGCCATGAGCGAACTGCCGGACTGCTTCTACTGCCGCAAAGACCAGCGCTTGCACGACCTGATGCTCGAGATCGCGCCCTTGGGCGCCTCGACCCTCTACCTGTTCCGTGAGCAGACCCATCCCGGCCGCTGCGTGGTTGCCTACCGTGGCCATGTGAACGAGCTGTTCGAGCTGCCGGCCGCCGAGCTGGCGCTGTTCATGCAGGATGTCGCACGGGCGGCGCGGGCGATCAAGACCGCCACCGGCGCCAAGAAGATCAACTACGGCGCGTATTCCGACAAGCTGCCGCACCTGCACTTCCATCTCGTGCCGAAATACGAGGGTGGCGCCTCCTGGGGCTCGACCTTCGAGATGATGCCGGCCCACAAACGCCTGCTCGACGAGGCCGGCTACGCCGCCCAGATCGCCGCGATCAAGGCGGCGCTGTGAACGGCTCGCGCCGGCGCAGCCACGCTCCGCCCAAGCGGCCCCAGCAAGCTGCGGCGCTGCGCCCGAACACCTGTGGCCTCGCGGTGTGCGGCCAGTCCATTGTCTGGACACGAGCGAGCTGTACCGGCGAGACGACCGCAGGCGCGGTGCGAGGGGTGCGGCCTGCCGGAGCTACTCGACGGTGATCTTCACCGCGGCGGCGCATTCGCGGGCGCGGGTGCGGGCCTCCTCGACGGTCTCACCCGTGGCGACCACGACGCCGAGGCGGCGATGGCCGCGGCACTCGGGTTTGCCGAAGAGGCGCAGGTGTGTCTCCGGCACAGCGAGCGCGCGATCGAGGCCGGAGAAAGACGGGGTGCCGTTGCCCTCGCCGAGCAGGGCGACGCTGAAGGCCGGGCGCAGCAGCCGGATCGGCGGCACGGGCAGGCCGAGGATGGCACGGGCGTGGAGGGCGAACTCGGACCACTGCTGGCTACCGATCGTCACCAGGCCGGTGTCGTGCGGCCGCGGACTCACCTCGCTGAAGATGACCTCGTCGCCACGCACAAAACACTCGACGCCGAAGAGGCCCCAGCCGCCGAGCGCGCCGACGACCGTCTTCGCGATCTCCTCGGCGCGCGCGAGCGCGGCGGGCTTCATCGGGCAGGGCTGCCAGCTCTCGCGGTAGTCGCCGTCGATCTGCACGTGGCCGACGGGCGGGCAACACTGGATGCCGTTGCTCGCGGAGACCGTGAGCATCGTGATCTCGTAGTCGAACCGAATGAACCCCTCGACGATGCAGCGGCCGGCGCCGGCGCGCGCGCCCTCCTGGGCGTACTTCCAGCAGCGCGGGAGGTCGGCGGCGGACTTCACGACGCTCTGGCCGTGGCCGCTCGACGACATGATCGGCTTGAGCACGCAGGGGAACCCGAGCGCGGCGGCCGCCGCGGCGGCCTCGGCCTCCGTCGCCACGAAACGGTACGGCGAGGTCGGGAGCTTGAGCTCCTCGGCGGCGAGGCGGCGGATGCCCTCGCGGTTCATGGTGAGCTTGGCGGCGCGGGCGGTCGGCACCACGCGTTGTCCGTTCTGCTCGAGATCGACGAGCGCATCGGTGGCGATGGCCTCGATCTCGGGCACGATGAGATCGGGCTGCTCGGCGGCGACCACGCGGCGCAGCGTCTGGGCGTCGAGCATGGGGAAGACGTGGCAACGGTGCGCCACCTGCATGGCCGGGGCGTGCTGGTAGCGATCGCAGGCGATCACCTCGCAGCCGAGGCGCTGCAGCTCGATGACCACCTCCTTGCCGAGTTCGCCCGAGCCGAGCATGAGCACGCGCGTGGCGCCATTGGTGAGCGGTGAGCGGAGGGACCCCGGGGAGAACATGATCGGCCGATCTTCCGGGCGGGGTGGCGGGGCGCAAACCGGATTCGTGCGGGCGCGCTGCGCGGGTGCGGGCTTGGCAACGGTGGGGCCGCGCGGTAACCACGGGCCCATGCCCACCGCACCGGTTGTCGTCTACGCCTATGCCCGCTGCAGCACGTGCCGCCGGGCGCTCGCGTGGTTGCGCGAGCGTGGCGTGGCCTTCGAGGAGCGCGCGATCGTCGAGCGGCCGCCGACCGAGGCCGAGCTGCGGCGGATGCTGCCGTGGCAGCAGGGCAACCTGCGCCGGTTGTTCAACACCTCCGGGCTGGAATACCGCGCGCAGAATTTGGCGACGAAGCTGCCGACGCTCGACGAAGGCGCGGCGTTGGCGCTGCTCGCCGGAAACGGCCGGCTGGTGAAGCGCCCCTTCGTGCTCGGACCGGACTGCGGGCTGGTGGGCTTCGACGCCGCGAAGTGGGCGGCGGCGGACTGGCCAAAGGCCGGACCAACCTGAACCATGGTCATGCCGTCGGGGTGGGGGCGAGCTTGCTCGCACCGCTGGGCGAGAGTGACGGCCAACGGGCGGACCAAGCTCAGTGCCTGCAATCGAGAACATCGGCGCGCCAGAGCGACGTCCGCGCCAAGTACGTCGGCACGGCGGAGCAGGGGGGCTGTGCGGGCCGTTTGCGGGGGAGCCGCGAACGGGTGGCGCGGGTGCGCCGCGCACGCCGGCGGAACGACTGCGAGGCCGGACACCCCGAGGGGACTCGTCTGCCGGCGGGCCCGCGGCTGCGGGCCCGCGGCCTCCTGCCCTTCCGGCGGGCCTAGTTCCGGGCGGCGCGGCGGCGAAGAACGGCGAATGCCAGGGCGGCCGCGCCGAAGAGTCCGGCGTAGGTCGCGGGTTCCGGGATGAGGACCACGTTGTCGATACGGGAGTTCTCCGGTCCGCCCCGGAACTCGCCGCGGATCCACAGGGCCGTGAGGTCGGAGAGTCCGGACTGCAGCTGCGTGCCGGTCGCGAGCGGGCCCGAGGTGTTGTCGAGGCGCCACTGGGATTCGCCGGATACGGACAATGGGACCAGGTAGCTGGTCCAGGTGGTCGCGTTCGGATTGTTCGGCGTGTTGTAGACCAAGGTGAGTCCGTTGCCCCTCAGGATCACGTCGCCGCTGGTCGTGTCGGCCCAGTTCGTCGTCTTGAGGTAGTCGAGCTGGAGATCGAAGAGCAGCGCCTGGCCGAAGGCGGCGGATTGGTCGCCGAGGAATTTCGCCGGCGCGACGAAATAGGCGTAAGGCCCCGCTCCGGCCTCGCTGAGCTGAAAATACTGCCCGGCGGCGACGTAGGTGGACGACAGGCCCTCGGGCCCTCCGGTGCTGTTGACGCTCCACCCCTCGCCGTCGGTGCTGAAGGTGCTGGAGACCGAGGCGGAAAGGGTGGCGGCGGCCAGGAACGGAAGCAGGAGGAGTGTGCGCATGGTACGGATTGATACAGGAGAGCTGTCATGTCTATGTGGTGCCGCCGTTCGGCGTCAAGCAATGCCGGTTACAGTGCGGCTTTCCGCAGGGCCGCACGGGCGGCGCCGTGCGGGTGGCGCCGCGTGGCTGGGCGCGGCGCACCGGGCGGTGGTTGTGGCGGGTCACTCCCGCAGGCGGGCGAGCAGGGCGGGGAGCTCGCGCAGGTGGTCGAGCGCGTGGAACCGCGGGTTCTCGGTCGGCGCGGGGACCTTCTCGTGCGCCCAGATCAACGGATACGGGATGTGGGCGCCGTGGCCGCCGAGGGCGAGGATGGGCAGGATGTCGGAGCGCAACGAGTTGCCGACCATGAGCAGGTTTGCGGCGGCGATTCCGTGGCGGGCGAGCACGCGGGCGTAGGTCGCCTCGTCCTTCTCGGAGACCACCTCGCAGGCGACGACATGGGACGCGAGGCCGGAGCGGGCGAACTTGCGCTCCTGATGCCGCAGGTCGCCCTTGGTGATGACGATGATCCGGTAGGTGGCGGCGAGCGCGGCGACGGTCTCGGCGGCGCCGTCGAGGAGCTCGACCGGGTGCGCGAGCATGTCCTTGGCCCCCTCAATGAGCGCGCGCAGCTCCTCGGCGGGGATCTTGCCGCCGGTGAGGTCGATCGCGGTCTCGATGGAGGAGAGCGCGAAGCTCTTCACGCCGTAGCCGAAGAGGTCGAGGTTGCGCATCTCGGTGGCGTAGAGCGCCTGCTCGACGGTCTTCGGTTCGTGGTAGCGTGCGAGTAGCGCCTGGAAACGGCGGTGGTAGTCCTCGAAGATGGTCTCGCTGTGCCAGAGGGTGTCGTCGGCATCGAAACCGAGGGCGGTGATCATGTGCGGGCCATTGTGGGCGCCGGCCCGCAGCGGTCGAGAATTTGTCCGTTTGCCGGCGCTCCCGACCGTTCGCCCCCGGGGAATTGCGACAGTGGCGCGGTGGTGCCTTCCTCCCTGCATGCGGACACTTCGAATTCTTTCCGCCGTGCTCCTGCTCGGCGCGGCGGTGGCGGCGCCGGTGACCGAGGCTTCGCCGGAGTCGCGCGAACGCGAGTTGCGCGCTGTGGCGGATGCCGGGCAGGGGCGCGCCGTGGTGGAGCGGCGGCTGTCGGATGCGGCGGCGCAAGCTCCGGCACCCACCGTTTCCCGGGCGGAGGAGACTGAGGGGGGCGATGAGGCGGAGGCGGGCTCGCCGCTCGGGCGGCTGTTGGCCCTTGCTGCGATCCGGGCCGCCGTCTGCGCGCTCGCGGCCCTCGTCATGCTCGTGCTGGCGTGCCGTTATTGGGAGGTGGATATGCTGGTCAGCGGCTACCTGTTCTGCGGGGTGGCGTGCGGACTGGCCTTGTTCGCCGCGGCGATCGTGTCCGACCTGCTCTTCCCGGCCTTTTTCGGGGTCGTGGAACTCACCCTCAAGGGCAAGCTGCTGGTGGCCACGTGCTTTGTCGCGCCAACGCTGGTGGTGATGCTGCAGCGCTGCAGCTTCAGTCGCGACCTGGGTGCCTCGGTCCGCGTGGCGTTGGCCACCAGCGTGTGGTCTTTCTTCGCGTTGCTCGCCCTGAACCACGTGCTGGCCGGCGCCGCTTTCGCGCTGCTCAACGCCAGCTGAGGCGAAACCGTTCCTCCCGCGTGAGGCGCGAGCTTCCACGAGCTGGCGCCGCCCAAGCGCCACGATCCTCCACCGGCTTTGGCCTGCGGTGGCGTGGCGCCCGGCCTCGCGGTCTGCGTCGGTCCACTGCCTGGAGACGGCCGCGTGGGGCGACGCTGGCCCGGTTGATCAGCTCTTGGCGACCGGGGCCGGTGCGGCGGCGGCCTCGGGCACGGCGGGAGGGTTGCAGTGGATGTTCTTGAGGTGGTCGATGCCGTAGCGCTCGCCGATCGCGGCGATGCGGGCGGGATCGATGTTGCCGACGATGTTCACGAACACGGCGTCATTGCTTTTCGCGAGCACGGTGACGGTGAGGCCCTCGATGGCGGAGTCGCGGCTGAGCTTCACAAAGACGGCCACATCGTCGCCGTTGTCCTGCACGTTGACGGCGCGGTGCCAGCCCTGGGCGGCGAGCTCGGTACGGATCTTCTGGACGCGGGCGGTGATGTCGGCGCGGTTCTGGTCGTCGAGGCCGAGCACGTTCACGCGGATCTGTTTGAGGTCCTTGATGAGTGCGGCGGCGTCGGCATCCTTCCCCTTGGCGAGGACGGCGGCGAAGTTGAGCAGCGGCTCGGGAAGGTTGACCTCGACGCACTTGGTGCTGGCCGCGCCGGCGAGGGCGGGACCGAAGTCGACGAAGCCCGGTTCGGCGGCGGTGGCGGAGGAGAGGGCGAGCCCGGCGGCGCAGGCCGCGGCGAGAAGAGTGGAGCGGAGGACGGATTTCATGGTGCTGGAATTTCGGAGTCAGGCCGGCGGAAACAAAGACCGGCGATGTTCCCAACACCCGGTAGAGCGCGGAAAGTTGCAGGAAACAAGAAGCGGCCCGGGCAGGGCCGCTTTGGTCGAACACGAGGGGCGCGCGACTCAGGGATAGACACGCTCCGCGATCACCCGCAGGAATCGCTGAGAGACGTCGGTGATTCGCGTGGTGTCGCGTACCGTGATCTCCGCCGGAGTGCCGGTGGGCACGGTTTGGACCAGTTTCCAGTTCCAAGCGGTCAAGTCCGAGGTGGCCAGAACACGATAGCGGACGTCGGTGGCGTAGGTCTTTCTGGTGAAGGTGATCGTGAGGTAGGCGGCGTCTCCGTCGGCGACCGTCGACACATTCAGTTCTCCGACGCGACCTGATCCGCGCGGCGTCTTGAAGGCGTAGTGGTCGAAGTTGGTCACGCCATCGCCCTCGGGGTCGGCGTCGGCATCGGCGTCGCTGCCGGTCAGGCCTTCGTGTGTGGCCCAGTCTTCGTAGGAGACGAGAGTCTCCGTTGTGACGACGAGGTCGGCTCCGGCACTGAGGACAGATCCGTAGGAATTGGAAACCTCGATGTGGTAGCGGCCTGAATCGGCGAGGGTCGCGGCTGGGATGGACAGCGTGGCGGAATCGGAGTTGGGAAGAGCGACGCCGTCCTTGTACCAGACGTAGTGTAGATCGGTGCCGGACGCTACGAGATGGAGCGTTGCGGTGGCGCCCGGGGCGACGTGGGAAGCTGCCGGAGACTGGGTGATGCGCGGTTCGGGTGCGAAGCCGGGCTTGAGTCGGGCAAGGCCGGCCTGCTTGAGACCAAGGCGCGAGGCGGATGCGCCCGAGTAGAGCAACCGCCCGGTGTCGTCGTAGCGAACGCCAGAAGTGGTGGATTCTTCCACGTTGGCGACCGCGAACGAAACGTCGCGGTTTCCCGTCGCATCCACCCGCAACAGCGAGTGCCGGACTACCCCGTAGTCTTCCCGAAGCAGGCCGGAGACGACCACGCGGCCGTCCGCCTGCCACAGCAGCGAGCTGATCAGGCTTGCGCCAATTGTATCCCAGACCCCGCCACGGAGGAAAGAGCCATCGGGGTTGAGCCAGGCGATGCAATTCGCTGCCCCGGCGCCGTAGCCGCCGAAGTCTCCGGCGGCAATGATGGTGCCGTTCGGGTCCTGAAAAATGGCCCGCACAGTGCCAGTGAAGTCCGCTGTGGGGCTGAATGAACTGTCCGCGGCCCCGTCGGCGAGTAAACGGCGGAGGTAGGGACTCTGGTCGCCTCCGACTCCAGTGGGGGTGGCGCCGCCCACAAGGACTATGCCATCGTTTTGGAGGAACAGGCGGTGGACTTCCTGTGGGTAGGTTCCTGCTGTGGGCACGAATGCCGTGTCGAGGGCTCCGTTGGGATTGAACCGATTGAGCCACGAGTCACCGCCGGCGATGACTTTGCCGTCCGCCTGTAGGGCCAAAGCGGATGGGGTATTGTACCAATGCCCATTGTCCTTGGCGAAAGCGGAATCGAGCGTGCCGTCGGCCAAGAGGCGCTCGACGGCGATCCCTCCACCTTCTCGGCTCAGCATGATCTTCCCGTCTCCTTGGCGCGCGATGGCCACCACTGGGGAATCCGCTGCTGGTGGGGTGAACTGGGTGTCAACCGCTCCGGTGGAACTGATCTGGGCGATCTGGTCGCGTGCGAACCCGCCGACCCGGCTGAACTCTCCGGCGATCAGCCACTCGCCGTTGGCGGCAGGGATCACGGCTGCAACTTTGTCGCTCGGTTTATAGAACTCACCGCATGCATGAGAGACGGAGCCGTCGCTGTTGAAGGTGCGGACGCTCTTGTCGTCTTCACCGACCGCGACCACGCGCCCTGACGGGAGAATGGCGATCCCGCGCATGTTTGTGGTCCGAGTCGCGTAACTAGGTGCGGAAAAACTGGAGTCGGTGGAACCGTCGGCGAGCAGGCGAGAGAGCGTGAACCAGAAGTTGGAGTAGATATACACGCGACCGCTTCCGTCTGTCGCGAGCTGTGGCGGGTACGGACTGGCATCCAGCACCCCAGGGCTAGGGGCGAAACCGGTGTCTTTGCTGCCGTCGTCGGTCAGCCGAACGAGCGACGAGCCCGCAACGAGGACGGGGCGCCCGTCGGCGTCTAGTTCGAAGGCGCGGATCTCACCCAGGTCGGTCGGCGCGGCGAAAGTCGTGTCTTTGGTACCGTCGGGTTGGAGGCGAATGAACGTACCCACCCACGAATAGCCCGGGAATAGAACCCGATCCCGCTCATCAATTATGAAGGTATTGCCTACCGGTGCGGCTTCTGCCGAGAAACTTGAGTCCGCTCGGCCGTCGGGCAGCAATCGGAGCAGGCTGGTGTATTGATATTCGCGGAGGTTGTCGTAGCTGCCTGGCCCACGGGCGATGATCCTCCCGGTGGACTGAAGTCCGAGGCAGGTGACCTCGCCATCGAAGCCGCGGTTGTTGCCGAAGGTGCGGTCGAGGGAGCCGTCAGTATTCAGACGTGCGATGCCACCACGCTGCACGTTGTTCACGAAATGAAACGCGCCGCCGATGAGCACCTTGCCGTCGGGTTGGACGGCGATCGTGAGCACCTTGCCGTCGACCTGAGGCGCGAAGGTGGCATCGATGTTCCCGTCGGCACCGAAACGGGCCAAGTTCCAACGACGGACGCCGTCGATGGTGGAGAACTCGCCGCCGACATAGAAGCCGCCGGTGATCGGATCGGCGGCGACGGTCTGGGCCGAGGCGCCGGTCGTCTCGATGAGCGGGAGAAAGGAGTCGTCGAGGCAGAACTGGTCGGCGTACTGCGTGGGCGTGGTGATGAGGCGACCGGCCTGCGAGGTGGTCGACTCGCCGTCGGCGGTGACCACCACGTCGTAGAGGCCAGCGTCTGCCATGGTGACGGCATTCAATGTCAGCGTCGGCCCGGTGCCATTGGCGAGCGGAGCGCCGAGGTGGCGCCATTGATAGGAGAGACTGCCGGCCGCGGTGGCCGTGACCGAGAACGTCGCCGCAGTGCCACTGGTTGCCACCACGGTGGCGGGCTGCTGGGTGATGACGGGAGGCGCTGCGTACACAGCGGCGGAGGCGAAAACGGCGCAGCCGAGGGCGCGCAACGAGTTCCAAGTCGAGGGATGCATCGCGTAGAGGGTTTGCTGCCATGCGACGGCACCGGAACATCTTCGCGGTGTTGCTACACTGTCGGGGGACGCCGCCTGACGGTATCCAAAACAATCGACCGTCGCTCGCGTGGCGAGGAGATTCTGTTCGGGAAAAGTGGCACGCGGCGGCGAAACGGACTCACGCGCCCTCGCTGGATCGCGGGCGATCCGTGCCCAGTTTCGCGCGCACGGTGCGGCGGTCGAGGTCGAGGCGGCGGGCGGTCTCCTCGATGTTCTGGGTGCGGGCGTAGACGCTGCGGCAGTAGTGCGTGAGGAGCTGCTCGGCCGTCCACGAGCCGGTGGCGAAGATGGCGTCCCAGTCGGGCGCGCCGTCGCGACGGCCGGCGACGGCACGGGGCCGGTATTCGCGGCGCAGGAGGATGTTGCGCACGCATTGCTCGAGCTCGCGGAAGTTGCCGGGCCAGGCGTAGGCGGCGCCAAGCTCGCGCTGGATCCACGTGAGCACTTCGTCGGCGACGGCCGGCGCCTCGGCCTCGCCGACGAGCCGGCGGGCGATGACACCAACGAGCAGGGCGAGATCGGCGGGGTTGTCGGCGAGCTGTTCGCGCAGTGCGGGCGCGGCGATCTGGTCGCCGCAGAGCCGGAAGAAGAAATCCTCGCGGAAGCGGCCGGCGCGGATTTCGGCCTCGAGGTCGCGGTTGGTGGCGGCGACGATGCGGCCGGCGAACCGGCGCGGCTCGCTCTCGCCGAGGCGTTGGAAGCCGCGCGCCTGGAGCACGCGGAGCAGTTTCACTTGGATCGAGGCGTCGACCTCGCCGATCTCGTCGAGGAAGACCGTGCCCTCCGCGGGGCAGACCTCGAGCCAGCCGGCGCGGTCGGCGAGCGCACCGGTGAAGGCGCCGCGACGGTGTCCGAAGAGTTCGGATTCGACGAGGGTGGGCGAGAGCGCGGCGATGTTGAGCGGGAAGAAGAGCTGGCCCGGCGTGCCGGCGAAGACGCCGCGGCGGACGTCGAAGGGCAGGTGGCGCGAAAGGGCGAGCGCCTGTGCGACGAGCTCCTTGCCGGTGCCGGACTCGCCGGTGATGAGCGTGGTGAACTCGCCCATGCGGTTGTAGAGGCAGCGCCGATAACGCCGCAGGTCGTGGGTGAAGACCGATTGCCAGATCGCGGCACGCAACCGGGCCATCGGGCGCGACGCGCCCACGAGCGAGCGGTGGATGTGCAGGAAGGCGCGGCGTACCTGGAAGAAGAAGGCGAACAACGCCTCGGGCGGACACTCGTCGAGCAGAGTGACGCCGGGGCGGCGCAGGAGCCGTTCGATCTCGGTGGCGAACTCCCGGAAGTAGGGCGCGCGGTAGGCGCCGGTGGCCTCGGCGGTGGCGATGGTCTCGTCAAATCGCGCGCAGTAACGGTGGAAGGCGGCGAAGAGCACGAGGTCGGCGAAGCGCTCCGCGTCGGCCGCGGCGGGAGGGCGGGCGCCGGTCACGGGCCAGGAAGCCGCGAGGCGCTCGACGAGGGCATCGACGCGGCGGCGGATCAGGGCGAGGTTGGGCTGCGGGGCGCTGGTGCCACCGGCGCTGGAATCGGCTGGTTGCAGATTCCACTCGGAGCCCTCGCGCACGAAGTCGGCCGCGAGCGCGTCGCGCTCGGCCTCGATGCGCTCCGGCAGGAACGGGTTGGCGTAGACCAACCGCGCCACGGCATCCGCGAAATCCGTTTCGGCAGCGCTGAATTGCCCCATGCGACCGGATGATAGCTATCAATAAACGGCAGGCGAGTAACAAAAAATGTTGGTACCAAATAACCTCACGACCGTGAGTCTATTTGGAAAACAATGGTTATTAATGACATATGGTCTTGGCGACCGGGATGGCACGGCGTGAGCAATGCGGTGGCGTTCACCAGATGCACACCATGAAAACCATCCGCTCGCTGCTTTTCGCCGCCACTGGGTTGTTGCTCGGAACTGGCTTGGCTACGGCCTCCGGCACGCTGACGCCCATCGGCGCACCCCAGTCGCCGATCCAGATTCGCGACCACCACGTCGACATCGTCATCAACAACGGCTTCGCCCGGACCGAGGTCACGCAGACCTTCTTCAATCCCAACGCCAAGGACCTCGAGGCCCTCTACGCCTTCCCGGTGCCGAAGAGCGCCAGCCTGTCCGAGATGACCATATGGGCGGGCGAAAAGGAGATCCACGGCGAGGTTCTCGTCAAACAGCAGGCGCAGCAGGTTTACGAAGAGGAGAAGGCCGCCGGCAACGACGCCGGCCTCGCCACCAAGAACTCCTACCAGACCTTCGAATTTCGCGTCTCGCCCGTGCGCGCCAACGCCGAGACGCGCGTGCGCTTCGTCTATTACCAGCCGCTCGAGATCGACACCGGCGTGGGCCGCTACCTCTATCCACTCGAGGACGGTGGGACCGATGACGTCGGCGCCTCGTTCTGGACGCAGAACAAGACCGTCGAGGGCAACCTCTCGGTTTCGCTCGAGCTGAAGAGCGCGGCGCCGATCGCCGACGTGCGCGTGCCGGGCTTCGAGACCGCCGCCGCTGTGGAGAAACTCGCCGACGGCCATTACCGCGTGAAACTCGAGCGCACCGCCGCGAAGCTCGAGCGCGACTTCCTGTTCTACTACCGTCTCCAGGACAACCTGCCGGGCCGCATCGAGGTCATCCCGTATCGCGCCGCCGCCGACAAGCCCGGCACGTTCATGATGGTCGTCACACCCGGCGTCGACCTCGCCCCGCTCACCAACGGCGCCGACTACGTGTACGTGCTCGACGTCTCCGGCAGCATGGACGGCAAGATCGCCACGCTCGCCCGCGGCGTGGGCAAGGCCCTCGGCGAGATGAAGCCGCAGGACCGCTTCCGCATCGTCACCTTCAACGAGAACGCCCGCGAGGTCGTGCCCTGGACCGCGGCCTCGCCCGAGGCTGTACAGCGCGCGCTCGCCACCGTGCAGGCCCTCCAGCCCGGCGGCAGCACCAACCTCTATGACGGCCTCCAACTCGGTCTCCAGAACACGGACGCCGACCGCGCCACCTCGCTCGTGCTCGTGACCGACGGCGTGACCAACACCGGCATCGTCGACCCGAAGGAGTTCGCGAAGCTGCTGCGCCGGCAGGACATCCGCGTCTTCGGCTTCCTCATGGGCAACAGCGCCAACTGGCCGCTCCTGCGCGTGGCCGCCGAGGCCAGCGGCGGCTTCTACACCGGCGTCTCCAACGACGACGACATTCTTGGCCAGATCCTGCTCGCGAAGTCGAAGATCTGCTTCGAGGCCATGCACGACGCGCAGTTGAAGATCACCGGTGTCCGCGTCGCGGAGACAACGGGCGACTACCCCGGCAAGCTCTACCGCGGCCAGCAGCTCGTCGTCTTCGGTCGCTACGAGCAGGCCGGGCCGGCCCGGGTCGAGCTGCGCGCCCGCATCACCGGCGAGGACAAGACCTACTCGACCACCTTCAACTTCCCCGAGACCGATACCGAGAATCCCGAGATCGAGCGCCTCTGGGCGATGAGCCTGTGCGAGCAGATCGAGGCCGGCCGCGACCGCGGCGACACCGACGCGAAGGAGGCCGATGCCGCGATCCGCGACCTCGGCACCTCGTACCAGATTGTCAACGACCAGACCGCCATGGTCGTGCTCGACGACGCCACCTTCGCCAAGCGCGGCATCGACCGCCGCAACCGGCAGCGTGTGGCCACGGAGCGCCAGGCGCAGACGGTGCGCGCCGCGCAGCCCGCCCGCGTCGCCCAGGTCGACCAGGCGCAACCCGCCTTCTCCCGCCCCGCGCCTTCGATCGGTGGCGGCGGCAGCGGTGGCGGCGCCCTCGACCGCGGCAGCGTGGTCGCCCTTCTCCTGACGCTTCTCACCGCCGTCGCCCTCGTGCGCGTGGCCGAGCGCAAACGCCGCGAGCGCGAGCAACTCTGAACCGTCGAGTCTCTCGACATTGCCCAATCCCATGAAGGCTTTCGCTTCCTCCCTGTTGTTTGCCGCACTCGCCGTGGGCTTCGGCGCGGACCGCGCTGTGGCCGCTCCTGATTCGGCCGCCACCGGCGGTCTCCGAATCGGAGTCTACGACTCACGCGCCATCGCCGTCGCCTACGTCGGTTCGCCGGTGCACGAGCAGCGGCTCGCCGCGGCGACCGCCGAACGTCGCAAAGCCCGCGAGGTGCGCGATGCTGCAGCCGTTCCCCGGATCGAGGCCGAAGGACAGGCGCAGCAGAAGCACCTGCACCGCCAAGCCTTTGGCAAGGAGCCGGTCGACGATATCCTCGCGCAGATCCCCGCCGAAGTGGCCGCTGTCCGGAAGGCCCACGACATTGCCGTGCTCGTCTCGAAATGGGACGAAGCAGCGCTCGCGGCTCAGCGGGGGCGGG
The DNA here is from genome assembly GCA_023457035.1 of Verrucomicrobiota bacterium. Classification (GTDB taxonomy): domain Bacteria; phylum Verrucomicrobiota; class Verrucomicrobiia; order Opitutales; family Opitutaceae; genus CAJCBL01. Next base: position 49,565 of record JAEWNN010000076.1, read on the forward strand.
AGACCGTCGACGTCACCGAGGCCTTGGTGGACGCGCTGCGTCCCAACGTGCGGCAGCGCCAGCGGGCGCTTGCGATCCGGAGCAACCCGCCCGCCAAGAACTGAGCCGGCCGCTCGCATTACGCGACGATCGGCGGCGAACCGCGGACCGGGGCGATTCCCGTCCGCTCCGGGCCGCTTTCGTCACGAAACCCATTTGCCCACCATGTCCTCGTTCCTTCTTCGCTCGCCTCGCAGGCCGTTTGGCCTGCTCGTCCTCGGCGGTGTGCTCCTTTTCGCCGGCTGCACCTATTGGCCCGGCCAGCGTGCCCACCGCGCGAGCAGTGTCGTCTCGTTCCTCTATCCCAACGAGAACCAGCCGCTCGTCGCGCCATCCACTCCCGAGCTCGCCTTGCCGCTGCGGGTGGGTATCGCGTTCGTGCCGAGCGTCGATCGGTCGACAGCGGGTTTCAGCGCGATGCAGAAACAAGCATTGCTGCAGAACGTCGCGGCGGATTTCCGGGCGCTGCCGTTCGTGCAGTCGATCGATGTTGTGCCCGAGAGCTACCTACGGCCGGCCGGCGGGTTCACCAACCTCGACCAGCTCCGCGGTCTGCTCGGCATCGATGTGATCGTGCTGGTGGGCTACGACCAGGCACAGTTCACCGAGGACAACGGGTATGCGTTCGCCTACTGGACAATCGTCGGCGCGTACTTCGTGAACGGGAACCGCAACGACACGCACACGCTGATGGAAGCCTCGGTGTACGACATCCGCAGCCGCGCGCTGCTCTTTCGTGCCCCCGGCGCCCATCAGACGCACGCCGCGGTCGAGCTCATCAACGTGGAGCGCAAGCTCCGCGGCGACAGCGGGCGCAGTTTCGAGGCGGCCACGGCCGACCTCACGAAGAACCTCCAGACGGAACTTGAGGCGTTCAAGCAACGCGTGAAGGAGGGCAAGGCCGACGCGAAGATCATGCATCGTCCCGGCTACACCGGTGGCGGCGCGTTCTCGCTCCTCGGCGCTGGGACACAGCTTGCGCTCCTCTTTGCGGCCCTTGGCGCGGGCCGCGCCACAACACTCTCCACGCCTCAGTCGGGGCAGATGCGGTGAATGGGAACACGGCGGCCCGGGTCGGCTTCCGCCCGCCCGGGCCGCTTTCGCTCAGCCTCCGTCCTCCACCGACTTTCGCGCACTCACCGTGAACCTCAAATCCGTCATCATCTGCACTGCGCTTTCGCTCGGTCTCGCACTGCTCGCCACTCTTGGCTTCCCGTCCAGCGCAACGGCTGTGAAAGCGGCCGACGCCTACGAACGGCTTGAGATGCTCGCATTCGAAGAGGATGGAAGTCCGGAGCTTCAGTCAGCTGTGAGCGACCTGCGCGAGGCGAACAAGTACCTCTCTATGGAAGGGTCTCTCCAGTGGCTGCTTCAGGTCCTTTCGGTGGGTTCTTCGGTTGGCGCACTCTCGGTCTGCCTCTGGAAGGCTAGGAACGCAGCGCCATCGCGCAGACCCACCAGGAATGGCGTCCTTGAGATGTATCCCCTTCGCTAACCGGAACCACATCATCGTGCCGCGTCGCTTCCCCTTCCTCGTTGCCGCGCTCACCGTTCTCGCTTCTGCGATCGCGTTGATCCCGGGAGCCGCGACCGCCTTCCAGTACGACCGTGGCGCCATCGCCGCCGGCCAGCTCTGGCGGCTTGTCACCGGGCATTGGGCACACTGGGGCGGCGAGCATCTCGCCTGGGATCTGCTCGTCTTCGCCGTCTTCGGCGCGTTGTTGGAACGGCGCTCGCGCCGCACCTTCGCGCTCGTCGTCGCGGGCTCGGCGCTGGCGATTTCCGCGGCGCTCTGGTTCGCGGCGCCGCAGTTCCAACTCTACCGCGGGCTCTCCGGTGTGGACTCGGCGCTGTTCACCGCGTTCTTCGCGCAGTTGCTCCGCGACGCTTGGCACGAGCGATCGCCGCTCCAGGGCAGCGTGCCGGCGCTCGCGTTGGCGGGCTTCGTGGGCAAATCGGCGTATGAACTCGCCACTGGCGCGACGCTTTTTGTCGACACCTCCGCGGCCTTCGTCGCCGTGCCGCTCGCGCACCTCGCGGGTGCGGCGGTGGGCTTGGTGGTCGGCTCAAGGCTCTTTGCGGAAAGACGTTGCCCGCGGCAGCTCACGCACGCGACGGCATTGAGGGCAACGCCGCCCACCTTGGATAGCCTGCCGGGTGGGTCCGCGAGCCGGTGGCTTGATCAGGCCAACCCCCGCCGCGCCACCTCGTCCTCGTCCCAGCCGAGGTAGTGGCCGAGTTCATGGAGGTACGTGATGCGGACTTCCTCCCGGTAACGGGCGAGATCGCCGTCGGCTTCGTCCCAGAGGTTTTCGAGGAAGAGCAGGATCTGCGGTGGCGGGCCCGGCTCGGCGGTGGCCTCCTGGCCGTGGTGCGGGCCGACGAAGAGCCCGAGGATGTCGGGTTCGACGTTCTCGTCCTCGAGCATCGGCCCCTCGGGGAATGCCTCGAGCGAGACCGGGAGTTGCTCCGCGAGCGCGCGGATCTCGGCGGGCAGCGCGGCGCGCGTCCGGTCGACCGTATCCTGCGCGAGGCGGCAAAGCTCCTTCCAGTTCATCGCCGCCGGGTGTGACGCCATCGCGAAGCGGGCGCAACAGCGGAGGCGGCGGCGATGGGCCCCGGCAGCGTTGTCAGGCGACAGTGGCGACGGGGGCGGGCGTGGTCCGGCGCCGGGCGAGCTTGGCGATCAGCGCGATCATGCCCACGACGAGGAGCACGGGCAACACGATGGGCAGCGCGATCGCCGCGACGCCACAGGCGAGCGCCAGCAGCAGCGCCAAGGCGACCACGAGGGCGGTCCCACCGCCGACCGCGAGCAGTCCCAGAATCAGGACGCCGCCGACCACCAACACGGCCAGTGCGGCGAGGCCGCCGAGGAATCCGCCGAGAAGATGGCTGGTGAGCGCGGGCAGCGCGAGCAGCACAAACACCATCAGACCAAGGAGAAGCGAGACCTTCAGGAAGGTTTTCATGTCTCCAGCACCCGCCGTCCGCGAAAAAGTTGCAGGGAAAATGCGGGCTGGCGCGTTCCCTGCAAAGAAGCGCTGCGATGACCAAACCCGACCGCGCCTGACCGCTCCCGGCTCCATCGGACTGGCGGCGCCCATCCACACCACCATGAAAACACACCCGACCCCTTGCCCAGAGATGCCGTCCGAGACGGCGCTTTTCGACGCGCTGCTGCTCATCGTGGCCGGCGCGGCTTTCGAGGCGCAGACGCGTGGCGAAGTGAAGCCTTTCGGCAAACAGCGCCTGACGTTGCGGGCGCTCGCGGCCCGCCTTGCCGGGGCGCATTGAGTCGTGGCACGGCCCAAGTCGCGTGGGCTGGCCGCACTCAACCGCCGCGACGCGACGCGCGCCGGCCCAACCAATGGCTTCCGCGGCGGAGCGCTCGCGGGCGGCCGCGCCGGGCTTGTCTAGGCCTCGAATACGGCCAACGTGGGCAGCCGCGGCGCGAGTCGCGTCGCCTGCCCCATGCCTCCCACCGAATACCATTCCGAACTGCGCTTCGTCCTCGCGCTGGCGCTGGGTTTCCTGATCGGCCTCGAACGCGAACGTTCCGGTGCCAGCAAGCAGAGCCGGGTGTTCGCCGGCGTGCGCACCTTCACGCTCATCAGCCTCTTCGGTTTCGCGTGTGCCTGGCTGCACACCCTCGGGCTGGTCGCCGCGGTGCCCGTCGGGCTGGTGGCGATCGCCGGGTTGGCGGCGCTCGAATACGTGGCGAAGATGCGGGAGAACCGCATCGGCTGGACGACGGAGGCGGCGGTGTTGCTCACCTACGCCATCGGCGTGCTCGCGTTGTTGGCGCCGGCATGGGTGCCGCTGGCGTTGGGCATCATCGGCACGCTGCTGCTCTCCGAGAAGGCGCGGCTGGAGGGCATGGTCGAGTCGCTCGACAACGCCGAGTTCCTCGCCGTGCTGAAATTCCTGATCGTCACGGCGCTGATCCTGCCGGTGGTGCCGGACCGGGCGTTCACCCAGTTCGCGATCAACCCGCGCAAGCTGTGGCTGATCGTGGTGATGGTGTCGTCGGTCGGGTTCGCCGGCTATTTCCTGATCAAGAAGCTCGGCGCGAAGTTCGGCTGGTGGCTGTCGGGGCTGGCCGGCGGCATCGTGTCGAGCACGGCGGTGAGCGTGGCGGCGGGGCGCATCGCGCAGCGGCAGCCCGGGCAGGCGCACCATGCGCTGCAGGCGGCGCTGCTGGCGAGCAGCGTGATGTACCTGCGGATTCTGGCGCTGGTGGCGTTCTTGAACGGCGCGTTCGTGCCGGTGCTGGCCTGGAAGCTCGGGGTGCTGTGCGCGGCCGGTCTCGTGCTGGCCTGGCTGGTGCGCCCGGCCGAGGAGCCCGGCGCGAAGGGCCCGGTCGGCTCGCTGCAGAACCCCTTCGAGATCGTGCCGGCGCTGGTGTTCGCGGTGCTCTTCGTCGTGCTCATGGTCGCCACGAAGCTGGTGCAGGCGCATTTCGGCGACTCGGCGCTGCTCGGGCTGGCGGCGGTGATCGGCGTGGTCGACATCGACCCGTTCATCCTCTCGCTGGTGCAGAGCAACCCGGCGCCGGAGCGGCTGCTCGTCTCGGCGATCCTAGTGGCGATGATGGTGAACACGCTGGCGAAGGGCCTCTACTTCTCGACGCTGGCCGCGGGCGTGCGCCGGCCGGTGCTGCGGCGCTTCGCCCTTTGGGCGGCGCTGCATCTGCCGCTGGCATTCCTCGTCTGAGGCGCCGGCCCGGCTGTCGCGGGCCACGCTTCGCGCGCCGCCTGCCATGCCCCGGTTCGCCGGCGGTTCGGGGCTCGCCATCACTCCCCCGCCGTGAATTGATCGGTGGTCTTTCGCTTTCCCCACCACCACAAAACCTAGACCATGGATACGACAACGCAGCGCGCTCCGGCCGCCAACGGCTTCTACAAACTCTCGGCTCTCACCCGCATCGGTTTCGGCGCCGGAGATCTGGCGCAGAACCTCATCTACCAGACCGTCGCCACCTACCTGCTGTTCTTCTACACGAACGTCTTCGGGATCAGCCCGGGCGCGGCCGCGTTCATGTTCCTGGTCGTGCGCCTGGTCGACGTGCTCTGGGACCCGTTCGTGGGCGCCTTCGTCGACAAGCACAACCCCAAGCTCGGCAAGTACCGCTCCTACCTGATCCTCGGCGGCATTCCGCTCACCGGTCTGGCGATCCTCTCGTTCTGGAACGGGTTCTCCGGACAGCTCTGGTATGCGTACGTCACCTACGTGACGCTCTCGCTCTGCTATACGCTCATCAACGTGCCCTACGGCGCGCTGAACGCCTCGCTCACCCGCGACACCGACGAGATCACCAAGCTCACCTCGACCCGCATGTTCATGGCGAACATGGGCGGCCTGGCGGTGCAGTTCGGCGTGCCGGCCACGATCCAGTACTTCGCCCCGAACAACGACTGGTCCAAGCCGGCCGCCTCGGGCGTGTGGTTCGCGGTGATGTCGGTCTACGCCCTCGTGGGCTTCGGCCTCCTAGTCTACTGCTTCACCCAGACCAAGGAGCGCGTGGTGATGGATGAGAGCACGGGGCACACGGTCAGCTATTCGGACCTGTTCACCGAGTTCCTCCGCAACCGCCCGCTGCGCATCCTCGCCTTCTTCTTCATCACCGCCTTCGCGATGATGGCCGTCGGCAACTCCGCCTCCGCCTACTACATGCAGTACAACGTCGGCCATGCCGAGGCCCTGAAATGGTTCAACGCCCTCGGCTCGATTCCGGCCTTCATCTTCATGCCGCTGGTCCCGGCCATCAAACGCGCCATCGGCAAGAAGCGCATGTTCTACGTGTTCCTCACCGTCGCGATCATCGGCATGGCGATGCTGTATGTCATCTCCACCGTGCCCTCGCTGCGTTCCCAGCTCTGGCTGGTGTACGTCGCCCAGTTCGTGAAGTCGACCGGCGTCATCGTGGCGACCGGTTACATGTGGGCGCTGGTGCCGGAGGTGATCTCCTTCGGCGAGTGGAAGACGGGCAAACGCATCGCCGGCGTCGTCAACGCGCTCACCGGCATTTTCTTCAAGGCCGGCTTTGCCCTCGGCGGCGTCATCCCCGGTCTGGTCCTCGCGTTCACGAGCTTCGACCCGAAGGCTGCCGAGCAGTCGGCCCTCGCCCAGCAGGGCATCCTCTGGCTGGTCGTGGTGATCCCGGCGATCCTCCTCGGCCTAGCGATGTTCATCATCTCCAAGTACGAGCTCGAGGACGACAAGATCGACGAGATCAACCGCGAGATCGAGGCCCGGCATCGCAGCCAGGCCGGTGAATAGTCCGAGTTCGTGAGCTCGCCCGAGCGGCACCCGCGGTGCCGTTCGGGCCGCGTGCGAGGCGCAGCCGGAGGCCTTGGTAGGCCGATGCCGCGGATGGGTCGGGCAAATTGGCTTGTTGGGGTCGTACGATCCGCGAGTCTGGCCCGGTGCATCCCCCTCCGTTGCCCGAGCCCGACAACGTTTTTACCGAACTGGACGGGTTCCTTGCCTCGCGCTGTCCGCGGCGGGTGCCGTGGGGGTTGCGTTGGCGCGCCAAGGCGCAGGCGGCCTCGCTGAACCGGCTCGCCGTGGGGGCGGTATTCACCGTCCTCGGCACGATCATCGCCGCCGTCAGCATCCCGTGGCGGCTGCCGCAACAGTGGCGTTTGGCGTGCCCGGATGCGGTCGAGGTGCCCGGAGTCGTCGAACGCGTGGAGGACGATCTGTCCTCGCCCTACACCGATCGCAGCGTGGCGTACGAGTTCTCGTATACTGCGCCGGATGGGCGGCGCCTGGCGGGGCGCTGCCATACCAGCGGCCCTCGCTGGGCCGAGGGAGCGGCGTTGCGGGTGCGGTGTCTGGCCGGGTATCCGGAGTTGGCCCTGCCCGTGGGCGGGCGGTTCGATGAGAACGGCTGGATCGGGCTGCTCTCGGTGCTGCCGGCGGGGATCGGGTACGGGATGTTCTTCGGCGGAATCGTGCGGCGGTGGCGGGCGGTCCGGCTTCTGCGCGGCGGCGTGGCGCTGGCGGTGCGGATCACCCGGGTCGAAGCGACCCGGCTGGCCGTGAATGGCGCACGGTCCTTCCGGATAGAGTACACCGCCGGCGGGGAGTCGGGGCCACTCTGCCGCGAACGGCATACGGATCCCGAGATTGTCTCTTTGGCGAAAGCCCGACTCGGCACGCGCCGGCGGGTGTGGCTGCTCGTCGCCCGTGGTCGCGCGCGGCAAACCGTCTGGATCGAGACGTTGTGGTGAACGCTCGGCGAGGAGGAGCGCCCACGGCTCCGGCCGGGCTGCTTCGGGCTGGCGAGCGCGGGGGAAGGCGGTTGGAGTCGCGGCGATGCCGGCCGACCCGATCCAACGTCACATCGCGAAGCTGCGCGCGTGCAGGCTCTGCCCGCGCATGATCCCGCCGTCGGTGCCCGGGCGGGCGGTGCGCAGCAAGGTGCTGCTGGTCGGGCAGGCGCCGGGCGACAAGGAGCCGGTGCTGGGCCGGCCCTTCGCGTGGACGGCCGGCAAGACGCTCTTCAAGTGGTTCCACGCCGCGCTCGGCTGGACGGAGGACGAGACGCGCGACCGCGTCTATTTCGCCGCGGTGTGCCGCTGTTTCCCCGGCAAGAAGCCCGAGGGCGGCGACCGGGTGCCGGATGAGGACGAGATCGCCAACTGTCTCCGCTGGCTGGAGGCGGAGGTGAAGCTGCTCGAGCCGCAGCTGGTGATCGCCGTGGGCAAGCTGGCGATGAACCAGTTCCTGGAGCCGGCGTTGCTGACGGAGCGGATCGGGCACGTTTTCCCAGTCGAGTGGCGGGGGCACAAGTTCGACGTGCTGCCGCTGCCGCATCCCTCGGGCGCGTCGCCATGGCACCGCGTGGAGCCGGGCAAAACCTTGCTGGCCGGCGCGCTCAAGCGGCTGGCGGAACACCCGGCGGTGCGGGCGTAGGGAGCGGGGCTACTCTCCGGGTTCGGTGGCCGTTGTGGTCCCGGCGGGCGGGGATTCTCTCCGGCGACTGAGGTCGGAGATGTCGATGAACTCGATGACCTTCGACTCGCCGATCTCGACCCAGGCGTCGCGGGTGCGGGCGGCGTTGCGCACGACCGGCATGGCCGTCTCGCGGCCGATCACGTGCTTGCCCGCGACCACCAAGCGCGGGAGCGATTTCGCCAGGGTTGTGCCGGGGGTGGAGCAGGCGATCCGCGTTTCCCAGAGCTGGACACGCTCGCCGCGCCGGGCGGCGGCGAAGTCGTAGGCGCGCAGGAGCACCGCGTAGAGGTTGCCTTGGGTCATCTGCAGCACGGTCTCGGCGGTGCCCGAACGGAAGCGGCGGCGGAGGACGTCGCCGAAGTCGATGTGCCCGGGGATGGGGTTCCGGTCGATGATGTCGAGCTTGTCGCCTCCGAGAAAATGCACCCCGGGCCCGGGGCCGAGGAGGTTGTGGCCGGTGGTGCCGAGGATGCCCCAGGAGCAGACGATGATCTGGGTGGGCGGGTGGGTGTTGTCGGCGCCGTGGTAGCCCTGTTCGGAGAGGACGCTGGTGATGACCCCCAGCATGGGTTTCTCGTCCGGCGGCGGATCGCCGCCCAGGACGATGCCGGTGAAGGCGCGGAAGCCGGCATTGACGCCGATGTAGTAGACCGGGTGAGACGGCGAGGCCGCCGGGAGGGCCCGGCCGGCCTCGGTGAAGTCGGTGACGGCAACGGAGAGCTTGTCGAGGGCGCCGACCTTCTGCGGCGGTTCGGCGGCCCCCGCGGCCGCGGGACCGAGCACGAGGGCCGCGGCGAGCAAGGCCAGGCGCGGCGCGCGGCGGGAGCGGGGCGAGGAGGCCATCGGGAACCGCATGTTGGGCGAGCCGCGCCCCGCGGGCGGAGGGCCGCGCGGCCGGCTCAGTGGCCGCCGTGTTCGGCGGCGTATTGTTTCTTCCGCTCCTCGACGACGACCTTCTCGTACTCGGCGGGCATCTCCTGGTAGTAGGCGAAGCTCTCCGTGTGGTTGGCGCGGCCGCCGGTGAGGGCGCGCAGCACGGTGGAGTACTTCGCGAGTTCCTTCTGCGGCACCACGGCCTTCACGATCTGGAAGGCGCCGTCGCTGTCGACGCCGAGGATCTTGCCGCGGCGGCTGGAGAGGTCGCCCATGACGGCGCCGATGAACGCCTCGGGCACCTGCACCTCGACGTTGTAGATCGGCTCGAGCAGGCAGGGGCGGGCGTTGGCGAAGGCCTCTTTGAAGGCCCAGTAGCCGGCGACCTGGAAGGACACGTCGTTGGAGTCCACGGGGTGCATCTTGCCGTCGTAGAACTCGACCTTCACGTCGGTGACGTGGAAGTGCGCGAGGATGCCCTCGGCGCAGGCGGTCTTCACGCCCTTCTCGACGGAGGGCACGAAGACGCGATCGACGTTCTGGCCGACGAGCGACTCGGTGAACTCGACGCCGGCGTCGCGCGCCTGCGGCTCGATGCGCATCCAGACCTCGGCGAACTGGCCGGAGCCGCCGGTCTGCTTCTTGTGGCGGTACTTCGACTCGGCCCGGCCGCGGATGGTCTCACGATACGGGATACGCGGCTCGATCAGGTCGATGGCGACGTTGAAGCGGCGCTTGAGGCGCTCGGCGACGACCTGCAGGTGCATGTCGCCCTGGCCGGAGAGGAGGTGCTGCTTGATCTCGCCGTCGTAGCGGTGGCTGAAGGTGGGGTCCTCCTCGTGCAGGGTGTTCAGGCCGGTGGCGAGCTTGTCCTCCTCGCCGCGGGTGTGGAGGACCATGGCGGCGTGGACCTTCGGCCTGGGGTAGTCGACCTTGGGCAGCTCGAGGGCGAGGCCGGGGGAGCAGAGGGTGTTGCCGGTGTGGGTGTCCTTGAGCTTGAGCACGCAGCCGATGTCGCCGGGGCCGAGCTTGGGCACGGTGGTGCGGGTCTTGCCGTTGGCGACCTGGAGCTGGCCGAGGCGCTCGGTGACCTTCCGCGAGGCGTTGTAGAGCTCCATGTTGCCGGTGACGGAGCCGGAGTAGACGCGGAAGAACGAGAGCTCGCCGACGTGCGGCTCGGCCAGTGTCTTGAAAACGTGGATGACGGTCTCGGGACGGTCGAGCTGGAGCTCGGTCTCGGCGCCGGCGGCGTCGCGGGCGGGGATCCGGGCGCGGTCGACCGGGGAGGAGCCGTACTTGGCGATGATGTCGAGCAGGCGGGCGATGCCGATGTCCTTCTCGGCGGAGACGCCGAAGACGGGGACGAGCTGGCCGGACTGGAACGCGCCGTGCACGCCGGCGCGCAGCTCCTCCTCGGTGAGCGTGCCGCCTTCGTCGAAGAATTTGCCCATGAGGGCGTCGTCGCTTTCGGCGATGAGCTCGATGATCTGCTTGTGCAGGGCCTGCACCCGGTCGGCGAGCGGACCGGAGACGGCCTCCTCGGTGAACTTGCCGGAGCCGTCGGTGGCGTAGGTGACGACCTTGCTGCGCATCACGTCGAGCAGGCGATTGAAGTAGGGGCCGGGGTTGAGCGGGATGCTCAGCGGGAAGACCTTCGGGCCGAAGTGCGCGCGCGCCTCCTCGACGATCTCGTCGAACTTGGTATTCTCTTTGTCGAGCGCGTTGACGACGATCATCTTCGGCAGCCCGAACTTCGTGGCGTAGTCCCACGCCTGGTCGGTGCCGACGAGGATGCCGTGGGCGGCGTTGATGGCGACGATGGCGAAGTCGCCCACGCGCAGGGCGCCGAGGCCGTCGGCGGCGAAGTCGGCGTAGCCGGGGCAGTCGAGGATGTTAAGCTTCCTGCCGAGCCACTCGGTGTGCAGGCAGGTGGTGTGGAGCGACATCAGGTGCGCGTGCTCGCCGGCATGGTAGTCGGAGACGGTGGTCTTCTGCGCGATGCTGCCGAGCTTGGGGATGGCGCCGCTGCAAGCCAGCATGGCCTCGCAGAGCATGGTCTTGCCGGCGCCCGAATGGCCGACGACGGCGAAATTCCTGATCTCGTGCGGTGCGTACTCCTTCATGGGTGACTCCTCCGGGTTTGGGGTGAGAGGTTGAGGTTCGAGAAAGTCCTCCGGTACGCCGCGCACGCTCTCGGGCGCGGCTAGGCGGCCAACCGGGCCTCGGCCCGGGCTCCTCCGTGTGCGGTTCGGCCGCGGTTGCGCGCGGCGCCGGTGGCATCATGGACCGTTGGGGTATTCATGGGATGCGCACTGCGCCGCGGTCGCAGGCCCCCCCGGCGTAGTGACGGGAGGCAATCCGCAAGGGCCCGGGGCGGCAACAACATTAGGGGCGGGGCGCACCGGGTCCCCGGCCGCGGCCCGCGGGACCGGCGTGGGGCAAGCCGGTCCGCGGGTGTAAAGAATGTGTGGATAACAAGCGCCGGGCGGGCGGCGCGGCCGATTTCCGGGGGATTTCGCCCGGCGGACTGGGGGTTGTGGCGGAGCCTCCGGGG
>JAEWNN010000077.1 GCA_023457035.1 Verrucomicrobiota bacterium
CGCCCCAGCCTCCCCGGCCAACATGCCCTCTCCGCTCGAGGAACCGGTCTACCCCGTCGCCGGCAAGCTGCTCAGCCTGCGCGACCTGCTCGCCGCCTTCAACGACCCGGCGCACAAGATCGACGACATCTCCCGCTTCTCCGATCTCCATCTCAAGACCGGCGAGCCCGCCTTCTACCGCTACGACGGCGACATCGTCCCCCTGCGCGACGGCACCGTCATGCGGCCCGAGGTCGCCGCGCATCTCATCGGCGCCCTGCTCACCCCGGAGCAGTTCGAACGCCTCCAGGCCCCGACCCCCAGCGACATCGACGCCGGCTTCGCCTGGGTCGAGGGCGGCCTGAATTTCCGCATCAACGCCTTCCGCGACCGCGACGGCCTCGCCGCCGTCGTGCGTGTCCTGCCCCACCGGATTCCGCCGGCCGAGTCGCTCGGCCTGCCCGATCCCCGCGTCTGGCAGGACATCTGCAACCTGCAACAGGGCCTCGTGCTCATCGCCGGCAACACCGGCAGCGGCAAGAGCACCACCATCGCCAGCCTGCTCCAGCACATCAACGCCCACCGCTCCGTGCGCGTCATCACCCTCGAGGACCCGATCGAGTACACCTTCGGCAGCAGCCACGCCCTCTTCTCCCAACGCGAGCTCGGCCGCCACGTCTCCAGCTTCGCCGCCGGCCTGCGCAGCGCCCTGCGCGAGGACCCCGACATCATCTTCGTCGGCGAGATGCGCGACCGTGAGACCACCTCCCTCGCCCTCACCGCCGCCGAGACCGGCCACCTCGTCTTCTCCACCCTCCACACCAAGGACGCCAAGGGCACCATCACCCGCATCGTCGACATGTTCCCGCCCGAGCGCACCAAGGAGGCCACCGCCCAGCTGTCGTTGAGCCTCTCGTACGTGATCGGCCAGAAGCTCGTCACCCGCCGCACCGGCGGCCGCCGCATCGCCGTGGAGGTCTTCCGCAACACCACCGGCGTGGCCAACCTCGTGCGCACCGGCGCCTGGCACCAGCTCTACACCCAGATCGAGACCGGTCAGAAGGACGGCATGATCACCCTCGAGCGCCATCTCCACTCCCTCGTGCTCGCCGGCGAGATCACCCCGGCCGAGGCCCGCCTCAACGCCAACGATCCCCAGACCATCGACCGCCTCCTGCAGACGTCGTGACGCCGTGAAGAAACCCAAGCCCTACACCGTCTACTTCGGCGGCGAGCTGTTCAACGCCAAGCACCTCATCGGCAACGCCTACCTCGCCGAGGCCGTCTACGAGCGTTCCCACGGCCGCTACCAGTGCCTGCTCCCGCAGGACCTCGACACCCGTCGCCGCAGCCTCCGCGGTATCCGCGATCAGGACATCCAGGCGCTGCTCGCCGCCGACGCCGCCCTCTTCAACTACGACGGCACCGAGCTCGACTCGGGCACCGTCGTCGAGTTCATGTTCGCCAAGTTCGCCGACATCCCCGCCGTGCTCCTGCGCACCGACATCCGCCACGGCGGCGACCAGCACCGCGAACCCTGGAACCTCATGACGAGCTTCTTCCCGCGCACCGCCACCGTGCTCGCCGACAGCCTCACCCCCTACCGCGCCGCCGCGCTGCGCCACCAGCGCCTCGACGCCGCCACCCGCCTCGCCGGCCAGCACGCCACCGCCGCCGCGCAGGTCGTCTGCGACCGCATCGCCGCCCAGGTCGTCCGCGCCCTCGACCGTGTCCTGAAAACGGAGCCACACATGCCCCGGCACCTCCGCGAGGAAGTGTACGAGTGGCTGGCCCTGCTGCCCGCCATGCACGGCCGCCCCAAAGCCCTCCGCCGCGAGCTCCAGAAGATCCTCGGCCGCAAGGTCGACCGCGACCTGCTCTGAGCCGCGCCGGCTCGGCCCAGCGCCGAGGGCCGGAGGCCCGCGGTGCCCCATCCCGTCGCGTCGCCGCCTTCCTCCCCCCTCCTCTGTAGCGATGCCCGTGAGGGCATCGATCCGCCCTCCGCAGAGACGGCTCCGTCGTAGCGATGCCCGTGAGGGCATCGATCCGTCCTCTCGGAGGCACTCGGTGCCGGAGATTCCCAGAGGTTCTGCCTCGGCAGGAATGCCGCACGGCAGAACGCCCTCTCCGCCGCGTCCCCTGTAGCCGGCCGCGCCGAGGCCGGCCTGCTCGCACGGCTCCCGCCGACCGGTTTCCGTTTGACCGTCCCGCCCCACCGCCAACCGTGGCGCGCTCCACCGGATGAACCGCGTCCACTCCAGTTCCGTCGCCTACCAGTGCAGCCGCACGCTCGGACGCGCCCTCCCCTTCCGCCCATCCCCCGGCATGAACCGCGTCCCTTCCACTCTCCGCACCCCTCTCGGCCGGGCCTTCGGACGCGCCCATCCGCTCGGCCCGATTCCGGCATGAACCGCGTCCATCTGAAAACCTACGGCTGCCAGATGAACGAGCGCGACAGCGAGGCCGTCGCGGCGCTGCTGCGCGCCCGCGGCTACCGCCTCGTCGACGACGAGAACGACTGCGACATCCTCCTGCTCAACACCTGCTCCGTGCGCGACCTCGCCGAGCAGAAGGCGCTCGCCAAGGCCGAGAACGTCGCCGTGCGCAAACGCCGCCGCCCCGAGTTCGTGCTCGGTATCCTCGGTTGCATGGCGCAGAACCGCGGCGCCGAGCTGCTCGACCGCCTGCCCGACCTCGACCTCATCGTCGGCACCCAGAAGTTCCACGCCGTGCCCGGCTACCTCGACAACCTGCGCGCCGCCCGCGCGGCCGGCATCCCGCTCGCCCAGCCCATCGTCGACACCGCCGAGGAGCCCGGCTCGCAGAACGCCATCCGCGACCACCTCCTCGCCGACCGCCAAGTCACCGCCTTCGTCTCCATCCAGCAGGGCTGCAACATGCAGTGCGCCTTCTGCATCGTCCCCAAGACCCGCGGCGACGAGCGCTCGCGCCCGATGGACGAGATCGTGGCCGAGTGCCGCGCCCTCGCCGCGCGCGGCGTGCGCGAGGTCACGCTGCTCGGCCAGATCGTCACCAGCTACGGGCGACGCGACTACCAGCACACCGGCGGCCTCTCGCCGTTCGTGCAGTTGCTCGAGCGCATCAGCGCCGTCGAGGGCCTCGAGCGCATCCGCTTCACCTCGCCGCACCCGCGCGGCTTCAAGGACGACCTCGTCGCCGCCTTCGCGCGCCTGCCCAAGCTCTGCGAGCACGTGCACCTGCCCGTGCAATCGGGCAGCAACCGCCTGCTCGCCGCGATGAACCGGCCCTACACCCGCGAGCGTTACCTCGAGATCGTCGCCGCGCTCCAGGCCGCCCGCCCCGGCATCGCCCTCTCGACCGACATCATCGTCGGCTTCCCCGGGGAGACCGACGAGGACTTCGCGCAGACCGCCGCGCTCTTCGCCGAGGCCGACTACGACATGGCCTATGTCTTCAAATACTCGGTGCGCACCGGCACGCCCGCCGCCGCGCTCGGCGACCCGGTCGACGAGGCCGTGAAGGAGGCGCGCAACCAGGAGCTGCTCCGCCTGCTCGAGGAGAACTCCCGCCGCCGCACCGCCGCGCTGCTCGGCACCGTGCAGGAGGTGCTCGTCGAGGGCCCCGACAAGCGCGGCCTGCGCTTCACCGGCCGCGCGCGCACCAACCGCGTCGTGCATTTTGCCGCCGACGAGTCCCACATCGGCCGCCTCGTCCCCGTGCGCATCGACCGCGCAACCCCCGCCGCCCTCTACGGCGAGATCCTCCCGTAGCCTGCCTCCGCCGTAGCGATGCCCGTGAGCGCATCGATCCGGCCTCACGCGGAGCACGCGGAGCGCAGATAGTCCGCTCACCGTCTTCCGTCCTCTGGCGTCCGTCCTCCGCACGTCGCGCCGCTGCGCCGTCGCGCGAGCACTTCCGCCTGCAGTGGACCGGAAGCATTGGCCACCGATGCGCACAGATCGGCACCGATGACCCGGCAGATGCGGTCGGATCCGACAGAAGCCAACGAAGGGAACGAAGACTCGGAAGCAGCAGATGGCTTGAACCACGAAGAACGCCGAGCACACGGAGCCCGGACCCGCGGCCGGCCTCCGGATCGGCGTCGTGAAGGGAGTAGGGCCGGTCTGCGACCGGCCCCGGCGGGCATGCGTCGGCAGGTAACGGCGCGGGCTTGTGGCGCGCACTCGGGAGCCGGCAGGGATCGCAGGCGCCCAGTCGGAGACAG
>JAEWNN010000078.1 GCA_023457035.1 Verrucomicrobiota bacterium
CCATCACGATCGCGTAGAGCGTGTCGCCCTTGGTGGTGAAGCGCACGTCCTCGGCGGTGAAAGGTTTCCCCTTCCCCTCGTTGAAGCCCTGGCCCTGAAGCGGCGCCGCCGCGGCCATCTGCGGGCCTTCGCCGAGCACCGTCCACGGACGCGTGCCGTGGATGCACTCCTGGTTGACCTGCATCCAGGCGGCGATGCCCTCGAGGATCGCGATCTCGTCGTCGTCGGGCGTGCCGTCGCCGCGCAGCGGGACGCTGAGGAGGAGGTTGCCGTTCTTGCTGACGACATCGATCAGCGTGTGGACAACGGTCTTCGCGCTCTTGTAGCCGTGTTCGTCCCGGATCTTCTGCTCATAGTGCCAGTTGCCAAGGCAGGTGTCGGTCTGGAACGGCTGCGGCTCGATCGCGCCGCCGGTGCCACGCTCGATGTCCCACGCCATGCAGCGGCGCTGCTCGGCATCGAGGATCTTGTTGAACATCACGCCGTCGTCGCCGTGCCAGCGGTTGTTGGCGTTGTAGAAGTGCGCGGCGATCTTCAGCCCGGCATCGCTCACCGGCCAGAGCGGCAGCGCGGTGTCATCGAAGTAGATCAGGTCGGGCTGGTACCGGTTGATGAGGTCGACGGTGCGATTGTAGAACTTCTCGCAGTAGGCCTGGTCGGGCGGCGTGATGCCGTTGCCCCAATCCCAGCGCCGGTGGATCAGGCCGGGGTCGTCGAAGTCCGGCGCCGGGGCGTGGCGTTGCTCGTAGAGATCCTGCGGGTCGAGGCCCTCCCACCACGTGCCATTGCCATCGGCCGCGGTGAGCTTGCCGTCGTAGGGCACGCCGGCGAGCGGGCCCTTCTTGTCGGCGCCCTGCGCGGGTTCGTACCAGCTCCATGCGTGCGCGGCGTGCACGCTCACGCCGAACTTCAGGCCGTGGGCGCGGGCGGCCTTCGCCCAACCGGCGACGAGATCCTTGCCAGGGCCGACGCGCACTGAATTCCACGGCTGGTACTTCGAGTCCCAGAGGTCGAGGTTGTCGTGGTGGTTGGCCAGCGCGAAGAAGTACCGGGCGCCCGCGCGCTGGTAGAGGGCGACGAGCTTCTCGGGGTCCCATCGCTCCGCCTTCCACTGGTGGATGACGTCCTTGAAGCCGGCCTGCGAGGGATGACCGTAGGTTTGTCGGTGGAAGGCGGTGACGTTCTGCCCCCACAACGGCCCGTTCTCGAAATAGAGGTGGCGCGCGTACCAGTCGCCCATGGCGGGTTCGCACTGCGGTCCCCAGTGCGCCCAGATGCCGAACTTCGCGTCGCGGAACCAGTCGGGCATGCGGTACTGGTGGAGCGAGTTCCACGTTGGCTCGAATTTGCCCGGCGCAACCGGCTCAGCCGCGGTGCTGACGATGACGATGGGCGTGGCGTCGCTGGGGATCTGGGCCGTCATGCCTGCAGCTCCGAAGACCGAAAACGCGGCGATGACAATCTGCTGAAACCGAGGTGTGTTCATCGGAAGATGCGAGGCAGGTGGGTGGGGCTCACGGTGCGAGGCGGACCTCGCATGCGTCACCGTGGTAGCGGACGGTGCGCTCGGTAGCGGCGCCAGTGGAGACGAGGACGAGCTTCAACTCGCGGGTGGCGACCATGCCGGGGAACGAGCCCTGGCGGGCGCCGATGTGGAGCGTGCGCGCGGCGTCGTTCCAGAAGAGGTCGTAGGTCGCGCGCTCGCCGCGCTCGTAGGCGTAGGTCTCGTTGTCGTCCTCGTAGATCGTGAACGTGGCGTCGGCGCCGGGGTAGATGCGGATCTCGTAGGGCGCGTCGGGGCGCTCGGTGGCGTACTGGAGATCGGCGGGGCCCATCGGCACGATGGAGCCGGCGCGCACATAGAGCGGGAAAGAGCCGAGCGGGCAGTCCATCGTCACCGACTGGCCGCCGGCGTGGCGCTGGCCGGTCCAGAAGTCGTACCAGTCGGCGCCGGCGGGCAGGTAGGTCGCCAACGAGAAGTCGCTGTTCTTGGGCTGATTCGCGAGGGCGTGGAGTTCGCTGGGCGTGCGCCAGGCGAGGCGGAAGAAACGCGACTGGCCGCCTTGGTGGAATTCCGCCTTCACGGCGACCTTCTGGCCGCGGGCGAGCGTGACCTTGGCGCTGCGGAGGCGTTTCGCGCCGTAGCTCCAGTCGTCGATCAGCAGGTGGCCGTCGAGGTGGAGGCGCGCGCCGTCGTCGTACTCGAGGGCGAACTCGTATTCGCCGTCCTCGGGCGCGGTGAGCGTGCCTTCCCAGCGGGCGGAGAAGTTGTCGAAACCGTCGAGGCCGGGCGGCGGATTGGCGAGCGGCGGGCCGGGCCAGGCGTGCTCAAGGTTGGTGTCGATGGTCTTGCCGGCGGGTTTGTCGAAATCGACGCCGGAGAAGTACTGCACCGAGAGGCCGGGCTGGTTGTCGGGCGTGCGGAGCACCGCGGCGGGGATCGTCGTGGGCGGCGGATCGCTCAGGTGGTACATCGCGCGGGTGACGGGATGCACGAGGAACGCCGGGCCGAACAGGAAGGCGTCGTCGGTCTGGCGGACCTTCGGGTCGTCCGGGAAGTCCAGCGGGAGCCCGCGCATCATCGTGTAGGCGTTCGCCGTGCTCTGCCAGGCGAGCGAGTAGATGTAGGGCAGCAGACGGTAGCGCAGCTGCGCGGCGCCGAGGAGCGAGTCGTAGATCTCGGGCGCGAGGGTTTTGAAGAGGTAGGGTTCGCGCTCGATGTCCGCGCCGTGGATGCGGTAGATCGGGTTGAAGATCGCGAACTGGTTCCAGCGGGCGAAGAGCTCCTGGTACTCGGGGTTCTTCTCGCCCTGCGGGAAATGGACGAAGAACCCGCCGGTATCCTGCGTCCAGTACGGGAGGCCGGCCATGGCGACGTTGATGCCGCCGGAGATCTGGGCGCGGAACGTGGCCCAGCTCGAGGAGGTGTCGCCCGACCACGGGAGCGCGGCATAGCGCTGCTGGCCGGCCCAGGCGGAACGGGTGAGCGTGAAGACGCGTTTGTCGCTCGTGGCGCGCTGGCCCTCGTAGGTGCCTTTCGTCGTCACGAGGGTGTACGGGTTGAGGTAGCGCGTGAAGTCGCCGAGCGCGTTGCGGCCGAGGCCCTTGATGTCGCGTTCGACCTCGATCGGATCGTGGCAGGCGCCGCCGACCTCGACCTCAGTGCCGTCCATCCAGAGGGCGTCGACGCCGACGTCGAGCAGGCCGCTCTTAATGTGGCTGAAGTAGATCGCCCTACCCTCCGGGCTGAAGGCGTCGTACACCCGCGCCTGTTTGGAGATCCAGTGCAGCGGCGCGAAGCGCAGGCCCTTCGCGTCGAGCTCGTGTGCCAGCGCGGTGTCGTTGCCGACGGAGGGCCAGATCGAGTTCATGAGCTTCACGTGCAGCTCGTCGTGAAGCGTCTTCGTGAGCGCGGCCGGGTTGGGGAAACGCTCCGGGTTCCAGATCATGCCGCTCCAAGTGCCGTCCTTGTCGCCGCCCCAGTACTGCCAGTCCTGGACGATGTAGTCCAAGGGGAAGCCGGCGGCGCGGAAGTTGCGCACCACCTCGACGAGGCGGTCCTGCGTCTTGTAGCGCTCCTTGCTCATGAAGAGGCCGAACGCCTGCTTCGGGAACATGGGCGCGGCGCCGGTGAGCGTGCGGTAGCCGGCGATGACGCCGTCCATCGTGCCGCCGGCGACGAAGTAGTAGTCGACGCCGCCGGGCGCGCTCTCGGCCCAGAGCGTGGCGCCGGGTGAGTCGTCCTTGAAGGTCATCTTCGAGTAGATGTCCCAGAGGATGCCGTACCGGTTCGTGGAGACGAGGAACGGGACAACGATGCCGATGTTGGTCTGGACGAGCAGCACCTCCTTGCCGCGGTAGTCCATGTACGGCTCGTTGTACTGGCCGAGGCCGTAGAGCGACTCGTCGGATGCGAGGGTGAACGTCTGCCGCACCTCGTAGCTCGGCGCGCCGGAGATTGTCACCGGCTTGATCGCGTACGGCTGGTCGGCGCGCTCGCGGGTGAGCAGGCGGCCATCGGCGCCGAAGAAGGTGAGTGCGCCGGTCTTCTTGTCGGCGACGACGCGCAACCGCTCCGTGGCGACGGTGAGCGAGTCGGGCGACTCCTGCACGGCGAACTCCACTGCCGCAGGATTCGCCACGACGGCGAGGCTCGGGTGTTCCCAATGGCTCGCGCCGAGGTTGGCGTTCACGCGCACAATGCCGGGGCCGTAGAAGAGGATGTTCTTCGTGAGGCCGGCGACGCGGAGCTGCACGCCGTGGTCGAGGCGGACGAAGGCGAAACCATCCGCCGGTGCAGGCGAGCCGGCGACGGTCTGAAGGTGGCCGAGGGGATCGAGGCCGGTGGCGGCGGAGAGGTGCGAAATCGAGGCGTTCGCGGCGGCGGCGACCACCGCGAGCGAAAGGAACGGACGGAAGAGAC
>JAEWNN010000079.1 GCA_023457035.1 Verrucomicrobiota bacterium
GTGGCGGCGGCCGGCGGGCTGTACCTGCTGGTGGTGGCGCTGGCCACGCTGCTGTTCCTCGCGCTGCCCCGCTTCCAGATCGAGAACTCGCTCGGGTTCCTCCAGCTCAAGAACCGGCGGTCGCTCAGCGGCTTCTCGGAGACGGTGCGGCTGGGCGACGTGACGGACATCGCGATGGACCGGACGACGGCGCTGCGCGCGGAACTGGACGACCCGGCACAGGTGCCTGCGCTGCCGTACTGGCGCATGGTTGCACTCGACGAATACCGCGACGGGACCTTCCGGACGAGCAAGGGGCTGCAACAACACGAGCGGCGAATCGCCACGACCCGGCAGGTGGCGGGACGACGTTCGGCGGGAGGCCCGGAGCCGGTGTGGACTTTCTACTACGAGGCCGGCGTGAGCCGGTTCCTCCCGATCACGGGCGAGTTCGCGCGGCTGCGGCTGCGCGAGGCGCGGGCGCTCGTCGCCAACGACCGCGCCGGCACGCTGGCGCTGCGCGAGGAGCCGCAGGCGATGTTCGCGTTCCGGATCGAGGGGCTCGACCTCGGCGGGGGGCTGGCCGATCCCGGGCTGGCGGCGGCGGTGCGGCGGGCCGGCGGCGCCGCGGTGGACGCCGGGGCGTACCCGGGGACGCTGCTGGCGGTGCCCGCCGGCGAGGGAAACGCTGCGGTGCTCGACGCGATCGTGGCGGAGATCACCGGGGGCGGCACGTTCGCGGCGGCGGAGTTCGCGGAGCGGGCGGTCGACTGGCTGGAGCGCCGGCATCGGTACTCGATGCGTTCGATCGTGCCCGCCGGCGGCGAGGATGTGCTGGTGCGGTGGTTGCGCAGCGCGGAGCCGGGGCACTGCGAGCTGTTCGCCGGCGGGTTCGCGCTCCTGGCGCGACAGGCGGGCTTCCCGGTGCGGATCGTGACCGGGTTCAAGGGCGGCGCGTGGAACGCGTTTGAGCAGTACTACATGGTGCGCAACTCCGACGCCCACGCGTGGTGCGAACTCTACGACGAGCAGGGTCGGTGGCTGCGGGTCGACCCCACGCCGGGTGCGAGCGGGGAGGCGGCCGCGGCCGCCGCGGGCGCTGCCGGGCGTGTGACGGAAGTGGACCGCAGTTGGGCGGCTCGTCTGGATGCGCTGCGCATGCTCTGGTACCGGCGGATCGTGAACTTTGACCGCAGCGCGCAGGACGAGATGGCGGATTCGCTCAAGGAGAAGGCGCGGCAATCGGGGCAGGCGTTGATCACGACGCTCGACCGCTGGGGCCGACAGCTGAGCGCTTGGCTGCGGGGACCGTGGAGCTTCGGCCGGGTGGTGCGCGCGGGGGGCGCGGTGGTGTTGGTCGTGGCGGCGGCGTGGAGCGTCTGGCATTGGCGGCACCTGTGGTGGAATCGGTGGATACGCCGTGGGCGCGGCGATCCGGTGCGCCGCGAGGCCGGCCGCTGGCTGCGGCGGCTCGCGCGGGTGCGGGACGATGCGCGGGCGCGGGTGGCGCTGCGCCAGCTCGAGCGGCTGCGCTACGGCCCGGTACAGGGGCGCCCGGCGCCCGGCCCGGTTTTCCGGGCGGCGCGGCGGGCTTGGCGGGTGTTGCGCTGATCCTCCATGTGGCGGCGGGCCGGCTCATGCGGCGACATGCGCGCCGGGACCGGCACGCGCGGAGGCGGAGTTTGACCGCGGGGCGGAGGTCTGTCGCTTGCGTTTCGCGGCCGGCGGCGATTCCCGCCGGCCGTGCGAGACCGGTGGTGGGCGGTACTCAGCCCCGCGGGTGAGAGAAATCCCGCCAGCAGAGCAGACCGAGCAGCGCGAGCACGCCGAGCACACCGTAGGTCGCCGGCTCAGGTACTGCGGTGGGCGCGGCGAGGAGGGTGGGAATGTAGTGATCCCGGTCCTCGATCATGCCGAAGGCCGAGTAGGCCCAGCTGTCGAGATTGAGCACGAAGTCGAAGGTGTAGTAGCCGGCCCCTCCAGCCGTGGTGTTGTGGAACAGACCGGCGAAGTGCCCTTCGACCGCGCTCGGCTCGCTCTGCGACCAATAGGTGCCGTACGCCGAGTCCCAGAGAGCCGGCGAGAGTCCGGAGGCGATGAAGGACAGTTGGTAATCGATGAAGGCTCCGCTCTGGTTGGCGGCGTTCGTGGTGCCATCCCAGAGGCGGGAGTGGGCAGCCGGACCCCCATCCTGCGCGGAGAAGGTGAAGCGGGTGAGCGACCGGTCCCAGAATGCGCGGATGTTCGGTGCGCCGAACTGGATGGGAACTTGGATGAAACCGGAAGCCGTGTTGCTGGGGCTGCCGGGCGGGGTCCAGTTGGTGCCGAAATAGTACTGGTCGGCAAGCGCGGGGGCGAAGCCGTGGAACAATTGGAGCCGCAGGTCGCGGTTCTCGGCCCCGAGGGAGAAGGTGGCCACGGCATTGACGCCGGACTGGGCATCGGCCTGCGAGTCGTAGCGGGTGACCGTGCCGGTGTAGGCGAAACGGTCGGTGTTCACGAGTACCTGGGCGCGGAGGGCTCCGAGGAGAGTG
The DNA here is from genome assembly GCA_023457035.1 of Verrucomicrobiota bacterium. Classification (GTDB taxonomy): domain Bacteria; phylum Verrucomicrobiota; class Verrucomicrobiia; order Opitutales; family Opitutaceae; genus CAJCBL01. The sequence goes on from JAEWNN010000079.1 coordinate 2,514, forward strand.
GTGGCCGCGAGGAGAAGGAGCAGATGGCGCATGATGGCGGTGGGTTGTGGATGGCACTTGAGCGGCTCGTTGTGCCGAGTGCGGCCAAGCTACCACAGCTGCGCCTTCGCCTGTATCGGGGCTTCCCTGAAAAGAGGGTCGGACCGGAGCGCACGGACGCGGTTCTTGCCAAAGTCCCCGGGCGTTATAATCTGCGGGCCGATGCACTCGCACGAAGTCTTCAAGCAGCTGCTCAAGCGCGTGAGCGCCAAGCAGGTCGCCGGGGAACTGGGTTTGTCGCTTTCGCTCGTGTACAAGTGGGCCGAACCCCCGGCCGAGGGCAGCGGGGCGGCGAACCCGTTGGATCGCATCGACGCGATCATCAAGCTCACCGGCGATGCGTCCCTGGCCCAGTGGGTGTGCGAGCGTTCCGGCGGTTTCTTCATCAAGAACCCGGAGCCCAAGGCTCATCCCTACGAGCTGATCCCGGCCACCAACAACATCGTACAGGAGTTCGCGGATCTGCTGGGCGTGATCTCGACGGCGGTGTCCGACGGCAAAGTCACCGAAGAGGAGACCGAGCGCATCCGCAACCGCTGGGAGCAGCTCAAGTCGGTCACTGAGGGGTTCGTGCGGGCGGCCGAAGAGGGCAAACTGCCACCGGTGGCGCTGGCTTCGGTGCTCGGCAAGCCGGCGGCGGGCACCGTGGCGAAGAGCTGAACGGCGTTCCGGTCGAGGGCGAGGCAGCGGACGGTGGCCGGTGGCCAGTGGCGAGGCACCGCTCCGCGCGACGCGCTCACGCGCGTCGCGACGTCCCGATCCCTCGCGCTTCCGCATCGGTGTTCTCTGCCGTACGGCAGAGCGGTCACCTTCCTCTCCGTGCGTCACGCCGTCGCGCGAGAATCTTCCGCCGGTTTGTCCCCTCGTCTCCAGAGTCGGGATTCAGTGTGCCGCCCACAACCCATAGCCTACTGGCAACCGGCAACCGTTTTCCGGCAACCGGCCACCGGGCGGACCGGCTCAATCGGCCGGGGCGGCCTGCGCGCGGCGCAGGGTGTCCCGCACGGCGTCGAGCGCCGGTTTCGGCGTCCCGGCGCGATCGAAGAGGACGGGGTAGTCGGTGCGGCCGCGAATCGGCCAGCCGTTGAGCCAGGAGGTGCGGTCGGTCACGCCCCACACGGTCACCCGCGTGATCGAGCGATGGTGTTTGGCGAAGACCGCGAAGATCTCGGCGTAGCGGCGGGCGAGCTCGGCCTGCCGGTCCGCGGGCAGCCCGTCCCGATAGGGATCGAGCTCCGGCGCCTGCGCGAAGACCTTCCCGATCTCGGCCCCGAGGTAGTGGTCGGGTCGTGGAAGAACGGTGACGTCGAGCTCGGTGAACATCACCTTGAGCCCGGTGGACGCGAGGTCGGTGATCGAGGTGTCGATCTCGGCCGCGGTCGGAGACTTCAGCAGGTAGTGGCCCTGCGAACCGATGCCGTCGATGTGCAGGTCGCGGGCGCGGATCGCCTGCACGAGCTTGAGCACGCCGGCGCGCTTCGCGGGGTTCTCGAGGGAGTAGTCGTTGTAGTACAGTTCGGCCTCGGGGTCGGCCTCGTGGGCGGCCGCGAAGGCGGCAAAGATGCCCTCCTCGCCGAGGATCCGGTACCAGGGTTTGTCGGTGCGCAGCGTGCCGTCCTCGTCGCGGATGGCCTCGTTGACGACATCCCACCCGGCGACCTGGCCGCGGTAGCGGCCCACGACGGTGCGGATGTGCTCGCGCAGGCGGCGGAGCAGTTCCTCGCGGGAGACTTCGCCGCCATCGGCGTTCTGGAAGACCCAGTCGGGGGTCTGCGAGTGCCACATCAGCGTGTGGCCGATCACTTGTTTGCCTTCGCGCCGGCCGAGGGCGACGAAGCGGTCGGCGAGGGCGAACTCGAAACGGCCCGGCGCGGGCTGGAGATGCTGCCACTTCATGGCGTTCTCGGCTGTGATCGAGTCGAAGTGGGTGGCGACGATGTCCGCGCCGACCCGGTCGTCACCGGTGATTTGCTCGGCGTTGATGGCGACGCCGAGGTGAAACAGATCGCGCGAGAGGTCGCGGAGTGCGACCGGGGCCGCCGGTTCGGTCTTGGGGCTTTGGCAACCGAGCAGCGCGAGGAATGCGAGGGGGAGGAGTCGGTGGGGGAGAGACATGGGGCGAGAGCGAAGCGGGAAGCGTCTGCCGCGCCAACCGGACCGCGTGCGAACTATGGGACGGTGGCGCGGCGCACCCGCTGCACCCTTGTCAGTGGCGGATGCGGCGCCCACGCTGGTTGCGCATGGCCACCTTGAAACACTCCTGGCGCGTCGGCGCCGCGCAGCAGGGCATCCGCCTCGACCACTTCCTCTTCGAGGCGTTGCCGAAGGCGCTCGGGCGGGAGGTGTCGCGCGCGCAGGTGCGGCGGCTGGTCCTCTCGGGGTTGGTGGCTCGCAACGGGCGGCGGGAGCAGATCGCCACCTATGAGCTGCGCGAAGGCACACGCATCGAGGTGTTCCTCGATCCGGCGAAGTTCGACGTCGGAGGGGCGGCCGGGATGCGGCAGGCGATCCTGCGCGACTATGCCTGGACCCCCGAGCGTATCCTGTTTGAGGACGAGTGGCTCCTCGTGGTCGACAAGCCCGCCGGCCTGCCCACGCAGCCGACGGTGGATGAGGCGCGGGCGAGCGTGTTCGCGACATTGCAGACCTTTCTCGACCGGCGAGCCGGCGCGAAGACCTACCTGGGGCTCCACCACCGACTCGACCGCGACACCTCGGGCGTGCTGCTCCTCACCAAGGACCAGAAGGCCAACGCCGGGGTGACGGCGCTCTTCGCCGGCAAGACTGCGCAGAAAACCTACCGGGCCCTGGCGGTGACCGGACCGACGTGCCCGGCGACTTGGGCGGTCGAGAACCATCTCGGCGTGGTCGGTCGGGTCGGCAAGGCCAGCAAGTTCGGCGCGGTGCGCAGCGGCGGCGATGCGGCGCAGACGTCGTTCCGCCTGCTGGAACGGCTGCCCGGTGCGCTGCTGATCGAGGCGCAGCCGCACACCGGCCGCACGCACCAGATCCGCGTGCACCTGGCCGAGGGCGGGCATCCGATCTTCGGCGACGGCTTGTACGGCGGCCCGGCGCAGCTCAAGGCGGCCGGCGGGGTGTTCGTGCCGGTGCCGCGGGTGCTGCTGCATGCGGCGCGGCTGGAGTTCCCGCATCCCCTCACCGGGCACGCGGTCGCGGTCGAGAGCCCGCTGCCGGAGGACTTCGCGGAGTGCCTGCGGCTGGCGCGGGGTGTTGCGCGGTGAGGCGATGTGCCGTTGATGGTGGGCATGAACGCCGATCCCGAGGGACTGTTGCTGACCTGCGGCGCGGTCCGCGACCTGACCGATCTGCAGTTGCGCACGCTGTGCGCGCTGTACGACCGCGTGTGGCCTCCGTCGGGCGAGACGCTGGTCGAGCGGCGTGAGGCGGCGCGTGCCGACTGGGGGGGCGAGGCGCGGCAGTTCGCTGCGCTCTGGAGCGGAGACGCGCTGCGAGCCGTGGCCATGTGGTTTCCGCGGATCGTGCGGACGGCGAACGGCCCGCTGCGGGTGCAGGCGCTCGCTGGCGTGTGCAGTGACCCCGAAGTTCGGGGACGCGGCTTGGGGCGGCGGGTGGTCCGAGCGGCGTTTGGAGCCGTCGACCGTGGCGAGTACGCGGTGGCATTGTTCCAGACGCCGGTCCCGGAGTTCTACGCGAAGCTCGGCGCGCGCCCGGTGGTGAACGGGTTCCGCAACTCGCGGTTCAAGGCGGGGGATCGAGGCACGGCGGAGCGGCCGTGGTGGGATCCTCATGTGATGATCTACCCGGCGGGTTTCCCGTGGCCGGAAGGGCCGATCGATCTGCTGGGTCCGGGTTACTGAGTCAGGCGGCACGGGGCGGATTGGCCCATTCCACGAGCAGGCGATCGGTTCGCTGGAGTGCGCTGATGGACGCTGATGCAGAGGCGAGGGCGCCGGTTGCCAGTAGCCAGTGGACGGTTGCCGGTGGACAGTGGGCCGGACGTAGCGACGCGCGTGAGCGCGTCGGTGCCTTGCTACCGACCACTGGCAACCGGCTACTGCCGACCGGAAACCGCTCACCGGCAACCGGCCACCGGCCGCCGCACACCGCGCGAAGGAGGGCATCGGGTTGTTGCCTCATCGTGACGGGTTGGAGTTCAAATTGCCTTGAACACGGGCCAGCGCACCGGAAGCTCCCGGGCAGTGCCCTCCACGTGCAAACCCGCCGGTCCCGAGCCGGCCGAAGCTGATTCTGCAGCCCTGAACAGGGGCGGGGGCGCGCTCACACCCGTCCGGCAGGAGATCATCGGGCTGTGCGCGGACACGCTGCAACAACTCGGGCTGCCGCGCTCGGTGGGGCAGATCTACGGCGCGATCTATGGGTCTGCGCGCCCCATGGCCTTCGCGGACGTGGTGGCGGCGCTGGGCATCAGCAACGGCTCGGTCAGCCAGGGGCTGCGCTTCCTGCGTGAGCTCGGCGCGATTCGTCCGGTCGAGGACCCGGAGGGACGGCGCGAGGTGTTCGTGGCCGAGACGGAGCTGCGCAAGCTGCTGGGCGGCGTGCTCGAGCACCGCTTCCGCGCCCCGCTCGAGGCTAGTTCGGAGCGCTTGAAGAACATGGAGCTGCGCCTGGTCGAGGCGGACGAGCCGCAACGCGAGTTCCTCGAGCAGCGCATCGACAGTCTGCGCATCTGGCATCGCAAGGCGCTGCACGCCCTGCCGCTGCTGCAGCTGTTCCTCGGGCGAAAATCATAATCTGGAAATCGGGAACTCAGGGGAACGGAAGACGGAGGACGGACGACAGGAATATTAGCCACAGATAACGCAGAAGATAGAATGTAGGAGCCTGCTTGCAGGCGATCTGGACGACGGAAATAGCGAATGTGGAAATCAGGAAAACAGGAACGGACCGGACACTGGAGGACAGACGACGGAATACGGAGGACGGAAGGCAGATGACGGACGACAGAAGGTAACAAAGAGAACGAAGACGGAAGACAGAGGACGGAAGATTTAACCACAGAGGACGCAGAGAGCACAGAGAACGGACGGCAGACGACGGAAGACAGAATATTTGGCCACAGATAGCGGAGATACCACAGATATAGCAGATGACAGAAGGTAGGAGCCTGCTTGCAGGCGATCCGGACGACGGACGACAGAGAACGGAAGAGGGAGGACAGAGGACGGAAGACAGACCACAGAAGGTAACGAAGAGAACGAAGACGGAGGACAGAGGACGGAATATTTAGCCACAGAGAACGCGGAGAGCACTGAGAGCAGACGACGGAGCTAGAAGCTAGGAGTCAGGGTTGTTGTAGCGAAGCTCGTGAGAGCTTCGAGTCGGAGATCAGTCAGGACGCAGGGTTGCGGAATTGACCTGTCACTTTCGCACCTTGCCAGCAGTCACGGAGCAGCGAAATCGCGTGGGGCGCGGCCCTCTACGCGAACCCAGTTCACCACCATGCGCGCCACCAACAGCGCCCACGCAGTCACCTCCCCGGGAAGTGACGGGGCGAAGCTCGGCCGATGGGGAGGGGATAATGTGGAACTCAGGAAATCAGGAATGAACGGAGGCATCGAAGCTCTCACGAGCTTCGCTACATCGATCACTGACCACTCGTAGGCGCGCCAGCGCCGGAGATTCTTCCCGCGAGGGTAGAACGCCCACCGTCCTCCGCTTGCCCGTTCCGGCTTTCCTGAGTTCCACATTCTACCGCGATTCGCGCCATAGATCGCCTGCAAGCAGGCTCCTACCTCTTCTACTGCGTACCGCCCACCGTCTACCGCCCACCGTCTACTGCCCACCGTCTGCTGCCCACCGTCCTCCGCCTGCCCGTTCCTGATTTCCTGAGTTCCACATTCTCCTTCGCTGTCGCTTCCCAATCCCATGAACTCCCTCACGATCAACTGGCCGCTGCTGTTGGCAGCGATGGCGCTCCTATGGTTGCCGCTGGTGTGGTTCGTGGGACCGGTGCTGCGGAAGAAGCTCACCTTTGCGGAGCGCAACCAGAGCGTGACGATCCTGCACCTGCTCGCCTCGCCGTGGTCGTGGGTCGACCTCGTCCGGACCGGTGCGGGGGCCTGGGTGCTGACAGGGATGGCCGTGCAGGTGCCGGAGGTTCGCGATGCCAGTCCGTACCCGGCATTGGCCATCGAAGCGGTCATCATTGCGGTCGGCGCGGTTTCGCAGATGTACGCGACCCGCGACGTTCGCGTCCGGGTGGCACCGTTGTTCTATACAATCGGCATTGCGGCCGGTGTGGCGCCTTGGCAGGTGGCGGTGTTTGGTGGCGCGCTCGGCCTCACGTTGGCCGGGATGATCGGCCGGCCCTGGACGGCCTTCCTGCTCTTGCCCGTGGCCTTTGCTGGGGCCGCCCATTTCTTCGGCGGTCTGGTGCCGCTGCACCTCGTGCCTGCGCTGCTCTGCCTGCTTCCTCTGGCCTACTGCGTGCAAGGTGACCGTCCTCTTTCCTGGCTGGTCACCCGGACGACTTGGTCGTCATGAGGTTCGCCACATCGCAGATCCGCGTTGGTGAAATCCTGTCGGTTTGATCGGGCTACCTGCTACTGGCGCCCAGCCACTTGCTGTATGAATATCCGCGTGCCCTGCGATGCCGGCACAAACAGCCGTCATTCCGTGGCGAATCAGTCGGTGGCGGGCTCGAGGTAAACGGTAAAACCTGACCCCTTTCGGGCTTGCTGGTTGGCTGGCTGCGAGCGGACCGGCCTGATCTACCGCGGCTCCCTCCCGACCGGAATGAGACTGTGCGCCACGATGTGCGCCGTATTGCGGAGGACGCACGGATGATGTTTTCGAATTTCTACGTTCTCCGTCCGGACCTGGCCTTCTATCGAGAGGACGGATCCGTTCGCTATGCAACTGGGCGTGAGTTCTTCTACATCGATGATAATCACTTAAGCGATGCTGGAGCGGAGGAGGTTCCTGGTCTCTTCAGTGAAGCGATTCAGAAGGCTGTTTCCGCTTCGAATGCCCCCGATCCAGCTCAGTCGAAGTTGTGATGGAACCGCTGACTCTATCTGGTATGCGGCGGGATGTTGTGTGGGTCGCTCTGATTGTTGGAGTAGCGTGCCTGCACCGTTTCGGGACCGACGCGGTGTTCATTGGCTTGGCAATCTGGGCCTTGACCAGCCCACTCAACGCCTTCCGCGCAGTGCTCATCGCGGTTCCGCTCGTCTACAAGAATCCGCACCTGGGCCAGAATGGCATGGAGGTCGCGGTGTTGCGGTGGGTCATTCTTCTGGCCGCAGGTTGGCGAATCTATTTAGGCCTCCTCCGCGACGGCCGGTCGATTTACTGCGTTTATCCAATCCGGTTCCTGCATCTCTTCGGCGCAGTGGCCTTGGGCGCGACCTTGATTGTGAACCCGAGCGGCCTGCCCGGGTTCTTCAAACTTGCAGTGTTTGTCTTTGCGGCAACCGCGATTCTGTCGGGTTCGATGCTGGTGCGGCCGCAGGCACGTCAGCTCCTGTCCTGGCTGTTGAGCATCGGCTTGGTGTATTTTGTGGGCAGTGCGTTGTTGTCCAGGACTGGGATCGGGTACTATGACAAACTTGCTGCCTACGCGGCGCGCACGGGGGCCGCGGGGTATGAGGAGTCCGTTGGCGATGGAGGGTTGATGGGGCTGCTCTCCCATTCGCAAAGCTTCGGCGTTTATGTCAGCATTGTTTCGATCGTGTTGTTTATCACGGCGGTGGCTTCAGTGCACCGGAAGTTGCGGTGGGTGCTCCTCGGCTTCTCGGGGTCGGGCGTGGCGCTTATGTTGATGTCCCAAACCCGGACCGCAGGCGTGGCTTTCGTCGGCGGTGCTGCGTTGTCGATGGCGTACTTGTACTTGGTCCCGAACCGGCGAGTGCGAATGCAGCGGAACTTCTCGCTGATTCAGATCGTGGGATTGGGTTTGGCAGTGGTGTTAACCTACTTCGGCGCCAGCGCGGCTGCGGGGCGGTATCCGGGCGATATTGTCCAGGCCTACATCGATAAAGGTCGAGGCGAGGGGCTGGACTTGACGGAGGCGTACGCGAACTCGCGCGGTGGATTGATCGAGCTGTCGCTTTTCAACTGGCGACGGTCACCCCTCCTCGGAGTCGGATTCGGTCGCAACTCATGGGAGGCCGCCGGCTTTGCTCAAGATGATGACGATAAGGGCATCATGCGGTATTTCTCGAATCCCAACGAGAAGGGCGTGATTTGGTCGGCGGTGCTCGAAGAAACCGGAGTAGCAGGTTTCGGTTGCTTTGTTCTCTTCGTCTTCTCGCTGCTGCGGTGGGTCCACCAAAGAGGCAACGTGCTTGCGCTCGGCGTGCTTCTCGTGGCGCTGCTATGCAATATGGGGGAGATGAATTTCTTCTCGATGGGCGGGTTGGGCCTTTTCCAATGGGCCTGCCTTGGCACCGCACTGGCGGCCGGAGAGCCGTGGCCCACCCAAGCGGCACGGGGATCAGATCGCCCACGGGTATCTGTGCCACAGGCTGTTGTTGAGAAGCGAGTCTCCGAATGATGCTAATGCGAAAGTACCACGCTCTGCTGGAATACCTGCGCGGTTTCCGCTCATTGATTTCCCCGGAAGAACGGAAAGGCCTGCGGTGGTTGCTTACGCTCAACTGCATGGGGGCGCTGATCGAGACCTTCAGCATCTTCGCGATCATGCCGTTTCTTGGTGTGGCTTCGAATCCGCAGCTCATCGAAACCAACCGATTGCTTTCCCGCGCTTATGCCCTGCTGGGGTGTTCGTCGAAGGCCCAGTTCCTGATTTGGCTGGGGTGCGCGGTAATCGCGGTCTTGGTGGTCACGAATATGATCGCGAGCTACTCGCTGTGGTACCGGACGAACTTTTGCTACCGTGTGATTGTCGGGATGTCGGATCGCCTGTTCCGTGCCTACCTCGGGCAACCTTATGTGGCGCTCTTGCAGACCAATAGCAGCCTGTTGGGAAAGGATCTGCTCAACGAGGTATACACGTTCTACAACAAAGCATTGGAACCGCTGACGAGCATGATCGGTCGTGCGACGACCATGTTGATTGTGGTTACGGCTTTGGCAATCTACGACTGGCAGGCGGCACTCTTTGTCGGTGCGTTCCTCGGTGGGGGGTTTTTCGGCATATTTCTCCTCCTGCAACGGCGGCTAGCTCAGAACGGTGAGATCCTTTGGCGGGCGACTGCCGCGCGCTACAAGATTGCGGGCGAGGCGTTGGGTGGCATGAAGGAGGTGAAGTTGTTCGGCTGTGAGAATTGGTACCTTCAGCGCTTCTCGTTGGCATCGAACGAGCTCGGTCAGGCGGCAAGCCGCAGCTCGGTTTTTGCGTTGGTCCCGCGGTACGCGATCGAGAGCATTGCGTTCTCGCTGCTAGTCGGTGTGGTGCTCTGGACTCTCTACAGTGGGCGTTCGTTAGCGGATATTCTTCCGCTGATCGGAGCCTATGCATTTGCCGGGGTGCGGCTGATGCCTGCATTGCAGATTGTATACTCGAGCGCGGCAACCGTTCGCAACAACTGGGGGGCGACCCGCCGCTTGAGCGAGCTTTTCTCTCGGATCGTTCCGAGTGCGGTTCATCCGCCAAAGGACCCTCCCGCTCCGCTCGCCTTTCAGCACGGGATCCGGTTCGAGGGTGTGTCTTTCCAGTACCCGAAAACGGCCGCACCTGTAATTCGCGGTCTTGGTGTGGAGATCCATGCGCGCCAGTGCATCGGAATCACCGGCAGCAGCGGCAGCGGCAAGACAACGGTGATGGACCTTTGCATGGGGTTGCTGACTCCGGACGAAGGACGAATCCTCATCGATGGAGTTCCGCTTGATGATGCAACCCGGCCGGCTTGGTTGCGCAATGTTGGCTATGTGCCCCAGCAGATTTTTCTGATCGATGCGTCAATCGAAGAGAATATCGCGTTCGGCATTCCGCGTGGGAGAATCGACCCAAGCGCAGTGAGGCGCGCTGCGAGTATGGCTAGCCTCGACGCGTATGTCGCATGTCTTCCTGATGGATACCGGACCCAGATTGGCGAACGAGGCGTTCGGATGAGTGGGGGACAGCGGCAGCGCCTCGCAATAGCTCGTGCGTTATATCATGACCCGAACGTGCTGTTCTTCGACGAGGCCACCAGTGCACTTGATGGTGAAACGGAGGCTGTTATCGTGGAATCTATTCAATCTCTGGCGCTGCAGAAAACAGTCATCATAATCGCCCACCGGCTCACTACATTGCGCTACTGTCAGCGTGTCATCGTTCTTGAGCAAGGGCGCGTGGCGCGAGATGTGACCTATGACGAGTTGATGAAGGAGAGCCCATGAGCAAGTGTCTTGAGGAGCCGTTTGCAGCCTTTGTTCGGAGGTACTCGGGTGTCCGAGTCTACCTTGCGGCCTACCACGGAAACGCAGGCGACGAGCTGATCTACTCCGGTGCATTGCAGACCTTGATGGACGCCGGTGCCATTCTTGAGGCAGAACCGCGCCGCGCGGAGGTCGTTGTGTGGCCTGGCGGCAACCCAGCAATGTGGCACGCGCACATCCGCCGCTGGCGCGAGCTTCTGAACGAAACGAGCGCGCGGTTCTTGCTGGGCCCTTGTACGCTTCAGGCGGATGAGACTCAGTGGCGGAGCACTCTTATTTCGTATCGAGAGCGAATCGAGGCTGTGTTCGTGCGTGACGAACGAAGCTTAGCGGCAGTTGATGCGATTGCGCCTGAGCTCGGGTGTGGCGCGAGATTGGCACCGGACCCGGCGATTCATTGCCAACGGCTGCCCCGGATCATGGCGCTCCGCGACGCCAAGCCCGGAGGTGATGTCTTGGCCGCTTTTCGTGATGACCATGAGGCGGTCGAAGAGAAGTGGAGGCAACGAGTGTTTCTATTGGTCGTTCCGCGACGCTATCGCTTTTCGGTTCGTAATGCGCTCTTGCGTCGAGCAGCTCGGCGCAGAATCGAGGTGCGGCTGAACGAGCACCGGATTCCGGCTACGCGGGTGATGGATGTTTCGGCCACCTGTTTTTCGATGTTCATACAGACTATCGCGGCGTCTCGCGAGGTTCATACGGATCGCTTGCATGCGATGTTCGGCGCCGTACTCCTTGGTCGGCCAGTCATTGCTTACGATACTTATTACGGGAAGCTGTCCGGAGCTTGGAGCGCATTCCGCCCCTGGTTGGATGTACCGGGCGATGTGCGGTTTGTTTGACGAACCACCATGCCGAAGAAAAAACACCTGGTTCTTGCGGGGAATGATGCCGTCTATCCCTATGTGCTTGCGACGCTGCTTTCGGCGGTACGGAGTGGTTTGCCCGAATCGGTCGAGTTTCATCTCATCACGGACCGGCAGTCGATTGCGCGACGTGGCGCCACTTTGCATGCGGCTGCGCTGCGCACCGGTCTTGTAACCACGAGGGGCCTCAAGATTCATCATGTGGATGATGGATTCGCATCTGAATTCCCGTTGAGTTGTCACCTCACTCCTGGTGCCTATTATCGACTCCAAATTCCTAGATTGCTTGGGCAGGATCCGGGTACTGTGATATACCTCGATTGTGATATATTGGTTCGTAGCAGCCTCACTCCGCTGTTCTGCACATCACTGGGCGATAGCCTCTTGGCAGCTGTCGCGGGTGGATCGACCGGGGGTGTCGCCTTGTCCCTGGCTCCTGAATGGGGCTACTTCAATTCGGGCGTGATGGTGTTGGATCTCGACCGCTGGCGCAGCGAACGGGTCGCGGATCGTGCACTTTGCTACATTGCGCAGAATGCAGATCGAATTCGCTGGGCGGACCAGGATGCCTTGAATGCGGTTGTTGCAGGCCGATGGCTACGGCTTGATAAGGAGTGGAACTGGCAATGGATCCATGTTGCCGACGGTGGTCGCTCGGAGCCACGGGTCGTGCATTTTAGCTCGTCGCTGAAGCCTTGGCATTGGAATAGCCGGCACCCCTACACAAGTGAGTATCGCGCGGTTTTGCGTGAAGTAGGGTGGCCCGGGGGCGGTGTTACTAGGCCAACATGGCGCCAGCGCCTCTCGTTCATCTATTCAGGTTTGCGAGTTCGGGGTGCGCGTTAGCCATGAAGATCTCGGTCACAATCGCCACCCACAATCGAGTTGAGCTCCTTCTGCGAACCCTGGACTCGCTGTTCTGCGCCGATTGGTCGGTCGTGGATGAATGCCCTGAGATAATTGTCGTCGAGAATGCGTGTACTGATGGTACAGTAGAAGCTGTATTGAGAATTATCGAGGAGGTACGATGCAATGGCGCGCGCTGTGCTGGTGATCGGCCAATCGTTTCCGGGCGTTGCGGAACTGGACTCGAGTGCAGGGTGGTGTCGGAGCCTCGCGTAGGCTTAGGATGGGCTCGGCGGCGCTGTGTGGAGGAGTCGAGTGGCGATATCGTTGCTTTTCTCGATGATGACGTACTGGTCGACCCGCAATGGCCGCGGGGGCTTGTTTCCGCGTTTGCAGAGCCGGCAGTGGGTGCCGCTGGCGGGCGTGTGATCGGTTGGTGGGAGGCATGCGCGAGGCCTGAGTGGCTAACGCCGGACTTGGAGTGGGTGGTTTCCCTGTACGACAAGGGGACATTGTTCCGCCGGCAGGAGGTCCCGGAGGGAATTGGGGCGAACTTCGCAGTTCGACGTAAGGTTTTCGACGTTGTGGGGAGTTTCGACGGGGAGCTAGGCCGCTGTGGTAAGAAATTGAGCGGCGGCGAAGAGTCCGATCTCTTTCGACGTATTGCCGCTGCGGGTTTCTTGGGCGTGTATGCTGGCCCGATGATGGTTGCTCATTGGGTTGCTCCTTCCCGACTTGAGTCTTCGTATTTTGCGCGAATTGCCTATCACTATGGGCAAACACGCATTGCGATCCGAGGCCGCGGGCGCGGCCTGCCTTACCTGCGCAGCGTGTTCGGGCATGCTGCGCTTTGGGGCGGTTTCAGGTTGGCGTCGCTGTGGGCGCGCTGCCGCGGATGGGAGTGCGATGCACGTCGTTGGCTGGTTCGTTCGCAGATAGGCCGTGGTGGCTTAGCTGCACTGCTATTGACCCGATGAACGACACCTCGCCGATGGGACGCGGGGCGCTCCGCGTGTTGCTCGATGTCTCGCCGCTCACGCTGCAGGCAAGACAGCGCACCGGGTTGGCCCGCGTGGCGTGGGACCTGGCTTCCGAGTTGGCTGCGATGCCGGAGGTCGACCTGCGCGTGTGTGGTTGGGGGTCGTTGCAGTCTACCGAAGAGGTGTCGCTGCTCATGCGCGAGACCCCTTGGCTGCGCCCGGCCGCCGTGCGCGAGAGCAGGCTTGTGTCCTTGTTTTGGAGGCTCGCCGCAACCGGTGGGCGTCCGCGGCGGATCGAGGGAGCGTGGCGCGTTCGGCTGGCGCAGGCAGTCAACCTCCTGCGCGACCGTGTGCCAGGCGCGCACGGTGAGGACTTTGATATCGTGCATTCGAGCTATGCCGGTGTGCCGCGTGGCGTGCGCCGCTGGCGCCGGCCGACGGTGATCACGGTCCACGACCTTACGCCACTGCGCCTGGCATCCTCGCTTATGCCTCCGGGGCAAGTGGCGATCACGCGGCGCATACTCCGAACGATTCGACGCGATGACTGGGTTGCCTGCGTTTCGGAGCACACTCGGCGCGATTTTCTGGCGAGTCATGCTCACCCATCCGAGCGAACTGTGGTGATCCCCAATGGGGTCGACCATGCCCGATTCCGCCCGGTTGAGCGAATGGACGAGTTGATGCGAGTGCGGCGCACATATGGCATAGGCGAGGCGCCCTTTGTCCTCACGCTGAGCTCACTCGCTCCTCACAAGAATTTGCGGATGCTCGTTGAGCTTTGGCCGGAGATTCGGCGCCGGTGGCCAGCGCATCAACTGGTGCTCGCTGGCGGGCGGGGCGCTGACGCCTCGGCGTTGATGCGTGGACTTAGCCTCGTCGGGCCACCGCCCGCGGGTCTGGTGCTTACCGGCTTCATCCCCGACACGGACCTACCGGCGCTGTTTTCGGCTGCGGAACTTTTCGTCTTCCCGTCCTTGTATGAAGGATTCGGTCTGCCCGTGCTTGAGGCGATGGCGTGTGGTTCGCCCGTAGTTGCAGCACGCTCCTCCAGTATTCCCGAGGTGGTGGGGTCCGGTGGAGAGTTGATTGAGCCTGAAGACCAAGGGGCATGGATAGAGGCTATCGAGAGCCGGTTCCGTGCAGGTAACCGGACCTGCCCGGACCCGAGAGCTGTGGCGGCGGCGGCCGGGTTTTCATGGAAGAAAACGGCCGGGGCATATCTGGATCTGTATGAGCAGGCTCACAAAGCTGTCACAAGCGCGAATGTAGGGAGAGGAGCTTGAAACTCGCCTGCTATATTCAGCCTTGGCGAACGCCGTTGCCGTGCACCGGCGTGGGGCGACACATCAATGGTGTGACTGCCGCACTCGCCGCGAGGGAAGAGCCCAAGCTGGACTGTGTCGCTGGCCTCGGTTGGGTCGTCGCCGACCGCCTCCGGTTCGCGGAGCATCCATTGGCACATATCCCGATCCGCGGGCTGCCATGGCCTCAGTTGTCGATGGAGCGCTTGTGGAAAGCAATGCACTGGCCGCCAGCGGACCGGTGGTTCAGCAATGTGGACTTCGTTTTTAGTCCATCGGAGGGATATCTGCCGCTTCGGCGCACGCCATGGGCCATGACCCTGCATGACGTGCAGGTGTTCGACCGTGCGCTACCGTGGTCTGACGGCCCGGAGGCTGAACGCTTCCGGCGGCGGTGGGGGCACTGGCTGTTCCGTGCCCTGCGCGACGCACGTCTGGTGTTCACGGTGTCGCAATTTTCCCTTGAACGGATGGTCGAGTGCCTCGGGGCCGACCGCAGCAAGCTGCGCGTGAGCGGAAACGGCGTCGATCCCCGCTACTTCGCAGTTGGCGCGCGGCCAAAGACCGATTTCGCCCGCGCGACGGAGGCCCCCTACGCGATCGCCGTTGGTGGCCTGCGGTACCGGAAGGGAGGCGACCTTGTGGTGGCGGTGGCTCGCGAGCTGAAACGCCTCGGCAGCCCGCTGCGGTTGGCGATGGTGGGCCAGCACGAGCCCCGGTACGACGAGGCGGTGCGTGATCTTGGCAACATCACCTTGCTCGGCCGGATCGGCGACGAGGAGTTGGCGGGGTATGTGCGCGCAGCCGAGGCGGTGTTCTTCCCTTCGCTCTATGAAGGTTTTGGCATCCCGGTGCTCGAAGGCATGGCTGCGGGCGTGCCAGTAGTTGCAACGAAGACGGCGTCTTTGCCCGAGGTGGCCGGCGGCCACGCCCGGTTGTTCGCCCCGGATCAGACGGAAGGGATGGCTGATGCGCTCCACGAGATCTACCGGCATCCTGACGCGCAACGTATCGCTGTGGATGGCGGACGAGCTTGGGCGCGCCTGCACACTTGGGAGGCTTGCGCGGGGCGCGTCGCCGACGCTATCCGCGACTCTCTGGCCAGCGGGTGACGGGAAAAGTGCTCCAATGAAGACCATTGTGTTCTGCTGGTCCGGGATCTCCGGCTACATGGCGGCCTGCTGGCGCGAGCTCATGCGCCGGCCGGGCCTCAAGGTCCATGTGCTGGCGTTTGCTCCGCATGGGGACGGGCGCCAAGTCGCTTTTGACGAACGTGTGATGGCAGGAATCCCCGGCCGGTTGCTGGATCCTGCGGCGCGCAAAGACGTCGAGGGCATGCGACGCGAGATCGTGGCGCTCAAGCCGGACTATGTTGTTTTCCCGGGCTGGATGCACCAACCCTATCGTGAACTGGCAGCGCGTCTCCATCGCGACGGAATTCCTTTGGTGCTGACCATCGATACTCCGTGGTGGGGCACCCCACGGCAGCACCTTGGGCGGTTTCTCCTTCGGCGGTACATCCGACTTTTCACTGCGGTGTTCGTGCCGGGAGAGCGGGCATGGCAATACGCTTGGCGCCTCGGGTTTCCTGCCTCGCGGATCGGTCGCGGGCTCTATGGCGTAGATGTGGCAGGGCTCATGCCTGTCCTTGGTCAGCGCGAGAGCCGACCGTGGCCGAGGCGCTTTCTCTTTGTTGGCCGTTACGCACCGGTAAAGGGCCTGGATGTTCTCGTTGCCGGCTACCGCCGGTATCGTGAGCTAGTGGGCGATCCGTGGGAACTGGCCTGTTGTGGGCGGGGGCCTGAAGCTGCTCGGATTGCGCGTGAGCCAGGGGTGGTCGATCTCGGCTTTTTGCAGCCCGAAGAGCTCAAGGCGCAGTGGGGTGGTGCCGGTGCGTTTGTCTTGCCGAGCCGTTTTGATCCTTGGCCTTTGGTGTTGGTTGAGGCGGCCGCCGCGGGCTTGCCATTGCTTGCCTCCGACGCATGCGGCAGCGCCGTGGAGGTGTTGCGTCCTCACTACAACGGCTGGAGCTTCCCTGCCGGTGACCCGGACGCTTTGGCGCAGGTGATGCGGCGTTGCCACGAGCAGCACGCGAGGCTGCCGGAGATGGGCCAACGCAGTCAGACTCTCGCGGCGCCGTACTCTGCGGAATGTTGGGCGGAACGCTGGGAGCAACAGTTGTTCGCCTTTCCTTCACGTTGAGCCTGACAACTGCCGGCCCAGCGCCGCTTCTCCACTCATGAGATTGGTCCATTGCATCGCCGCGCTGCACCTTGACGACGGAGGACCGTCGCGCTCGGTTTCGCAACTGGCAGGCGCGCTGGCTGCACGTGGAGCCGACATCCATCTCGTGACCGGGCGCGACCCGGAAAAGGCTGTTGTACCGCTCGATCCACGCGTCGTCGTTCATCCGGTGCTCGCAGGCCATACGACGGTATGGCGGCGACTCCGCTCCCGCGGTTTCCACAAGGCGGTTTCCGGATCGCTCGGCCCGGGCCCGACCGTCGTGCATACGCACGGCGTGTGGCTGCGCCAGTCGCATGATGCGATCGCCGCCGCGCGGGCGGCGCATGTGCCAGTGGTGCTGTCGCCTCGCGGTATGTTGGAGCCTTGGGCCTTGGCATACCATGCCTGGAAAAAGCGCCTCGCGTGGTGGCTCTACCAGCGGCGCGATCTGCGTTTGGTCACGGCATTCCACGCCACGGCTGAAATGGAGGCTGAGAGCATTCGGAGGTTGGGGTTCCGTCAGCCGATCATCGTTCTGCCCAACGGTGTCGATCTGCCGGCCGACGCGAACAGGTCGCTGCCCCCGACGGGCGCCCCTCGGGAGGTGCTTTTCCTGTCCCGCATTCACCCGAAGAAGGGGATCAATCTCCTCCTTGAGGCGTGGGCGCGCGTGCGGCCGGCCGGTTGGCGGCTGAACATCGCCGGCAACGACGAGGACGGGCACGCCGCTGTGATCGGGCAGCGGGTCCGTGATCTCGGGCTGGCAGAGTCTGTGCGCTATGTGGGGCCCGCTTATGGTGAAGACAAGGAGCGACTTCTCCGTGCGGCACAGCTTTTCGTGCTGCCGTCGTTCTCGGAGAACTTCGGGATCGTGGTGGCGGAGGCGCTGGCCCATGGGGTGCCGGTGGTCACTACGACTGGTACCCCGTGGGGAGAATTGCACAGCCGCCGTTGCGGCTGGCATGTTCCGGCGACGAGCGACGCCATCACTGCGGCGCTTGCCGATGCGCTCGCGCGACCGGAGTCGGAACTGGCGGCAATGGGGGCGGCCGGCCGGTGCTTGATCGCGGAGCGTTATCAATGGTCGGCGATCGCTCGGCAGTTTGAAGAGGCCTATGCGTTGCTCGGCGCTGGAGCCATGTCGCGCCTCGCAGCGTTGCCCTTCGTCCGTGTGCGTTAGCTTTATGCGAAGGCTTTACACCGACTATCACAACCGGCTCTCGTGGCCGAATCGCGCAGGGAGACTGCTCTGGGCATTGCTATATGCCGTTCTGTTCCGACCCACTCCCGTTTGTTTCTTTCGTTGGCGTGCGTGGTTGGTCCGGCGCTTCGGAGGCACTATTGCGCCGGGGGCACGGATCTATCCTTCGGTGCGAATCTGGGCGCCATGGAATCTCACGATGGCAGTGGGGAGCACGCTGGCTGATGGCGTGGACTGCTACTGCGTGGACCGGATCGAAGTAGGGCCGGAGGTCACCGTCAGCCAACGGGCGTTTCTCTGCACTGCCAGTCACGACCTAGAGGACCCAGCACGGAGGCTCACGACGAAGCCAATCCGGCTGGAGCAGGCGAGCTGGGTTTTTGCAGAGGCCTTCATTGGCCCTGGCGTGACGGTGGGCGAGGGCGCTGTAGTCGCAGCGCGGGCGGTGGTGGTCAAGGATGTCGCCCCTTGGACGGTGGTCGGCGGCAACCCGGCCCGGGTGATCAAACCGCGTCGGCTTCGGACTGGCGGCGACGTAGACGTGGAGGGTCGCGTATGAATGGGGAGGGTCCACTGCCGGTGAGCGTGGTCGTGTCGACCAAGAATGAGGAGAAGAACCTCGGCGTCTGCCTGGAGCGGTTGGCGGGCCGGTTTGCGGAGGTTTTCGTGGTCGATTCGGGCAGTACGGACGGCACCCGCGGCATCGCCGAGGCCGTCGGCGTGCGCGTGGTCGATTTTCAGTGGGACGGGCGTTTTCCCAAGAAGCGCAACTGGACCCTCCGCAACGTCCCGCTTGGCCAACCCTGGGTCCTATTCCTCGATGCGGACGAATTGGTCACCGATGCGTTTATTGATGAGCTCCGGCGTGTACTGCCGGCCACCACTCATGCCGGGTTTTGGATCTCCTTCGATAACTACTTCATGGGTGTGTTGATGCGGCACGGGGACAAGATGCGGAAACTCTGCCTCTTTCGCCGCAGCGCGGGGGAGTATGAGCGTATCGAGGAGAACCGCTGGTCCTGTCTCGATATGGAGATACATGAACACCCGATCATTCTGGGCACGGTGGGTTCGGTTGCCGCTCCACTGATTCACGCCGACAAACGGGATTTTGCGTCTCACATCGCCAAGCATAACGAATACTCCTCGTGGGAGACTCATCGGTACTTCGAACTGCACCGCAGCGGGCCGGAGGTGTGGGCGAAACTGACTCCGCGGCAGAGGAAGAAGTACAGCAACCTCGACAGGTGGTGGCTCGCGCCCGCCTACTTTTTCGCGGCATTCGTGCTGCGCCGGGGCTTTCTAGACGGCGCAACCGGCTTCCGTTTCGCCGCGTTCAAGCTCTTCTATTTCTGGCAGATTCGGCTGAAGATATTGGAGCGCCGGCTGTCCGCGGCACGATATTGAGGTGCGCTTTGCGATGAGTGAGGTGAAGCAAGGTACTGCTCCAGTGGAGTTCTGGTCCTCGGTTGAGTACGGGACCTTCCTGAAGGGGCTGGTAAGGGAGTTTTTGCGGGACGCAAAAACTGAGGCGGCGGTACCGCCGCGTTCCGAACTACTCGCTACTCGCTACCCGCTACTCGCTACTGCCCAACAGCGTTTCGCGGTGAGCGAATCCGACTACCGGCAGGCGCGGGGCACGTGGGCGCGGCTGCGCATGCGGTGGCGCTGCTATGTGGGGTATCCCAATCTGCTGCACCGGCGGATCCGGCGCGAGCCGGCCCCGGCGGCGATGGTCGTCTGCACGAACACCTTCTATGCGCCCTGGGTGGCGATGCGGTCGGCCCGGAAGCGCGGCATCCCGGTCGTGCATTGGATGTTCGACCTGTTTCCCGATGTGCTCGTGCTGGCCGGGAAACTGAAGCCGGGTTCGCTGGGCGAGCGTTGGCTGCGCCGCTGGGTGCGCGCGATGTTCGACGGGGCCGCGGCGAATGTGTTCCTGGGCCAGCGGTTGCTCGCCTATGCGGAAGCGAAGTTCGGTCCGATCCCGCGTGCGGTCGTGATCCCGGTCGGTTGCGATGCGGCGCCGTTTGCCGGAATGGAACCGCGTGATCGAAGACCGGATAGGGAATGTGGAAATCAGGAAAACGGGAACGGAGGTCGGACAGCGGACAGCGGAAACCGGACGACAGAAGGTAACGAAGGGCGGAGGACGTTCTGCTGTTCAGCAGAATCTACGGCGCGCAGCGCCTCCGAGACGGCGGATGGCGGACGACAGGAGCCGACCGGAAACCGGACACCGGATACCGGAGTGGCGGAGGGCGACGCAGCCCGACCGACCGTTACTGAAGAGGGCGCGCCGGTGCGTGTGCTCTATTGCGGCAATTTCGGTCGCATGCACGAGGTCGACACCGTCGTGGCGGCCTTGCGGGGTGGCGTGCCGAACGGGGTGCGGCTCGATTTCCGAGGCAATGGCGCGGGCTTCCAGACCTTGGCGGCCGCGACGGCCGAGCTCCGAAGTTGCCAAGCGGGGACGGCGCAGAGAGGAGGATCTGGAACTCAGGAAATCAGGAGGGGAGAGCGGAATGGGGAGGCGGTAACAGGTGACAGGGGGGCGGGATCCGAGCAGCTCCGGCTCGGGGGCAGTCTGCCGGAGCGCGAGTGGCTCGATGCGATGGCGGCGGCCGATGTGGCGCTGGTGACGATGAAACGCGGCGCCGAGGGCATCGTGATGCCGAGCAAGACCTACAGCGCGATGGCGGCCGGGCAGGCGATCCTCGCGGTGTGCCCGCGGGAGTCCGATTTGGCCGATCTGGTGGCCGCGCACGATTGCGGCTGGGTGGTGGAGCCCGGCGATGTGGCAGGTCTGCGGGCCGTGCTGGATTCGCTGGCCTCGCGGGGCGCCGAGGTGCTCACGAAGCGCCGCAATGCCTGGCGCGCCGCCCGGGAGTGCTACGACCAGCGTGTGTTGGCGGAGCGCTGGCGGGAGGTTCTGCGAGG
This sequence comes from Verrucomicrobiota bacterium, assembly GCA_023457035.1. GTDB lineage: Bacteria > Verrucomicrobiota > Verrucomicrobiia > Opitutales > Opitutaceae > CAJCBL01. The sequence continues at coordinate 23,245 of JAEWNN010000079.1, forward strand.
TTTCGCGTGCCGCGAAACCTGAGGGCGCTCTGCCGTACGGCAGAGAACGCCGTTTGACCTTCGATGCACGAGAAGCAGAATCAGCCCCCATCGCCATGAGAGCGCCAGCAACCATCCCTTTGTTGGAAACCCATCGCCGCGAGCTCGTTGAAATCTGCCAGCGGCACGGGGTCGAGCGGTTGGACGTCTTCGGTTCGGCGGCCCGTGGCGGTTTCACCCCCGGGGTGAGCGATGTCGATTTCCTCGTTTCATTCTCCCGGCCCGGGGAGGATGGATATGCCGACCGTTATCTCGACTTGGCCGAGGCGCTGGAGGCGGTGCTGGGCTGTCCGGTCGATCTGCTGACGGAGCGGTCGCTGCGGAATCCGGTTCTCCGCGGAGCGATCGAACAGGATCGTATCACGGTCTATGCAGCCTGAGATCGCCAAGCGCCTTTTTGATGCCCGGGCGGCTTGTGTGGCTATCGAGTCCTTCACGCGCGGACTCGAGTACGAGTCCTATGCTGTGAACGCCATGCTTCGCTCGGCGGTCGAGCGACAGTTCGAAATCGTTGGCGAAGCGCTCGGCAAAGCCGTGGCGCTGGACCCCTCCTTGGAGACGCACGTCCCGGAGATCCACCGGATCGTCGGATTACGGAACCGACTCATTCATGGTTACGACAGTGTGGACGATCAGTTGGTTTGGGACCTTGTCCGAAACAAGCTGCCCCGCCTGTCGGCCTTGCTTGGTCGCCTCCTGGACCAAGCTGGAATCGCGTGAGCGAGTCGCGAGCCGTCGGGAGCGGTGGTTAGTAGCCGGTGGGAGGTCTCCAGTAGCCGGTGGACAGTGCGCAGCAGGGATCGGCGTCCATCGGTGTGCCTCTGTGGCTAATTTTCCGGCTGTATTGCTGAATTCATGAAAGCCCTCCTCATCACCGGCGCGGCCGGGTTCATCGGGCGAGGTTTCGCGTGCCGCGAAACCTTAGGGCGCTCTGCCGTACGGCTCTGCTGGCCAGCAGCGCGCCCCGGGGCGGATCTGAGTTTATGAAGACGGTTCTGGTTACTGGTGCGGCTGGGTTCATCGGGCGGCGTATGATGGCGGCCGCGCAGGCCGCGGGCTGGAACGTTATCGGGCTGGATCGGGAGGTTTTGCGTACCGCAAAACCTGAGAAGGCGGCGCTGCCGCCTTCCGCCACCAATCAACCGGCGACGGCCCACGGCTTACCGTCCACCGACTGGCTCGTGGCCGACCTCACCGCGGACGCGCCGATCGAACTGCCGGCGGGTATCGACGCGATCATCCACCTGGCGGGCAAGGCGCACGCCTTGGCGGAGGTGGCGCAGGACGAGGCCGAGTATTTCCGGATCAACACCGAGGGCACGCGCCGCATGCTCGAGGCCGCGCAGCGCGCCGGCGTGCGGGCGTTCGTGCTGTTCTCAACTGTTAAGGCGGCCGGGGACAGCGGCGAAACCGGAGACCGGAAACCGGTAACTGGAAACGCTGAATGCGGAACGGACGGAGTGGAATGTGGAAATCAGGAGAGTAGGAACGGAGAACGATCGGACATCCGTGTTCATCCGTGTTCATCTGTGGTTTCGACTCCGCTGGATGAGCTTTGCTCGGCCCCGCCCGACACGCCGTACGGGCAATCGAAGCGCGCGGCGGAGAAGCTGGTGCTGGAGGGCGGCCACGTACCGCACCCGGTGGCGTTGCGGCCGTGCCTCGTCTATGGGCCGACCCCGAAGGGCAACCTCGAGAAGATGATCGCGGCGGTGCGGCGCGGGCGCTTCCCGCCGTTGCCGGAGGTGGGCAACAAACGCTCGATGGTGCATGTGGACGACGTGATCGCGGCGGCCTTGCTGGCGGCGGAGCACCCGGCAGCCAAGGGGCAGATCTTCATCGTGGCCGACAACGAGCCGTTCTCGACCCGGCAGCTCTTCGAATGGATCTGCGCGGCGGCGGGGCGGAAGGTGCCACGCTGGACGATGCCGTTGTGGTTCCTGCGGGTGTTGGGGCGCGTGGGCGATCTGATCGGCCGGTTGCGCGGCCGGCGGTTTGTCTTCGATTCGGATGCGTTGGCGAAGCTGACCGGCAACGCCTGGTACACTTCCGCGAAGCTGCAGCGCGAACTCGGCTGGCGGCCGCGCCACACCCTGCGCGAGACCATGCCGGAGGTTTTGCGAGAGGTTTCGCATGACGCGAAACCTTAGGGCGCTCTGCCGGTGGCCGAGCGCCCGGGGCGGCGGCGCATTGGGGATATTGGCCACCGATCGACACAGATCTGCACCGATGATCACTGGCACAAGTGGGGCCAGCCTGCGGATCTGCGTCGATCCGTGTGAATCTGTGGCCCAGCAGTTCCGGGGCGCTCGAACCGCTGATAAACACTGATGGGGAGCCTTGCCGGATCGGAACGTGGCGAGCGTGGCGGGGTGAGCGGAGCGGGCGCGAGAATGGATCGAAATCAAACCACGGAAGGTATCGCGCGACGGCGCAGCGGCGCGACGGACGGAACGGAAGTGGAACCATTCTGCCGTACGGCAGAACACACTGATGCGCAGGCGTGGGGGATTGGACCGTAGCGACGCTCGTGAGAGCGTCGAGGGAGCGCTGAGGAAGCACACCGCCGAGGGTAGCGGGACGACGAGGGGCGAGCGCTGCACCGCCGGTGGCACGAATTGACTGAGGTCGGGATGTCCGCATAACGAACCGCATGCCTCCGGCACCGACTGCAATCACTGCGTTGCTTCACCCTGTGCAGGGTGAGTTGGCCCGGCTGGGCGTACGCGAGCTGCTGCTTTTCGGTTCGCGCGCGCGTGGCGATGCCCGGCCGGGCAGCGACTGGGATTTTGTCGTCGAGTTCGTGGGCGAGCCCGGTTTCGACCAGTTCATGGGTGTTCGCCAGCTCCTGGAGGATCGTTTGGGCGGGCGGGTCGACCTCCTCTCCCGTAGCGCCTGCCCGCCGCGCCTGTGGCGGGCGATCGAGTCGGAACTGCGTCATGCCGCGTAACCCGGCCGATCCGCTGCAGGATATCGTGGAGGCGTGCGATGCGATCGCGCACTATATCGCAGGTTACGATGCCGTGACTTTCGCGGCCGATGCCAAGACCCGTGATGCGGTCATCTGGCAGTTCGAGATCCTCGGTGAGGCGGTGAAGGCGTTGCCGGTGGAATGCACGGAGCGCGAGCCCGGTGTGCCGTGGCGGCAAATCGCCGGTTTTCGCGATGTGCTGGCCCATGCGTATTTCGCCGCCGAGATGTCGGTGGTGTGGGATGCCGCGGCACACAAGGCGCCCGAGCTTCGTCTCGCCTGCCTGCGTTTGCTCGCTTGAGCGCGTCCCCGGTGGCACCCAGGCCTCCTCCGCGACGGGTGGAGGAGCGTGGAAACGCTGAGATCCGCTGATTTCGATCCGCCGAGGACGGCGCCCCCGGCCATGGTGTTCCTGACTCCCCCTCAAGCAACATGAACCAGAAATCACGGATTCCACGGATGAACACGGATCGTTCTCTGGTCATCCGTGCCCATCCGTGTGATCCGTGGTCAATTTTCGGATGGATCGCGTCACAGTGTTGTTTTCCCGCAAGGCCACGCCCCAGCACGTGTCTGCGCTGATTTCCAAATTCACTCTTTTCTCAGTCCCTCCGCATGAACTCCCTATCGCTGCTTTTACCCGCGGCCGGCTTCGGCGTCGCGACGGCGTTGGCGACTTGGCTGCTGGTCGGTCAGCTCATCCGGCTGGCGCCGCGCATCGGTCTGCTCGACCGGCCGAACGAGCGCAGCTCGCACACGCGCGTGACGCCGCGCGGCGGCGGGATCGGCTTCGTCGTCGCGATCAGTCTCGCGGTCGCGCTGTACGCGGCGGTGGCCGGTGGGCGGTGGACAGTGGACGGCGGACAGTGGACGGAGGACGGTGGACGGTTGCCGGTGACCGGAGGACGGAGGACGGTGGACGGTAGCCAGTTGCCGGTGACCGGTGGGCAGTTGGCGGTGGACGGTGGTCGGTCGGCGGTGGACGAAGGCGGAGCGGACGAGTTGATCGCTGCGGTTCTCCCGACGGGGACCACATCGGCCACCATCCTTCAGCCATCCGCCATTCTCGCGGTGCTGGCGGCGGCGCTCTTCATCGCGGCGATCAGCCTGCGCGACGACTTTCGCTCGCTCGGGGCGGGGCTGCGGTTCGCCTGCCACTTCGCGGCGGCGGGCGCGGTGGTGTGGGCGCTGGGCGCGTTCGCTCGGCTCGGCGTGCCGCTGGCGGGCGAGTATCCGCTCGGCACGGTCGCGGGCACGGGGCTCACGCTGCTGTGGATCGTGGGCCTGACGAACGTGTACAATTTCATGGACGGCATCGACGGGATCGCGGGCGTGCAGGGTGTGGCCGCGGGCCTGGGCTGGGCGGTCGCGGGCGCGTGCCTCGGCGCGCCCACCGCGGCGCTGCTCGGCGTGGTGCTGGCGGGCGGCTGTGCGGGGTTTCTGGTGCACAACTGGTCGCCCGCGAAGATCTTCATGGGCGACGTGGGGAGCGCGTTCCTCGGCTTCCTCTTCGCCGTGGTGCCGCTGGTGGCGGTGCGCGAGGCGCCGGAGTTCGCGGCGCGCTGGCCGGTGTTTGCTGTGCTGGCGGTGTGGCCGTTTGTCGGTGACGGCTTCCTGACGTTCGTGCGGCGGTTGCTCAAGCGCGAGAAGGTGTGGGAGGCGCACCGCAGCCATCTCTACCAGCGACTCGTGCTGACGGGCTGGAAACACCGGCTGGTGAGCGAACTCTACGCGGGCTGGGCGGCGGCGATGGCGGCGGTGGGCTGGCTGTGGCTCACGGCGGCCCGCGGGTCCGCCGCGCTGGCCCCCGTGGCCGCGCTGGCGACGCTCGGCGGGTTGTTCCTCTTCGTCTCGCGGCGGGAGCGGGTGCGGCGCGACTGAGCCGCAACCAGGCAGGTGAAACCACTGATGCACGCTGATAAACGCTGATCCGGAAGATGCCGGAAGACGCGGCAAGCCAGCACGGAGACGGAATTGCCTCACGCGGAGGCGCGGAGACCGCGGAGGGTTTGGACAGGCGGAAGGGGTCGTTTTCTCCGCGCGCTCCGCGGCTCCGCGTGCTGCCACTCTGGAGTTCGTTTAGAGTTGGCTCGCGTGATCGAGGGAAACCTTCCCGGAAAACGAGGGCTTGCTGAGATAGTATTACAGAGGGTTCGGAGGAAGACCGGCCTTCAGCGACATTCACCCGCTGGTGAGCACCCCGAAACCGGGTTCTTCAACACCAAGTTCCTCGCTGCCGTAGGTTCTGCCGAACGGGAGAATGCTCTCCTTCCGTCTCTCCTCGGCCTCTGTGACCTGCCCGAACTGCCGTTTCTAGACTGATCGCTGTGGTATCCTCCTTGAAGCTCTTTGCGGTGGGTCTGCTCGCCCTGAGCTGGGCGGCGGTGCGGGCGGAGGTGGCGGTGTTTGCCGAGGGGCGGGCGCTGCTGCCGGTGTACGTGGCGGCCGACGCGGCGCCGGACGAGCGGCTCGCGGCCGAGGAACTCGCGCGGGTGCTCGGGGTGATGTCGGGGCTGGACTGGCCGGTGCGCGCGGAACCGGCGGGGCAGGGCGCGGGCTTTTTCGTGGGGCGGACGCACGCGGCGGCGCGGACCCTGCCCGCGCTGCGACCCGCCACGGATCTGCTGGCGCCGGCACCGGGCGAGATCGGGCCCGACGGCTTCCGGCTTCGCTCGGTGGGCCAACGGGTCTTCATCGAGGCCGCCACACCGGAGGCGACGCCGTTCGCCGTTTCGTGGTTGCTGCAACGCTACGGTGGGGTGCGCTGGTATGCGCCGGGCGCGCTGGGCGAGGTGATCCCGCGGTGCGCGGCTTGGACGCTGCCCGACCTCGCGGTGGTGCGCGAGCCGGCCTACGTGTCGCGCGAGATCACGGGGCTGTACGATCAGGCGGGGCGGGACTGGGCGCGCCGCAACGGCCTGCGCCAACGGCTCGAATACAGCCACAATCTCACGCGGGTCTTTCCGCCGGAGTTGTACGACACGCACCCGGAGTGGTTCGGACTGGTGGATGGGGCGCGGCGACGTCCGCTGGGCGGAAGCGACTACCATTGGCAGCCGGACCTGGCGCGGGGCGACGTGGCGGAGCATGCCGCGGCGCGCGCAGCGGAGGCCTTCGCGCGGGACGCGGGCCGGGCGAGCTTCGCGCTCGGGATGAACGACACGGTGCGCTTCGACCAAGGCGCGGGCACCCGGATCGCGGTGGAGCCGCTGCGGTATTTCCGCGGCATGCCGGACTATTCGCCGCTGGTCTTCGGCTTCATGAACCGCGCGGCGGAGGCGCTCGGGCGCACGCCGGGCGGCGCGCCGCACCGGTACCTCGGGTGCCTGGCGTATTTCTGGTGCGAGAACCCGCCGCCGTTCGCCGTCGATCCTCGGGTGGTGCCGTACGTGACGACGGATCGCACGCAGTTCTACGACCGGGCGTACCGCGCCGCGGACCTGGAGCTGATGTCGCGCTGGCAGCGGTCGGGCGGGCGCGCCTACGGGCTGTGGGAGTACGCGTACGGGAGCGCCTTCGTGGTGCCGCGGGTGCCGCACGCGGCGCTGGCGGAGGCGGTGCGCGAGGGCTGGTGGCGGGGCGCGCGCGGCTACATCGCCGACACGGGCCCGCACGCGGGCTTCGATGCGTTCAAGATCTGGATGCTGGCGCAGCTGCTCTGGGAGCCGGACCGGACGGTGGCGGAGCTGGCGGACGACTTTTTCAAGGGCTGGTACGGGCCGGCGGCGGAGCCGATGCGGCGCTTCTTCGCGCGGTGCGAGGCGGTCTGGCTGGCGCAGCCGGGTCCGCCGTGGTGGATCAAATACTACCAGCAGCAGGATCAGGTGCTGCTGTTCCCGCCGGCGGTGCGTGCCGAGCTGCGCGCGCTGCTGGAGGAGGCGAGGGAGAAGGCGGTGGACGGTGGCCGGAACGATCTCGGAGTAGAATCTGGAACTCAGGAAATCAGGACCGGGCGGCGGATCGAGGCAGGAACAGGTAACAAGGTGACAGGGGACAGGGGGGCCGAGGGGGGAGGACCGACGACGGAAGACGGAGGACAGCGGATGGAGGGAAGGGGACGGAGGGCGGATTCTGTTTCCGGGCTCCGGTCTCCTGACTCCGCACTCCTCGCTACCCGCTACTTCGAGCGCATTTCCCTCACGAGTCGGGCGGTTGCGGTGACGGAGGCGGCGGGGACCTTCGATGCGCTGCGGCGCGAACTGGCGGCGCCCGCGGCGGAGACACTCTCCGCGACCGAACTGGGCGCGCGACTGGTGGGCTGGCAGCGGGCGCGGGCCGCGTTCAACCGCGCGCTCGCGGAGGCCACCGGGGGCGAGGCGCCGGCGCTGGCGAGCGCCAACATCGGCTTTCTGCTGCGCAACGATCCCGTGCCGGGCCTGCTGGCTTCGCTCGGGCGCCGCGACCGGGTCGCTCCCTTGGCGGCGCTGGCAGAACTCACGATCGCGGGCGAGTCGGTGCCGGCGCACTGGGCGGCGTTGGCGGTCGCGTACGCGAAGAACCGGCTCGCGGGGGCAACCGAGCGGCTCGCGAACGGTTGGTTCGGCGAGGCGGCCCCGGGCGGGCTCCAACCGAGCTTCCTGCACCCGCGTTCCGGGGACATTCCGGCGGGCTGGGAGGTGCGCGCGGCGCCGACCGAGCAGGGCCGCGTGGCGCTGGGATCCCGGGTCCTTGGCCGGCGTATTCTGCGCGTGGAGGGCGCGTGGGACACGCAGGTGACGCAGGCGCAGCCCGTGCAACCGGGGGAGCTTTGTGTCGCGGAAGTCCAGATGCGCGGGCGGAGCAGTCCCGGCAACGATGCCGCGCTCACGCTGGCGTTCGTCGACGCCGCCGGAAAGTTGGTGGGCGAGTATCGCACGACGATGCTGCCGAAGGGCGAGAGCGCGTGGCGGCGGTTGACGTTGGCCGACACGGCGCCGGCGACGGCGCGGTATGTCGTGGTCGGCGTGGCCGCCACGCGGCAGTTCGGTGGCGACTGGCTCGAGGCCGCCGAGGCGACGCTGCGCGTCGCGGAATGACGGTGGTCGGTAGTCGGTTGCCGGTTGCCGGTGGGCGGTGGACGGTGGACGGAAGGCGGAAAGAGGAAGGCACGGAAGGACTGCGAGGAGGAATGTGGAAATCAGGAAATCAGGAACGGAGAGCAGCCATTCTTCCTGCCCGCGTGGAGCTGGGTTTTCGGGAAACCATCAGTGTGAATCAGTGTGTATCAGTGGTTCCCTTCTTTGGGGCGGCATTTCCGGAGTGTGTGAACCACTAATGGGCTTCGCCAATGGGCGAAGCCTTGGGCGTGTCCTGCGGCTGATCGCCGCAGGGAAGGTGGGTATGGGCGCCCGCTGATCGCGGGCGAGCGAGGGAATGGGAATCGGGAGAGCAGGAACGGAAAGCTCCATTTTGGCTGGCGGTGTTGCGGCGCGGGCCAACCGACTGCGGGATTGATCTCCGGCTCAACTCGCGGCTCGTTCTGGGCCTTGTGATTTTTGCCACGTTGTTACCGTTCACGAAGCAGAACCAGATCATGAAGCGTCTCCTCGATTTCTGCGGTGCGCTGGTGCTGCTGCTCGTGCTCTCGCCGTTGCTGCTGGGGCTGGCGATCGCGGTGCGGGTGAAGCTGGGCTCGCCGGTGCTCTTCCGGCAACCACGCCCGGGGCGGGGCGGGAAGATCTTCACGGTGGTGAAGTTCCGCTCGATGCGCGACGCCTGCGGCCCGGATGGTCGCCCGCTGGCCGATGCTGAGCGGCTGACTGAGTTCGGCCGCCGCCTGCGCGCCTCGAGCTTGGACGAGCTGCCGGAGCTCTGGAACGTGCTGCGCGGCGAGATGAGCCTGGTCGGACCCCGGCCGTTGCTGGTGGAGTACCTCGACTACTACACGCCCGAGGAGGCGAAGCGGCACAACGTGCGGCCGGGGCTGACCGGCTGGGCGCAGATCCATGGTCGCAACGCGACGACGTGGGACGAACGGCTGCAGCTCGACGCGTGGTACGCGGAGCATCGCACCCTGTGGCTGGATCTGCGGATCCTCTGGCGGACGGTGGCGCTGGTGTGCTCGCGCGACGGGATCAGCGCCCCCGGTGAGGCCACGATGCCGAAACTGCGTCCGCCGGGGCAGCGGTGAGGGGCGGTGGCCGGTGGATGGTTGCCGGTGGCCGGTGGCGTTCTGCTGTTCAGCATTCGTGCCCTCGGCAGAACCTGCGGGAATCTCCGGCGCATCGCGCCTTCGCGTGACCGGTGGGCGGAGGGCAGAGAACGGGGAACGAGGCCGGGCGAGCCGCAGTGGTTACGCTCCGGGGTTCGTATCCCTGAACTCGTGAGTTCCAGAGCCCACGGATTGGGACACTTCGGATTTTGTGAACCACTAACGGGCTTCGCCAATGGGCGAAGCCTTGGGAGTGTCCTGCGGCCGATCGTCGCAGAGCAGGTGGGTTGGGGCGTTCGCTGATCGCGGGCGGAAACCGGGGTGGGCGACCCGGGATAGCTGGAGCGGAGGCCGGGCGAGCGGCGTCACGGGGCAACGCTTTGCCCGGAGTGGTGTGCGGGTGGCGCTGGTGTTGTATCGCGCTCCGCGCGCTTGGCCAGGCCGGCCCGCTTGACCACATGATTCGATCCTCTAGCGTCCACGCCCATGAGCGTATTGGAGATCAAGCAGAGCCTCTCTCGGCTTTCGGCCCGGGAGCAGAAGGAAATCTCGCTGTATCTTCTTCGCCTCCGGCGAGAGAGCCCCGCCTGGCGGAAGGCGACCGCCCGACGAATCCGCGAGATGCAGGCCGGGAAAGGGACCTCGATCGAGGAACTCGAAAGATGCTACGCCGGTGGCAAATAGCCCGAACTCCTATCGCCCGGTGTTTTCGGCCGATGCCGTGGCGCTGTTCACTGGGCTGAGTCGAAGGCGCCAGCGTCGCTTGCTTGATCGGGCCCATGAGCTGGCCGCCGATCCGTTCCTTGTTCCCGATTTCGCCAGTTCCGATGCCGAAGGGCGGGTGATTGCCCATCTTCTGCTCGATGACTTCTTGTTCGACTATTGGGTCGACCATGCTGCGCGAACGGTGCTCATCGTCGGTATTGACGATGCGGCTTGATCGGTCGCTCTCCCTTGGTGGGCGGTTGCCGTTAGCCGGTAGACGGCGGGCAGTGGTCGGAAACCAGTTGCCGGTTGCCGGTGGACGGTTGGCGGAATCCAGACGTCGGAGGTGACGGAAACGAAGCCACGGAGAATATCGCGCGGCGGCGCTACGGCGCGACGGACGGAGCGGAAGGAAACCGCTGATGGACGCTGATGATCGCTGATCCGGATCATTCCCTGATCGGTCAGTAGCGACGCTCGTGAGAGCGTCGATGGCGGGGCGGAGCGTGGGACCGCTGATACGGAGAAGGCGGTCGCGAGGGGCGACTAGCGCATCCGGGCGCGGCGGGGGAGGCGCAGCGGGCGGTCGGCGGCGGTGGCGGCGCGCGCGGCCGCAAAGGCGGCGGCTTCGCGGAGCTTGTCCTTCTTGCTCTTGCGTTTGCCCTTCACGCCACCACCGGCCGGAGACGCGGGGGCCGCGGGAATCTCGGTCTCGACCGGCTCGAAACCGGGGATCTGCTCGCGGGGGATCGCGAGCCCGTGGCGTTTTTCGATCAGGCGGAAGTGCGCGTGCGTGGAGGCGCTGATGAAGCTGACGGCGATGCCGCTCTCGCCGGCGCGTCCGGTGCGGCCGATGCGGTGCGTGTAGTCGGTGGCGGAGCGCGGCAGGTCGAAGTTCACGACGACGGGCAGGCGCACGATGTCGATGCCGCGCGAGGCGAGATCGGTGACGACGAGGATGCCGACCTTGGCCTCCTTGAAGCGGGCGAGGGCGGCGGTGCGTCCGCCCTGACTGAGTTCGCCGTGGAAGGCCCAGGCATCGAAGCCGGCCTTGCGGAGCTTCTCGGCGATGTGCCCGGTGGCGTACTTGGTGGCGACGAAGACGAGGACGCGGGTCCAGCCGTTGGTTTCGATGAGGTGGCGCAGCAGCTGGGTGCGGCGCGGCGGATCGACCTCGATGGCGCGCTGGACGATGGTCGCGGGTTGGGCGGTGGTCTCGGTGGCGGCGCCTTCGAAACGGAACGGGGCGTGGAGAATGTGTTCGGCGAGCTCACGCACCTCGGGCGGGAACGTGGCGGAGAACAGGAGACTCTGGCGCTGCGCGGGCAGGAGGCGGAGGATGCGGCCGAGTTCGTCGGCGAAGCCGAGATCAAGGAGGCGGTCGGCCTCGTCGAGCACGAGGGTCGACACGGCGGCGAGGGTGAGGGCGTTGCGCTTGAGGAGGTCGAGCAGGCGGCCGGGCGTGGCCACGACGACATCGGCGCCGCCGCGCAGGGCCATCATCTGCGGGTTGAGGGAGACGCCGCCGAAGACGGTGACGACCTTGAGCGCGGGCTCCGGCAGGTGCGCGCCGTAGGCCTTGCAGGAGGCGGCGACCTGGGCGGCGAGTTCGCGCGTGGGCACGAGGACCAGGGCGGCGATGGTGCCGCGTTCGCGCGGCGTGGCGGCGAGGCGCTGGAGCAGCGGGAGGGCGAAGGCGGCGGTCTTGCCGGAACCGGTCTGGGCGGAAGCCCACACATCCTCGCCCCGCAGCACGGCCGGGATGACGGCGGTCTGCACGGGTGTGGCCGCGGCGTAGTTGCGCTCGGCGACGGCTTGGGCGAGGGGGGCGATGAGGCCCAGAGAGGAAAACGGCATGAAGAAGCGATGAGGGTCCGCGGCGCGTTTTGAAACGACAAAGGTGGGGTGGGGGATGCGGCCGCGGCATCGCGCGCGGGGAAAGACGCAAAATTCCGTCCGACCGCGACAGGGTTTTGCGTCTTCTGCGGGGCCGCAGCGGAAGGAAGGGGACCGCTCTGGCGTACGGCAGAGAACGCCGATGGGCAGCTGAGCTGCAACTATCCCGGATCGGAACGTGACGCGTGTGACGCCGTGCGCGGAGCGGGCGCGCGGCGGGAGCGGAAAACGACCCCGGATGATCTCACGCAAAGACGCGAAGTACGGAGGGAAAGAAGCCGCTGATACACGCTGACTCGGAGGTATCCCGGACCGGTGCGCAGCGGCGCGAGGGTGTCGCGATTGGGAGGCGAACGAAGCCGAGGGGGTCCGGTCGGAGACCGGACCTACGGGGTGGGCGGGTCGGTAAGTAGGACCGGTCTTCGACCGGTCGCAGTGGGCGTGAGCCGGAGGTGAGGGCGGGAGCGCCGGAGGGGTCCGGTCGGGGACCGGACCTTCGGGGTGACCGGCCTACAGCAGCAGCAGGGCGGGCTTCTCGATGAGGTCCTTCAGGGCGGCGAGCCACTGGGCGCCGAGGGCGCCATCGACCACACGGTGGTCGCAGGAGAGCGTGAGGCTCATGCGCTGGCCGACGACGATCATGTCGCCGGGGCCGACGACGGGCTTCTTGATCGTGCCGCCGACGGCGAGGATCGCAGCGTTGGGCGGGTTGATGATCGCCGAGAAACGGTCGAGGCCGAACATCCCGAGATTGGAGACGCAGAAGGTGCCGCCGGTGTACTGGTCGGGCTTGAGCTTCTTCTGCTTGGCGAGCGCGCCGAGCGACTTGGCCTCGGCGGAGATTTCGAACACGGACTTCTCGTGGGCGTCGCGGATGACGGGGGTGATGAGGCCGTCCTCGATCGCCACGGCGAAGGCCATGTGCACGGCGGCGTGCTGGCGGATGAGCGTTCCTTCCCACGAGCTGTTGACGGCGGGCACGCGGCGGAGGGCCTCGACGCTGGCCTTGAGGATGAAGTCGTTGACGGAGAGCTTCACGCCGCGGCCCTCGAGCGCCTCGTTAACTTGGGCGCGGACGGCGAGCAGCGGGGCGGCGTCGGCCTCGATCTCGAGGTAGAAGTGCGGGATCTGCGTCTTGGCCTCAAGGAGACGGCGCGCGATGGTGGCGCGCATGTTCGAGAGCGGGCTGTCCTTCTGCTCGGCGATCGGCCCGCGCTTGAGGGAGGCGATGGGCGAGTAGGGGACGGAAGGCGGAACGGAAACCGTTCCGCTACGGGAGGCGGGCGTGGTGACGTAGCTGCCCTTGCCCTCGGCAGCGGCGAGCACGTCGGCCTTGACGATGCGGCCGCCGGGACCCGAGCCGCGGAGACGGGAAACGTCGACGCCCTTCTGCTCGGCGATCTTGCGGGCGAGGGGGGAGACCTTCACGCGGCCGTCGGCAATGGCGGCGGCGAACGGTGTGTGCGAGGGCGTGGAGGTGTGGACGACCGGCGCGCCCTCCTTCGCCGAGGCTACGGAGGGTGCTGCGACCGCAGGGGCCGCAGCAGGTGCAGGAGCGGCGGGAGCGGGCGCGGGAGTCCCCGAGCTTACGCTCGGGGCTACGGGGGCGGCTACGGGGGCGGTAGGCGCGGCGAGGTTGAGGCCGGAGAGGTCTTCGCCGGGTTTGCCGATCACGCAGATGGGGGCGCCGACGGCGATCTGGTCGCCGACCTTGGCGACCTGCTTGAGGAGGGTGCCGTCCTCGAAGCACTCGAGCTCCATCGTCGCCTTATCGGTCTCGATCTCGGCGATCATCATGCCGCTGCTGAGCGGGTCGCCCTCGTTCTTGAGCCATTTGACGAGCGTGCCCACCGTCATGGTGTCGCTCAGTTTCGGCATGTCGATGATGGTAGCCATGAGACGAATGCAGATTGCGGAGTGCGGATTGCGGAGTGGCGAAGCAAGCGGCGCAGACGAAGGCCGGAGGGTGGAAGTGGATCAGCGAGGACGGAAGGAAGAAATCTGCAGGTGCGGTAGGGATGCCGCTCCGTCGGCGTCCGCAGGTTGGCGTCTGCCGCGGAAACGGACGGCGCGGAGCGCCGTCCCCACCTCAGCAGATGGTGAGGGCGGTGGCGACGATGCGCTCGGCGGTGGGGAGCATGAGGTCCTCGAGGGGCTTGGCGTAGATCTGCGGGGCGTCGAGGGAGGAGACGCGCTTGATCGGGGCGTCGAGTTCGTCGAAGGCCTGGTCGGCGATGAGCGAGGCGATCTGGGCGCCGACGCCGCAGAACGGCTTGTTCTCGTCGACGAGGACGACGCGGTTGGTCTTGGCGACGGTCTCGAGGATGGCCTGCTCGTCGAGCGGGCGGATGGAGCGGAGGTCGAGGACCTCGGCGTCGATGCCGTGGTCGCGTTGGAGGATCTCGGCGGCCTTGAGGCAGGTGATGACGGCGCGGCCGTGGGCGATGAAGGATAGATCCTTGCCCGGGCGCTTGAGGTCGGCCTTGCCGAGCGGAACGAGGATCTCGCCCTCCGGCACTTCCCATTTCTCGCCGTAGAGCAGGGTATTTTCCATGACGCAGACCGGGTCGTCGTCGCGGATGGCGGCCTTCATGAGGCCTTTGGCGTCGTAGGCGGTGGCGGGGCAGACGACCTTCAGACCGGGCTGGTTGGCGAGGAACATCTCCGGCGTGTGCGAGTGGGTGGAGCCGACGTTGGTGCCGCCGTTGGCGGGGCCGCGGATGACCAGGGGGACCTTGATCTGGCCGCCGGACATGTAGCGCATGGTGGCGGCGTTGTTGATGATCTGGTCGAAGGCGACGTAGGCGAAACTCCAGAACATCATCTCGATGACGGGGCGCTGGCCCATCATGGCGGCGCCGACGCCCAGGCCGAGGAAGCCGGTCTCGCTGATGGGGGCGTCGACGAGGCGCTTGGAGCCGAAACGTTCGTGGAGGCCTTCGGTGACCTTGTAGGCGCCGTTGTACTGGGCGACTTCCTCGCCCATGATGAAGACGTTCGGGTCGCGCTCGATTTCCTCGGCGAGCGCGTCGTTGAGGGCCTGGCGGTAGGTGATGAGTGGCATGGGCCGGAAAGATTGCGGAAGGCGGATTGCGGAGTGCGGAATTCGGAACTCCGGAGTGGGAATGTGGAAATCAGTGTAGACACGCGCCGGGGCGCGGCCTTGCGGGAAAACAACACTGGGACGCGATCCATCCGAAAATTGACCACGGATCACACGGATGGGCACGGATGACCAGAGAACGATCCGTGTTCATCCGTGGAATCCGTGGTTTCGGGTTCATGTTGCTAGGGAGGAAGGCGGGAATCGGAGGGCGGAGGAATGGGGGGGAGGGACGGCTCTCCGAGCCGTCCGCGGCGGTTTCGGAGAAACCGCCCTACCTCAGACCTGCTGGTTGGCGACGAAGTGGGCGTCCTTGTTGAAGAAGTGGGTGCCGAGTTGGGCGGCGGGGTTTTCGTCGATGGTCGCGTAGACGTCGGTGAAGATCTCGGGCACTGGGGCGACGGGCGACTCGTCGGCGAAACGCACGGCGGCCTCGACCTCCTGCTTCACGGCGGTGTTGATGGCCTCGATCTTGGCGTCGTCGAGGTGGCCCTCGCGGACGAGCACGGCGCGGAAGAGGCTGATGGGGTCGAAGTCGCGCTTGTAGGTCTCGATCTCGGCCTTGGTGCGGTACTTCTCGGCGTTGGCGTCGGCCACGGAGTGCCCGCGGTAACGATACGTGCGCATCTCGAGCAGGGTGGGCTTGGAGCGTTCGCGGGCGCGCTGCATGGCCTCGAAGGTGCGGGCGCGGACCTCGTAGAGGGAGTTGCCGTTGATGACGGCCCACTCGAGGTCGTAGCCGGAGGCGCGGCGGGCGAGGATCTCGCCGGCGGAGGAGCGTTTCTGGCTCGTGCCCATCGAGTAGCCGTTGTTCTCGATGACGTAGATGACGGGGACGTCCCAGAGGGCGGCGAGATTGAGGGATTCGTGGAAGGCGCCCTGGTTGATGGCGCCGTCGCCGAGGTAGCAGAGGCAGCAGCCTTTCTTGCCCTGGTACTTGAGCGCGTAGGCGATGCCGAGGCCGAGCGGGGTCTGGCCGGCGACGATGCCGTGGCCGCCCCAGAAGTGTTTCTGGGGCGAGAAGAAGTGCATGGAGCCTCCCTTGCCCTTGGAGGAGCCGGTGAACTTGCCCTGCATCTCGGCCATGAGCTCGCCCATGCCCATGCCGACGGCCAGGGCGTGCCCGTGGTCGCGGTACGCGGTGATGACGTGGTCGTGCTCGCCGAGCAGCGAGCAGGTGCCGACGGCGACGGCCTCCTGGCCGTTGTAGAGGTGGAGGAAGCCGCCGATCCGGCCCTGCTGGTAGACGCGCAGGCTGCGATCCTCGAACTGCCGGATGCGCACCATGTCGGTGTAGAGCTGCACCTTCTTCTCCGGCGCGAGGTCGGAGTTGACGGGGGATTTCGCGTAGCGGACGTCGTGTTCGGCCGCCTCGGACTGCGGCGGAATGGGGGCGGGAGTGGTAGGCGTGCTCACGGTGTTAGGCGGGCGGGATTTTACGCTTCGTGGAAGCGCAAGGTTCAAGGAAAATGGCCGGCCGCAACCGGCCTGACAGTTAGTTACGAGTTCTGCTTTTCCCGGAGCGCGCTTGGATTGGGGAAACTACTACCCGGTGCGGGCGGGTGGGCGGAGGCGGCGAGCGAGGGGGCGAATCTGGAGCTTGCGAATGCAGCGTAGACGCGCGCCGGGGCGCGGCCTTGAGGGAAAGCAACATGGCCGAGTGGTCGGAGCGGAGGATGACCATTCTGCCGTGCGGCAGAACACGGATGGGCACGGATGGTTCTCCGACGATCCGTGTTCATCTGTGGAATCTGTGGTTTCTGGTTCATGTCGCTGGAGAGGAATGCGGAAACGTGGGACGGCTGCCTGTGTGGCGGCGTGGTGCCGGGTTTTCCGGAACCGATCCGGGGGAATGAGTGTGCTCTGCCGTACGGCAGAGTGGATCCCTTCTCCGATGCGACATTTCCAGCGGGTTTGAACCACTGATGGGCTTCGCCAATGGGCGAAGCCTTGGATGTGTCCTGCGGCTGATCGCCGCAGGGAAGATGGGGGAGGCGCCCGCTGATCGCGGGCGGGGCGGGAATCCCGGATGTTTGAACCACTGATGGGCTTCGCCAAGGGGCGAAGCCTTGGGCGAGTCCTGCGGCTGATCGCCGCAGGGATGGTGGGTGCCGGCGCCCGCTGATCGCGGGCGCGGAGGGAATCGCGGAGGCGGAGGGCCTAAGCCGCGAGCGGTGGCCGGCTCAGATCTCCACGGGCGTGAGCGGCGTGGGATCGGTGACCTTGATGTGCGGGGCGGCGCGGGCGAACTCCTCGGCGAACCAGGCACGCGCTTCGGGATCGCCGTGGTTGAGCACGACGGCGCGCGGGTCGCGGCGCAGGGCGAAGTCCATGAGTTCGTCGCGGCCGGCGTGGGCGCTGAGGTTGAAGCGTTCGATCTGGCAGGCGAGCTTCACCTCGGTGTCGAGGGCGGCGAAGAGGAACTTGTCGCCGTTGTGCGAGGCCAGCAGGGCGCCGCCGGGGGTATCCGGATCGCAGTAGCCGACGAAGGCGATGGTGTTGTGCGCGTGGCCGGCGAGGCAGGACGCGACGAGGTAGGAGGGGGTGCGCTCGACGACCATGCCGCTGCTCACCAGGTAGATGCCGTTCTGGCGCGGGTCGACGCCGGGGATGAGCTTGCGCGGGGTCTGCTGGACCTTGAGAGCCTTCAGGACGGAGCGGCTGAAGTGGATGTGGCTGGTCTTGCGTGCGACGTCGTCGAAGTAGTCGCACAGGTCGATGCCGAGGCCGGAGCTGTAGATTGGGCACTTGGCGAGGCGGCGGTTCTCGCGGGCGTGGTGGAAGATGGTGAGCAACTCCTGGTGACGGCCGAGGGCGAAGACGGGGATGAGCACGGAGCCGCCGCGGGCGATGGTGCGGTTGACCGTGTCGAGCAGGCGGTTGATCTCGGACTCGCGGGTGCGGCCGGCGACGGGCTCGGTGGCGCCGTGGGTGGTCTCGAGCACGATGGTGTCGAAGCGGCCGGCAGGGAACCGGGCGCCCGGCACGGTGCGTTGGCCCTCGAAGAGCACATCGCCGGAGAAGAAGATGTGGCGGCCCTTGTGCTTGAGCTCGACGCCGGCGGCGCCGGCGACATGGCCGGCGGGGTGGAGCGTCACCTCCACGTCGTCCTTGGCGCCGCTGATCTTGCGCGTCTGGCCGAAGGCGAGGGAGTGGAAGCGCTGGGCGCAGCGGTCGACCTCCTCATGGGTGAAGAGCGGGAGGTCGCTGCGGGACTGTTCCTCGCGCTGGCGTTCCATGACGCTGGCGGAGTTGTGGAGCATGCGCGCGAGCAGGAGTGCGCTGGAGGAGGACATCACGACCGGGGCGCGGAGTTGGTGGCGGAGCAGCAGCGGCAGGGAGCCGATGTGGTCGAGGTGGCAGTGGGTGATGATGATCAGGTCGACCTCGAGACCGTCGAGCGGGGTGAAGTCGGGCGTGGCGGCGGGCCCGGAGAGCTTGGGGTGCAGGCCGCAGTCGATGATGATGCGGACGTCGCCGAGTTGCACGAGGTGGCAGCTGGCGCCGATGCCGCCGTGCCGGTTGAGATCGAGAAGTTTCATTTCGTAGGAGGGGAACGTCCGCAGCCGGAGCGGTGGACGCGCGTTGGTGATGGACCGACGATGGGCGGGGCCGGACCGGCGCACAAACAACATCTGCAACTGCCGGGAAAAACCCACTGGGGCATCGGTTGCGCGGCCGGCGAGTTGAGCGCGACAGCCGGCGGGGCCGGTGGGCGGAGGACGGTTGCCGGTGGGCGGAGGGAAACGGAAACCGCTGATTCACACTGATGCGCAGGCGTGAGTGCTCGGGACGTAGCGACGCGCGTGAGCGCGTCGGTCGCAGCGGCGCGACGGACGGCTCAGGTGTCGGTGCGGCGTGGACGGGTCCGGAGTTGGTCGCCGTGGCGGAGCAGGAGATGTGCGGCCTCCGCGGGCGTGAGGTCGCGGCCATTGTATTCGATGGCCAATCGCTCGGGCCGGAGACCCTGCTCGCACAGGAAGTCCCCGACGATGCAGCCGGCGGGCCGGGTGTACGGGGTGCCGTCGAGCGTGATGGTGATCTGGAGCGGCATGGCGGTGCGGCCTGACAGGTCTCGGGATAGCGGCGGTGGTGGGGGGCGGGCAACGGTGAACCGCGGTGCCCGAGCCGGGCACGATTACGGTTGGCGGCGGGCGGAGGTGTCCCGACGATGGCCCCACGATGACTTCCGGCGACTACCTCGCACTGCTGTTGATGGGGCTGTTCGGCACGGGGCACTGCATCGGCATGTGCGGGCCGTTCGTGGTCGCGGCGGCAACGGGGCCGGGCGGAGCCGCGGCGGTGGTTGGCCGGAGCCTGGCGTATCAACTTGGCAAGACGCTCACCTACGTTTTCCTGGCGGTGCTGTTCAGCGTGGTGGGCGGCTGGATCGCGGGCGGCGGCGTGCTGCCGTGGGTGCAGAACGCGATGAGCGCGGCGGTCGGCCTCGGCATGGTCGCGCTGGGGCTGGCCTACCTGTTGGAGCTGCGCCTTTCGGCGGGGGCGCGGCGCTGGGTCGACGGGAGCCGTTGGTGCGGCGCGCTCGGCGCGGTGCTGCGGGCGCCGACGTGGTGGCGCAGCGTGCTGATCGGGTGGCTCAACGGTTTCCTGCCCTGCGGCCTGTCGTTGATGGCGCTGGTGTATGCGGCGGGTTTCGGTTCGGTGACGCAGGCGGCCGCGGGCGCGGCGTTGTTCGGCGCGGCGACGATCCCCGGCCTGACGCTCACGGCGTTGTTCGGCGCGCGGTTGCTGGCCGGGGGACGGCGTTGGCTACTGCGGCTGGCGGGGGCGACGCTGGTCGTGTTGGGGGTCATCACGATCGTGCGCGGCGTGCCGGCGATCCACGAGTGGTTCCATGCGCACACGGTGGTGCCGTGGTGAGAGGGGGGCGGTGGGCGGATGACGGAGGACGGTAGCCGGTTGCCGGTGGCCAGTGGACAGTGAACAGAGGACAGACGACGGAATACGGTGGGTGGAGGAGGGCGGAGGGCCGGTGGACGGTGGCGGGTTGGGGAGATGAATGTGGAAATCAGGAACTCAGGAACGGAGAGGAGCCATCTTGGTTGCCGGCGTGGCGTTGGATTTTCGGGAAACCATGTCGTGTGCTCTGCCGTACGGCCGATTGGTTCCATTCTACGGTGCGCGGGTTCCTCTCGAGCAACATGAGCCTGAAACCACGGATTTCACTGATGTCCACGGATCGGCCAGCGACCATCCGTGCAAATCCGTTTGATCCGTGGTCGTCCTCTCCGGCGATTCAACCGTGTTGTTTCCCCGCAAGACCGCGCCCCGGCGCGCGTCTACGCTGAGTTCGTGAGTTCCAGGTTTTGCACGCGTGCCTTCCCGGAGAGGGTGAACCACTGATGGGCTTCGCCAATGGGCGAAGCCTTGAAGGTGTCCTGCGGCTGATCGCCGCAGGGAAGATGGGGCCGGCGCCCGCTGATCGCGGGCGGACGCTGCGCTCACGCGCAGCGCTACGAGCTGAAGGTCTGGCGGAGCGCAGGGGGGCTCTGGCGACCATCAGCTTCTATCAGCGGTTTCATCTCTCCGCGGTCCGGTTTCCTGATTCCCTGATTTCCACATTCTCCGTGTCCGCAATCCGGGTGGGGATTTCGGAGGCCGGTGGGGGCGCCAGAAATCGATTGCGGGGGCGCGGGGGAGGCCGATGCTCGTCGCCCATGTTCACCGGGATCGTCGAAGAAGTCGGACGCGTTGTTTCCTTCGAGCACCAGGCCGCCGCGTGGCGCCTCGTGGTCGAGGCGGCGCTGGTCGTGCCGGGCACGAACGTCGGCGACAGCATTGCCGTGAACGGCTGCTGTCTGACCGTCGTCGCTCTCGCGGGCAACCGGCTGAGCTTCGACCTGCTCGAGGAGACGGTGCGCCTGACCAACATTGCGCAGGTCGGTGCGGGCGGGGTGGTGAACCTCGAGCGCAGCCTGCGGCCCGACGGCAAGATGGGCGGGCATTTCGTGACGGGCCATGTCGACGGCCCGGGCGAGATCGCCGTGCTCGAGCCGCGCGGGGCCGACCGGTATTTGCGCGTGCGCTACCCGGCGCAGCACCGCGGCCTGCTCGTGCCGAAGGGCAGCATCGCGGTCGACGGCGTGTCGTTGACGGTGGTCGAGGTGACCGACGAGTGG
Organism: Verrucomicrobiota bacterium; assembly: GCA_023457035.1. Taxonomy (GTDB): domain Bacteria; phylum Verrucomicrobiota; class Verrucomicrobiia; order Opitutales; family Opitutaceae; genus CAJCBL01. The sequence goes on from JAEWNN010000079.1 coordinate 44,229, forward strand.
TTCTCGATCTGGCTGATCCCGCACACGATGGAGGCGACCAACCTCGGCGGGCGGCGCGCGGGCGACCGGGTGAATCTCGAGTTCGACATGCTGGCCAAGTACGTGGACCGGCTGCTGGCGTTGCGCGCGGAGGCGGCGGGCGGTCCCCCGCCGGCCGTGCCGGTGAAGCCGATCTGGCAGAGCTGAGCCATGGCGCTGCGCGAACAATTGCTCGCGGTGACCGAGGAGCTCCGGCGGCGCAAGGCGGCCGGCGAGAAGACGGTCCCCATCTCGGAGGATACGCTGGTCGCGCTGCGCGCGGCGGTGGCGGCGCAGAACCGCGGCGCGGCGGGCGAGGCGGCCGTGGCGCGGGCTGCACCGGAAACCGGAGACCGGAAACCGGAAACCGAAAACCGGAGACCGGACACCGGAGACCGGAGACCGGAGACCGGAGACCGGACACCGGACACCGAGAACCGGAAACCGGAAACCGGAGACCGGAGACCGGAAACCGGGGGCCGGACACCGGATCGCGGCGCGGCGCTGTTTAGCGACAGCGCCCCGGCGGCCAGGCCGGCACTGAAGATCGCGCCGGCGCAGGAGGGGGCGGCGATCCCGCCCGCGCCCGTGTTCACTCTGCCCGAGGGCGACAAGGCCACGCGCTGGGCGTGGTTGAAGGACAAGGTCGAAAACGACCCGGTCTGCCGTGCACACGTGCGACCGGGCAAGAAGGTCGTGCTCGGTGTCGGAACGCTGGAGGCGAAGATCTTTTTCTGCGGCGAGGCGCCGGGCGCCGACGAGGAGGTGCAGGGCGAGCCGTTCGTGGGCGCGGCCGGGCAGCTGCTCACCAAGATGATCAAGGCGATGGGGGTCGACCGCGGCCAGGTCTACATCGGCAACATCATGAACTGGCGGCCGGAGATGCCCACCCCGCCCGGCGTCGAGCAGATCGGCAACCGCCCGCCGACGGCCGAGGAGATGACCTACTGCCTGCCGTACCTGAAGGCGCAGCTGGAGATCGTGCAGCCGGAGGTGATCGTGGCGCTGGGCGCGACGGCCTCCGCGGGGCTGCTCGGCGCGGGCAGCTTCAAGGCGCTGGGCGAGATCCGCGGGCGCTGGCACACCTTCGCGGGCCGGCCGGTGATGGTCACCTACCACCCGTCGTATCTGCTCCGGAACAACTCAAACCGCGCCAAGCGCGTGGTCTGGGAGGACCTGCTGAAGGTCATGGAGCGCGCGCCGCTGCCGATCAGCGAGCGCCAGCGCAATTTCTTCCTCTGAATATGCCCGCCATGAACACGCCACCGGACGGAAACCGTTCGCAGGACAACCAATTGGACGAGACGAAGGTGCGACCGCGGGACCGGCTGCCGGCGTTTGGCGCGATCGCCATCGCGCTGCTGGCGCTCGGTTTGGTCGTCGCCGCGCGCGCGGAGAACGAATACGGCTTCGACTACCAGGAGCTGCAGTACCGCGCGAAGAACCTCGCCGCGAAGCCGTTCGAGCGGCCGCCCACCCGCGTGCCCGACTGGCTGCTGCCGCCGAAGATCAACTACGACCAGCACCGCGACATCCGCTTCCGCACCGACCGCTCGCTGTGGCGCGAGGACCAGCTGCCGTTCCAGGTGCAGTTCTTCCACCCGGGCTGGCTGTTCCACGAGACGGTGCAGATCCACGAGCTCGAGGGGAAACGCGAGATCGCGTTCCCCTTCAGCCGGCGCTTTTTCGACTACGGGAAGAACAGCTTCAACGAGTCGATCCCGCGCGACATGGGCTACGCGGGTTTCCGCATCCACTACGCGCTCAACCGCCCCGAGTACCTCGACGAGCTGGCGGTGTTCCTCGGCGCGAGCTACTTCCGCGCGCTCGGCAAGGGGCAGCACTACGGCCTGTCGGCCCGCGGCCTGGCGGTCGACACCGCCGCGCCGGCCGGCGAGGAGTTCCCCGTCTTCCGCGAGTTCTGGCTCGAACGACCCGCGCCCGACGCGCAGGAGGTCGTGGTCTACGCGCTCATGGACAGCCGGCGCGTGACCGGCGCGTACCGCTTCGCGATCAAACCCGGCAACGACACGACGATGCGGGTACGCGCCACGCTCTATCTGCGCGAGCCGATCGGCCTGCTCGGGCTCGCGCCGTTCTCCAGCATGTTCTGGCACGGCGAGAACTCCGGCACCACCAACGGCGACTACCGTCCCGAGGTGCACGATTCCGACGGCCTGCTGGTGCTGCACGACACGGGCGAGTGGCTCTGGCGCCCGGTCGACAACCCGAAGCAGGTCACCATGGCCTACCTCGCCGCGGAGAACGTGCGCGGCTTCGGCCTGCTCCAGCGCGATCGCAATTTCGACCACTACCAGGATCTCGAGGCCCATTACCACCAGCGCCCGAGCGTTTGGGTCGAGCCGGTCGGCGACTGGGGCCGCGGCTCCGTGGTGCTGACCGAGCTGCCCACGGCCGACGAGACGATGGACAACATCGTGGCCTTCTGGTCGCCCGAGAAATGCCCGGCGGTCGGCGCGCCCTACGAATTCGAGTACGATCTGCATTGGCTCACCGACCTGGGCAAGCGCCCGCCGGCCGGCTACACCATCGCCACGCGGCCCTCGACCGTGATGGGGCGGCCCGACCTGAAACGCTTCGTCGTCGATTTCGCCGGCCCGGTGCTGGGCCGGCACGGCGAGGGCGTCGAGGGGCTCGTCTCCGTGGGCCCGGGCGCGACGCTCGAAGGGGTGAACACGCAGCGCAACCACAACGACTGCAGCTGGCG
>JAEWNN010000080.1 GCA_023457035.1 Verrucomicrobiota bacterium
GCCGGATTTTGGATCGGCGAGGGCTTTCTCGAGCGAGGCGAGGGCCTGAGCGATGGCCTCGGTGCTGGGGCTGACGACATAGCTGCCGCCGGAGAGTGCGGCGGCGTTTTCGAAGGGCGCCTTGTCCCTCTCGCCGACCATGCCGACCCAGACGGAGTGGACATCGAGCGCCTTCAGGGCGGCGAGGTATTGCTCGAACTCCTTGCGCGATTTGCCGTCGGGGACCTGGAGCGCGGCGTCGGTGATGAAGAGCAGCGAACGGTTGCGGGAGGGAATCTTCTCGAGCGAGGCGAGGGCGGCCTTGGTGGCCTTGAGCGTCTCGGTGCCGCCGGTGGAACTGATCGGGGCGAGGGCGCGAAGGAGGCGCGTGGGCTCGGCGGTGGGAACTTGCGCGAGTTTCACATCGCTGGAGAACGTGAACAGTTGCGTGACGCTGCCGGTGGGGAGGCGACCGAAGAAGCCGCGGAGCAGGTCCTTGGCGGTCTCGATGCGGCGGCCGCACCCGGGGGTCTTCGAATCCATGTCCATCGAGCCGCTGACATCGAGGACAAGGGTGACGACCGGGGTGTTGCTGGCGGCGACCTTGGCGGGGCGGCGGTAGGTGATCTTGTAGTCGCGGTCGACGAGGCCGCGGATCTGGTCGAAGACGGTGCCGATGGTGTCGGCCTGCGCGCGGTAGTAGGCGCCGCCGGAGAGTGTCGCGAGTTGTTGGAGCGTCTGCTCGTCGGGCTTCTCGCCGTAGGCGATGGTGAAGAGCGGTACCTTGGCGGCGGCGACGGAGTCGAAGACCTGTTCCTGCGAGGCGCGGCTGCCGTAGCCGGGGTCCTCGACCTGGGCGTCGAAGCCGTCGGTGAAGACGACGATCGCGCTGCGGCGGTGGGAGGCGCACTTCGGCAGGCCCTTCATGATCGAGTCGTAGAGCTTGGTCGAGCCGTCGGACTTGACGCCGCGGATGGCGTCGAGCAGGGCGGCGCGGTCGGGCGCGGCGAGCTCCTTCACCTTCGTGTCGAAGTCGAAGAAATCGACCGTGCAGTCGGGCGGGAGTTGTTCAACGAACTTGAGCGCGGCGTTTTGCGCCTCGCCGAAGATCTTGCGCATCGAGAAGGAGGAGTCGAAGAGCACGACGACGTGGAGCTTGGCCGGGATCGACTCGACGGAGAGCACTTCGCCGGGCTGGCCGCCCTCGAGGATGCGCACGGCCTCGGGTTTCGGTGCTTCGGCGAACATCGGCGCGGCGACGAGCAAGGTGCCGGTGGAACCGTCGGCCGTGGCGTCGCGCAAGACGAGTTCGGAGAGCCCTTTCGATTCCTCGCCTTCGAGGGCGCGCATCTGCGGCCAGTCGACCACAGTCTCGCCGCCGCTGGACACTGGGATCAACGCGGAGCGCAGCTCGGCCACGCCTTCGCCGCCGGTGGCAGTGAGTTGCCAGATGCCGGCGGGCAGGCGGAAGAGCGCATCGCCGGCGGGCGTGATGTCGGGGGAGACGGAGCCGGACTTGTAGAGCGGGTGGCGAAGCAGGAGGTTTTTCTCGGGCGTGGCGGAGAGGCGGGACTGGCCGGCGTTGCGGACGAGCAGCGTGCCCGGCGCCTCGCCCCAACGAATGTCGGGCGCGGCCCCCTGGTCCTCGAGCTTAAGCGTGAGCGCGACGGGGCCGGTGGGTTTGCCGTTGATCGCGACCTCGATCTGCCAGTCGGCGGGAAGGTGCGGGAGCGTATCCCAGAGTTGGGTGGTGGCGCGCTCGGTGTCGAAGTTCCAGGTGAAATCGCTCCAGGCGGTGGCGGCGCCGAACTTGGCCTCGGCTCTAGCCTTGAACCGGACGGAGCCGCCGGCGCCGTCCGCGGTGACGCGCAGGGCGCGCAGGCGCTCGGTGCCGCCGGCGAAGGTGATCTCGGCCTTCGGCGCCGCCGGGGTGAGCTCGAGCTTCAGCTCGGCGCCGGGGACGAGGGGCTGGGGGGCGGCCGGGGCGTGAAGGAAGCAGACAAGCGCGAAGACCAGGGCAAGGGTAGGGCGAAGGAGGCGCATGGCGGGATGGATGGTGACGGGGGGCGGGCGCGATCATCGCGGGCGTCGCGCCAGTGCCAACACGAAAGCGGCCTGGTCTGGTGGCCGCACGGAGGATGGATCACTCCCTGACCGCGTGTAGCACCTGGAATCGCTGGCCGAGCAACGCCGGGTGGAGCAACTCGTGGAGCCGCGAGCGGCGCGGGTCGGGACCGGGTCTCGCGTCCCGGGTGATCCGCTCCGCGGCTGCGCCCGCGTGGCGGATGAGGAACGCCTCCTGCGACTCGAGGTGGATCGACGTGAACCCCGTCCCGGTGAGCACCTGCTCGAGCCAGTCCCAGCAAATGTGGCACGTCAGGTCCTGGCGACCGGGCGCAGCCAGCAGGTCGCGCTCCTGCCGGTGCGAACGATAGGCGCGGGCGGTGCCGGCCGGTGTGTCGGTGGTGAGCGCGTCCCACGTCTTGCCGTAGTCGAACGCCAAGAACAGCCCACGCCAAGGGGCGCGGGCCAGTTGGGCGCACAACTCCGCCGCGGCGAGCGGCAGATCGAGCCGGTACCCATCGGGCGCGCTCGTGGGCAGGATCTCCGCCACCGCGGCGACGGGCGGCGAAAACCCCGCGAGCTCCCGCTCGACCAGACGCTCGGCGTCGATCGCGACGCCCAGCTCGCGCCAAACGCCATCGCGCCGGATCAGGCGGTGGAACGGCTGGGCGTCGAACAGCTCGTTCGAGAAGACAACGCACTCGCCGGCCAGCGCAGGCTCCGCCCCGAGGTGACAGGTGCGCGCGGACCGAAAGGGGTGGGCCACGCCGTCAAGGACGCCGCCGTCCGGTTCAGCGCCAATCTCGACGAACTCGAAGCGGTGCAGCTCGGCATGTCCGAGCAATTGGCTGGCCGCAGCGGCGACGAGTTCCCCGAAGACGGTCCCGGTGCTGGTCGCCGTATAGAAGTCCGCCGCGGGTGAGAACCCGACCCGTTGGCGCACGCGACGATAGTAGCCGAGTTCCGGATGGTAGAGTGCGAGCGCCATGAACTGCGCAAAACTCACCGGCCCGTCGCCATGATCCATCCGGAAGACGGCCAGAAAACTGGCATCGTCGACGGCGTCGTTGGCGGTGGGTGGAAACATTGGACTAGGTCGGGGTTTCTTGCAGGATGCCGCGGATGCTCAAACGGATTCTCCTGACCGCGCTGGTAGTGTTGGCCATCGCCAATACGGCGATGCTGGTGCTGCTCGTGGGCGAGAGGCAGGGGTGGCTGACTCCGGATGCCGCCACAGCTCAGTCGCGCCGGTTTCGCCGGGTGCTTGAGGCGGTGGAGACCCGCTATTTCGAGCCGTCGGCGGCTACCCCGGAGAAACTTACCAACAGCGCCATCGGCGAGATGGTGCGCCGGCTCGATCCGCATTCGGAGTTTCTCGACCGCCGCGAGAACGAGCGGGTGCAGAGCAACCTGCGCAGCGAGTTCGGCGGCATCGGCGTACAGATCGAGCTGAAGGACGAGGCTGTGGTCGTGATCGCGCCGATCGCCGGCACGCCCGGCGAACGGGCGGGAATTCTCCGCGGCGACCGGATCGTGAAGGTCGACGGCAAGGCGATCGAGGCGCCGGTGCTGCGCAACGCGGTCGACCAGCTCCGCGGGAAGCCGGGGTCCAAGGTGCGGGTGGGTCTCGAGCGCACGGAGGCGGGGGTGTCGCGTGAGCTGGAGCTCGAGCTCGTGCGCGAGGTGATCAAGGTCGATACGATCCGCGCCGTGTCGATGGTCGCGCCGGGCATCGGGCAGATCCAGATCACCCAGTTCACCGAGCGCACCGCCACCGAATTCAAGACGGCGCTGGCGAAGCTCGAAGCCGAGGGGCTTCGCGCCCTCGTGCTCGATCTCCGCAACAACCCCGGTGGCCTTCTGACCGCCCCGGTGGAAGTACTAAGCCCGTTTTTCGATGACGGAGAGCTCGTGGTCTACACCCAGGGCCGGGACGCCAGCAGCCGAAGCGAGCTGCACGCGCACGGCGCCGACAAGGCTCGGCGATACCCGATCGCCGTGCTCGTCAACGCCGGCAGCGCCAGTGCGGCCGAGATCGTCACCGGGGCGTTGCGCGACACCCGCCGCGCCGTCGTCATCGGCGAGCGCACCTTCGGGAAGGGTTCCGTGCAGACGCTCGTGCCGCTCGGCGGCGGCGAAGCGCTGCGGCTGACCACCGCCCGCTACTTCACCCCCGGCGGCCAGGTGATCCACGGCCAAGGCATCGCCCCCGATGTGTCGCTGCCGGTCTCGGCCGAGGACGACCGCAGGCTCGGTATCCAACGTCTGCGCGACGACTTCGCCACCCCGGCGGAGTTCAAGGCGCGGTTCGGTTTCGAGCCGATTCCCGACCGCCAGCTCGAGGCGGCGATCGACGTGTTGCAGGGCCTGCTGGCCTATACCGATACAGCCGCGCAGGTCCCCATGAGCGCCTCCGTCCTCCCATGATCCTCGGAATCGAAAGCTCCTGCGACGAGACCGCCCTGGCGGTGTTCGACCCCACCCACGGCCTGCGCGGCGAGTGGGTGCACAGCCAGATCGCGCTCCACCAGGCCTACGGCGGCGTGGTGCCGGACCTCGCCAGCCGCGAACATCTGCGGCACTTCGCGCCGCTGCTCCAGGTGGCCGCGACCGAGTGCGACCTGCGCCAGGTGACGCAGATCGCGGTCACCCGCGGGCCCGGCCTGGCCGCCTGTCTGGCGATGGGGGTGGCGGTGGCGAAGGCCTTGGCGCTGGAGTGGGGCATCCCGCTGGTCGGCGGCAACCATCTGCGCGGGCATGCGTGGTCGCCGTTCATCAATCTCCATGGCGAGGCGCCGGCGGAGTTCGAGGCTCGGCTCGCGGTGTTGCTCCCGCACCTCGGGTTGCTCGTCTCGGGCGGCAACACCGTGCTGTTCTCCATCGACGCGCAGCGCCATATCATCGTGCTGGCGTCGACGCTCGACGACGCCGCCGGCGAGGCCCTCGACAAGGGCGCGAAGCTCCTCGGGCTCGGCTATCCCGGCGGCCCGCTCGTCGAGCAGCATGCGGCGAAGGGGCGGTCCGACGCCTTCGACTTCCCGCGCGGCAACAACTCCCGCGGCACGCTCGACTTCAGCTTCTCCGGCCTGAAGACCGCGCTGCGCTACACCCTGGAGAAGATGACCGACGCCGAGGTGCACGCCCGGCTCGACGACCTCTGCGCGAGCTACCAGGCCGCCGTGGTCGACGCGCTCGCGCGCAAGACGGAGCGGGCGCTGGAGGGCGGTGCGTACCGCAGCGTGGGACTCTCCGGCGGCGTGTCCAACAACCAGTCACTGCGCGCCGCCCTGACCGAGGTCGGCCGCCGCCACGGCGTGCCGTCGTTCGCCGCCGAGCCGCGGCACACCGGCGACAACGCCGCGATGATCGCCTTCGCCGCGTGGATGGACGCGGCGCGCCCGCGCACCGCGACGGAGGAGGGGAGCGGCCTGACGTTCGAGCCCGCGCTGGAACTGGCGGGGTGAGGGCCCGGGCCCCGGGCCGCATCGAGGCAGGCGTGTGGCCGACCCCGGCGACGCGGGGGCGAATCGGCGACCTCGCTTGGCCGGCAGCTTGACATCGGCGGCCTTCGCGCTCTTTGTCCGCCCGACATGTTCAGCCTCGCCAACGCCTCCCGCAGCTCGCTCGTCGCCCTCCTGGTCGTCGTAGTAGTCGCCTGCGTGCCGCGAGGGGTCTGAGCAGGTACTCACGATTTTCG
>JAEWNN010000081.1 GCA_023457035.1 Verrucomicrobiota bacterium
CCATGGCGATCGGGGTGAGCAGCTCGATGTCGATGTTGGTGTTGTCACCGGGCATGATCATCTCGACACCCTTCGGGAGGATGATCGAGCCGGTCACGTCGGTCGTGCGGAAGTAGAACTGCGGGCGATAACCGTCGAAGAACGGCGTGTGGCGGCCACCCTCGTCCTTGGTGAGGACCAGGATCTCGGCCTTGGCCTTCTTGTGCGGGGTCACGCTCTTCGGAGCGGCGACAACCTGGCCGCGCTCGATGCCGTCCTTGTCGATGCCACGCAGCAGGAGACCGACGTTGTCGCCGGCCTGCCCCTGGTCGAGCAGCTTGCGGAACATCTCGATGCCGGTGACGACGGTGGTGGTGGTGTCGCGCAGACCGACGATCTCGACGTTGTCGTTGAGCTTGACCACACCGCGCTCGATACGACCGGTGGCGACGGTGCCGCGGCCGGTGATCGAGAAGACGTCCTCGACCGACATCAGGAAGGGCTTGTCAACCTCACGCGCCGGCTCCGGGATCTCGGAGTCGATGGCTTCCATGAGCTCCTGGATGGCCTTGAGGCCTTCCGGCTTGCCCTCGAGGGCCGCCGTGGCGGAACCGCGGATGATCTTCGCGTTGTCGCCGTCGAAGTTGTATTTGCTGAGCAGCTCGCGGATTTCCATCTCGACGAGGTCGAGCAGCTCGGCGTCGTCGATCAGGTCGACCTTGTTGAGGAAGACGACGATCTTCGGCACGCCGACCTGGCGGGCGAGGAGGATGTGCTCACGGGTCTGGGGCATCGGGCCGTCAGCCGCGCTGACCACGAGGATGGCGCCGTCCATCTGGGCCGCGCCGGTGATCATGTTCTTGACGAAGTCGGCGTGTCCGGGGCAGTCGACGTGCGCATAGTGGCGCTTGTCGGACTCGTACTCGACGTGGGCAACCGCGATCGTGACGATCTTGGAGGCATCGCGCACGGTACCGCCCTTGGCGATGTCCGCGTAGGACTTGAGTTCCGCCAGACCCTTCCCGGCCTGGACGGCGAGGATGGAGGTGGTGAGGGTGGTTTTGCCGTGGTCAACGTGGCCGATCGTGCCGACGTTCACGTGCGGTTTCTTGCGTTCGAATGTACCTTTAGCCATGTGGACGTTGAGTTAGTTGTAAGAGACAGGGATTTGGAAGGGCGGCCCCGTTTTAACGTCGGGAGCCTGCCGACGATTGGCCTGGAGCCCTTGACCAGACTTGAACCGGTGACCTCGCCCTTACCAAGGGCGTGCTCTACCAACTGAGCTACAAGGGCGGACAGGACAAAAGACCAAAACCGAAAAAGAGGGCGGACTTTGGTAAGCGGCTTTTCGACCGTCAACTGCTTTTTCGAAAATTTGTCGGACCGCGCTCAACGAACCACGCAGACCCGGTACAATCCGGGTCCGAGCCGTTCGCCAAGGCGAAAATCCCGGGCCAGAAAGCCGCCGAAGAACGCATCCACCTCATCCACACCGGAACCGCTCGCCAACGTCGGCACGCCGACCATCCCTAGCGGGGCGACCACCACCGAGTACTCCAGCGGGGTCCAGTCGTGCTCCCGTACGGCCGCCGGCAGGTCGCGCAACGACTCCCGCAATACGACGCCCTCCGCCGCACCGCCCGCATACCGGCGCACCTCCACCGCCGCTTCGCGCTCCGGCAGTCGCGGGACCGGGCGGTCGATCCGCCCCAGCCCCGCCCAGCCGCCGGCCATCGCGCCGATCGTGCGCAAGCCGCCGCGCCCGTCGGTGGGCGCCCCACCGGGCGGGCCGAACACGGGCTCGAGCCGCTCCGCATCGAAGACCAGCCGCGGCTCGTACATTCCGAACACCTCGCCCGGCTGGCGTCGCAGATCCGCGGGCAACTCCTGCGCCCCGGCGTTCCACGCGGTGGGCATCGAGAGCGGCTGCTGGTCGAACAACACCATCTGCTCGCGCACCAGCGGCCCGCCGGCCACGCCGCTCTCGGTCACCACGGTCACCCGCGGGCGGCTTTGCGCGGGCGGCAACGGCACGGCCGGATCGGCGTGTCCCCAGAAGATGAAGGCGACGCGGGCGACCAGGGCCAGCCCCGCCGCGAGCCAGACCCATTGCGCCCAGTGCCGTTGTTTCTGCGCGGCCATGGCGGATCACTCGCCGCCCGCCGACGCCTCGGCGGCGATCTGCACGTCGCAGCCGGCCGCGAGGGCCACCGCCGTGAACGTCACCAGCGCCTGCGACGACGCCTGCTTGTCGACCCGCAGCAGCAGCCGCCGCGGCCCCTTCTCGGCCACGACCTCGCCGAGCCGCTGCTTGAAACCGTCCATCGAATAGCGCCCACCCTCGAAGAGGATCAGGTTGTCGCGCTGGAGGTTCACGACCAGTCCGGCGATCTGCGCCATCCCCGTGGCATTCTCCACCACCGGCACCGAGATCGGCACACCGGGTTCGAGCACGAACTTCGTGGTGAACAGCGACAGGAACAACGCCAGCAATCCCACGTTGACGTAGAAGAACACGTCGAAGCTGCGCGGCGGTGGGCGCAGGTGCTTGTCGAGTTCGAGCGGCTGCGTGATCACGCTCAGGCCTTCTCCTTGGCGGGCGCAGCGGCGGCCGCCGGCGCCGCCCCGGTGGCGGCGCCCTGCGCGCTCCCCTGCCCCTGCAGCTCGTGAATGACGAAGCGGATGATCTCGTTGGCCGCCCACTCCATGTCATGGGTGAGCACCCGCACGCGCCCGCGGAGGAAATGGTGTGCCAGATGTGTGGGCACAGCCACCGCCAAACCGAACGCCGTGCCCAGCAGCGCCTCCCACATGCCGCCGGCCAGCGCCGCCGGAGTGGCGTAGTTTCCGCCCAGTGTGATGAACGCGTGGAAGGCCCGCAGCATGCCGAGCACGGTGCCGAGCAGCCCCAGCAGCGGCGCCACCTGCGCGATCGCCGCCAGCGCGCCCATCCGGCGCTCGAGGATCGGCAGCTCGATCAGCGCCGCCTCCTGCACCGCCAGCCGCAGCTTCGACTCGTCGGCCTCGTGGTGCAGCAACGCCGCCTTCACCACCACGGCCACCGGGCCCGGCGTCTCCTCGCACACGGTGATCGCCTCCATCAGGCGGCGTTTCACCAGGATGTTCTTGATGCCGGTGAGGAACGCCGTGGAGCGGATCTGGCCGCGGTGCAGGTACAGCGCCCGCTCCGTAAACACCACGATCGCCACCACGCTCAACGCGAGCAGCACCCACATCACGGGGCCACCCTGGCCGAGGAGACTGAGGTCGAGGAAACTCATGGGAGGAAAGCGAAGCTAGTTGCGCGGGAAGACCGATGGCAAACGGCGAAAGCTCAGCGCCCACCGCCGGCGAGCCGTTCCAGTGCGGCCTTCGCCGTGTTCTCCCCCCAGACACCGCTGCGCAACACCAGTTCGTAGGCTTCGCGCGCCTCCTGCGGCGCCCTCGCCTTCTCGCACAGGTCGGCGTAGACCAGCAGCGTGCGGCCGAGCCAATAGCGGCCCTTCTCGCCGATTGTCGCCCGCGCCGCCTCGTCGAGCAGGAACCGGTCGACCACCAGCCAGAGCGCGCGCCGGGCCTCGGGGCTGTTACCGCGTGTCGCCAAGGCGTAGCCCTCCTTGAATCCGGCCTCCACGCGCACCTCCCCCGGAGCGCTGGGCAGATCGAAAAGCCGTTCGTAGCGTGCCAGCGCGCTGCCCAGCCGCGACGCGTCGGCCGTCACCTGGGCGAACAGCGTGTCGGCGAGCGCGAGCTCGGCCAGCGGGGCGTCGCGGTGCGCGGGAAACCGGTTGAGGACCGACTCGTAGATCACCTGCGCCGGCCCGAGCTGGTTGAGTTTGCGCAACAGGTCGCCCTGTTTGAGCTGCGCGTAGAACACCAGTTCGTTGCGCGGGAACCGCTCGACTAGGTCGTGCAGGATGCGGAAGGCCTCCTCGTAATGTTTGTCCTCGCCGCGCCGCTCGGCATTCCCCGCCGCCTCGTAGAGCGCATAGGCCGCGTACTGACTGTCCTCATACCGTTCGGCCAGCTCGATGAGCAGCTGCTGCGCCTCCACCGTCTGGCCGCGGTCGGCGAGGAACTTCGCCTGGATGATGAACGAATACACCGCCGGATCGCTGCCGGGATACGCCCCACGCAGCGCCTCCAGCTCCGCCATGCCGTCCGGTTCGCGTCCGAGCGCGAGCAACGCCTGCGCCCGCACCAGCCGCGCCGTACCCGCGGCCTCCTGCCGCAGCGCCGCCGGCACTGCGGCGTTCGCCTCCGCGGCCGGTCCGGCCAGCAGCCGGTCGACCAGCCCGAGCGTCTCCGCCGGCTTGCCGGCCTCCAGCGAGAGCTTCGCCTGCAGCCAGGCCAGCCGCAAACGCAGCTCCGGCGCCGCCGCCGCGAATGCCTCCGCCGCCAGCACCCGGTTGAGCCGCTCGTACGCGCGCCCGGTCTGCCCGCGTACCTGCAGCGTCCGCACCGTGTTCCACTCCGCCTGCCAGCGGTTCGCCGCGTCGAACGCCGGGTCCGTCGCCAGCCGGTCGAGCGTCTGCAAAGCCTCCTCGAGCTGCGCGGGCTGGTCGGCGCGCAACAGCGACAGCACCTGCTGGTACATCAGTGCGCCGCGGTTCGCGCCCGGCGGCAGCGCGGGCTCCGCCAGCGCCCGCGCATAGGCGCTGGCCGCATTGCGATAGTCCGTCGCCCGGAAATAGGACTCGGCCAACAGCACGGCGAACGGCCCGCGCCGCGCATCCAGCCCGAGCTCGCTCTGCAGGTTCACGATCGACTCGGTCGCCGTGCGGTAGCGACGCAGCTCCCACGCCACCGAGACCAGCACGTTGAGCGCCGGCACGCGGCCCGGCGAGCCCGGGAAATTCGCCAGCAACGCTCCCGCGTCGGCCTCGGCGCGCTCGTATTCCTGCTGCGCGAGCGCCAGCCGCGCCCGATACAGCAGCAGATCGTCGAGGATCTTCGGCGGCGGCTGCAGCGCGATCTGCGCGTCCAGTTCCCGGCGAAACCCCGCGCGCGCCTCCTCGTCCGTGGCGGCCTGCGCGAGCAACTGCAGCGCAAGGCGCTGCATCTCCGGCTGCGCCGACCCGGCGAAGAGCTGCCGCAGGGCGTTGCGCCCCAGCGCACTGTCGGGCCCCGAGATCAGCGCCAACAACAGCCGCAACCGGTCCGCCGCCTCACGCTCCGTCGACGGCACCGCCGCCAACTGTCGCTGCAGCACCGTCTGCGCCTCGCCCTTGCGTCCGAGCAAATCGAGAACCACGGCCTGCTGGCCCGCGGCCGTGAAACCCACCGGCCGTCCTTGAAACTGATCGATCTGCCGCTGCAGCACCTGCACTTGTTCCGGCGTCGCCTGTCCGTACAGCAGCTGCGCCCGTTCCCGCGCCAACAACAACTGCGTCCGCGCCAATTCCGACACCGCCCGCCCCTCCGCCTGGCCGTAGGCCACCTGCGCCCGGTCGAACTGCCCGCGCGCCTCCGCCAACATCGCCTGCGCCACATGCACCCAGCCCGCCTCCTCGGCTGGCACGTCCTCAGGCCGCAATGCCTCGACCAAGGGCGCGGCCGTGGCGCCGTCGCGGCGCTGCAGCGCGATCAACGCCCGGCGCAACCGCGTCTGCGGTGCCAGCAGATCGGCCCCGCGCCCGAGCGCGGCCTCCGCCGCCTCGATCCGCCCCGCCGCCAGCTCGACCATCGTCAAGCCCAGCGCCGCCCGACTGCGCACCGCCGCCGTCACGTCGTCGCGCGCCAGCAGGCGCTCGTACGACGCGCGCGCCGCCGTGACAAAACCAAGCTCCGCGGCGTGCTGCGCGGCGGCGAGGTCGAGCACGAGCTCGCCCGCGCGCTGCCCGGCGGCGTCGATCGAGATCGTCAACGGCGCCGGCGCCAGCGCGGCGTTCTGCGCCCGCACCGCACCCGCGGCCAGGGCCGCGCCGCACAAGAATCGCAGAGAAAGGGAAACGCGTCGCATCGCGATCATCGTCGCGACCATGCCCCCCGCCCCCGTCGCTGGCAAGAGCCGGCACCAGCGTTCCCGCACCCGCCGCACTCCGGAGCGCCCACCAGGGTGATCGGCGGCCGGCAACCGCTCCCGCCGTGCAATCCCCGCCTCAGAGCGTGACCACGTCGCCGAAGTTTGGACGCTCGGCCTGGAGCCTGAACCGCGCGGCGATCTTCGCGGCGAGCGGGCCGCGGCCCTTCTCGTCCTCGCCGTGGGTCAGCACGACCCGCGGCCGGTGCGGCGCGAGGCAGCCGAGCCATTCGATCAAGTCCGTCTGCCCGGCGTGGGCGCTGAAGCCGCCGAGACCGCGCACCGTCGCCGCCACCCGAATGCGGTCGCCGAAGATCTGCACCTGGCGCGCGCCCTCCAGCAGCCGGCGGCCGAGCGACTCGGGCGACTGGTAGCCAACGATCAGAACGACGGTGCCGGGATGCGCGAGGTTGTGCCGTAGGTGGTGGACGATGCGGCCGGCGTTGCACATGCCCGCACCCGCGAGGATCAGGCACGGGCCGGGCTGCACGTTGAGCGCCTGCGATTCCTGCGCGGAGACGGTGGTGCGTACGCTCTCGAGATGCTTCAGGAAACGTCCGCCGCCGGCCGCGCGCCGCTGCATCTCCTCGTCGAACAACTCGGGGTGTTTCGCGTAGAGCCGCGTGGCCTCGATCGCCATCGGGCTGTCGAGGAAGACCGGGAACGGCCGCACCGCGCCGGACTCGAACAGCTCGGAGAGGTGGTAGAGGATCTGCTGCGCGCGCCCCACCGCAAAGGTTGGCACGAGGATCTTGCCGCCACGCTCCGCCGCATGGACGACGAGCTCGCGGAACTCCTTCACCGTGTCGGCCAGCGAGCGATGGTCGCGATCGCCGTAGGTGGACTCCAGAAACACGAGATCGGCCTTCGCCGCGATGCAGGCGGCGTCGCGCAGGATCGGCGCGTGGCGCGGGCCGAGATCGCCGGAGAAGACGACCGTGCGCTCCCTGGCTCCGTCGGCGCAGCGCAGTTCCAGGCTGGCCGAGCCGAGGGTGTGCCCGGCCTCGTACGGGCGCACCGTCACGCCGGGTGCGACCGGATTGTCCCGCCCATAGGCGAGCGGCCGGAAGCGCCCGGCGATCGTCGCCACGTCGCCGTCGTCGAACAGCGGCCGGACCGGGGGCATCCCGGCGCGGGCGCGGTGGCGGTTGGTGCGGATCGCATCCTGCGCCTGGAGACGCGCGGCGTCGTCGAGGATCAGGCGGGCGAGCTCGAGCGTGGCGGGCGTGCCCCAGACCGCGCCGCGGTAGCCGCGCTGGGCGAGCAGCGGCAGGCGGCCCACGTGGTCGAGATGGGCGTGGGTGAGCACCACGGCGTCGAGCGCGGCCGGCGTGAGCTCGCGCGGCACGGTGTTGATCGAGCCGGCGAGGGTGCGGCCCTGGAACATTCCGAAATCGACGAGCACGCGCGCCCGGTCCGTCTGCACGAGGTACGCGGAGCCGGTCACTTCGCCCGCGGCGCCGAGGAGGGTGATTTGCATCGGGCCCCAGCGATAGGCGCTCCCGGGTCCGGCGACAAGCCCGGGGGACAAGGCGGGGGAGCAGCCGCCCTCTAACGGCAGAGTAATGCATTCTAACGACAGGGCCTCCCCTCCTTTGCCCCGCCACGGCGGCACCCGTCACCTCGTCGCCGACCGAAGCGCCCTCCGCGCAACGGCCGTGCAGTAACGTCCATTCCCGACAGGCGGCTGGCCCCGCGCCCAACGGCACCCGGCCGCCGCCCTGCCGCCAAACCCCAACACTATGCAAAGCCCTGACAAAACCGCCGCATTCCGTCGCAACCTTCCGCGGGTTGCCGCCGCTCTGCCCCTGCTGCTGGCCGCTTCGCTGCCCGCGCAGTCGGAGACCGCCGACCAACCCGCTGCCGCCTCCGCCAACGAGGAGATCGTCATCCTGTCCCCGTTCACCGTCTCCGACAAGCAGACACACGGTTACCAGGCCACCAACTCCATCGGCGGCACCCGCTCCAACACGCCCATCAAGGACGTGCCGCTGAACATCCAGGTCTTCACCAAGGACATGGCCCAGGACATCCTCGCCACTTCCCAGATCGACCTGGAGCGCTACAACGCCGCGCTCGTCAACGGTGGCGCCGATGTGCATTCCACCAACGCCATCCAGCAGTCCTACAACGGCTTCCTCTTCCGCGGCTACGTCCAGAACTGGGGCATCCGCGATGGCGTGCGCCAATACGATCCGATCGACATGCAGGGCATCGCCCGCGTCGAACTGGTCAAGGGCCCCGCCGCCCCGCTCTACGGCCTGTCGTACCCGGGCGGTATCATGAACGTCGTCACGAAGGAGGTCGACTTCTCCGACAACTTCACCGTCATCGGCGCCTCGATCCAGAACGAGGGCGAATGGCGCGGCACCATCGACGCCAATTATACCGGCGACATCGGCAACGGCGGCAAGTTCGGCGTGCGCGTCAACGCCGCCCGGGCCGAGACCGAGGACCACCGCGCCCATTCGGCCGGCATGAGCAAGTTCACCCAGATCAACCTGGGCTGGCAGCCGCGCACCGGCACCAACATCAAGCTCCTCGTCGAGGACGGCTACAAGGAGAAGCCCAACGGCCTCGGCTACTTCATGGATGGAGACACCCCGCTCCAGATGACCGAGGGCAACCGCAACATTCCCTGGTCTTGGAACTGGGCCGACTCCACCAATGTGCGCTCGGTCGACACCCAGTTGGTCCGCGCCGCCATCACCCAGTCCATCGGCGAGAACATCGACGTCCACGCCTACTACCAGTCGGCCGACCGCAAGAACATCGACAGCAACGGCTGGGACGCCTCCGGCGGCGGTGGCAGCGCCGCCAGCTGGGATGCCGCCAGCGGCACCGGTTGGCTCACCGACCGCAACGTCATCCGCAAGACCTTCCACTACCGTGACTGGTGCAACTCGCAGCGCGCCTACGGCATGACCGCGGTGCTGCGGCTCGAGACCGGGCCGCTCAAGCACACCTTCACCGCCGGCGGTGCCGCGTGGTCCGAGAAGTTCCATTCCGACAAGGGCCTGCAGCCCGGCGATTCGCCCTTCGCCATCGAGTTCCCGGTCTCCACCAGCGCCAATCCCAGCAATGTCTCGCTCCTGCCGCCCAGCGACTACGTCATGAGCGTCGGCAGCCCGAACGAGAAAAACACCAACGACTACTACTTCGCCAGCTGGCAGATGTACGCGCTCGATGATCGGCTCAAGGTCAACGCCGCCATCAACCGCACCAACATCAAGAACATCCAGTACGGCAGCCCGGCCAACATCACCGAGCAGTCCAAGAACTCGCCGATGATCGGCGCGATGTTCGACGTCACCAAGGAGATCTCGCTCTTCGCGGTGCACTCGACCTCGCTCTTCCCGACCACCGACAAGAACGACTTCGACGTGCAGATGCCCCCGGTCACCGGCAAGAGCTACGAAGGCGGCATCAAGGTCGAGCTCATGGGCGGCAAGATCAGCGGCACCCTCAGCTACTACGAGATCAAGCAGACCGGCGGCGCCGTCCGCGACGAGTCCGCCACCAACCGCAAAAAGCAGCAGTGGGACGCCAACATCGCCGCCGGCCGCGCCGGCATCGACGGAGTGGCGATGCCGTGGAACGCCGGCTCGATCCTCGTCGACGGCCAGACCGACCAGTACGTGGCCTGGGCCGACTCCACCGCGGCCGACCGCACCTGGTCCTACAGCCGCTTGACCGACCGTCAGACCGCGCTGGGCGACCTCGTGCCGAACTCTGCGGGCAACAAATCGAAGGGCTTCGAGGCCGACCTGATCTTCCAGCCCACGCCCAACTGGCAGGCGATGCTCAGCTACGCCCACAACAGCATCGACAATCGGCCGACCGGACACGTGAAGGATCAGCTCGCGCTGCTCACCAAGTACACCTTCACCGACGGCACCCTCAACGGCTTCTCCGTCGGCGGCGGCCTCCAGTGGGCCAGCAAGGCCTACCAGGACGGCAGCGGCGCCAGCGAGCGCTACAACCCAAGCGACATCTACCTTGAGACCTTCGCGGCCTACAAGTTCCAGGCCTGGGGCTACAGCCACCGCATCCAGCTCAACGTGAAGAACCTCACCAAGGTTCCCGAATACGTCGGGTGGCGCCGGGAAGGCAGCGAGACCTACGCGAAGCATCGCTACGAGGTCCCCACCAAGATCATCTGGAACCTCGGCTACACGCTCGAGTTCTAAGGCAGACAGTCTGTTCTGTGGGTCATTCCGGGAGGAGGGCGCGGGTCGCCCTCCTCCTTTTTGTTTCCTGCCCCGACGTGCGGTCCTCGCGCCCGCCAGCACCATCCCGCCGACCTCCCCACTCCCGGCATGACAAGCCGGCCGAAATCGGTGTTCATCGGCTTCGCCTCCGGTAACCACTCTCGCCCCACATGCGCGCCCGCCCCCTCCTCGCCCCACTCCTCGCCGTCGCGTTCGCCACGGGCGCCTACCTGCGCTGGCCCACGCCATGGACCGTCGGCATCCTGGCGCTGACAAGCCTGCTCCTCGGTCTCGCCCTCCTCGCACCGCGCGCCTATGCCCCGATCCAGACCGTGCTGGAACGTATCGGCCGCGCCATCGCCGCTCTCGCCACATGGCTCCTGCTCGGCCTGGTCTTCGTCGCGATCTTCCTCCCCGGCCGCCTGTTCCTCGCGCTCCGGCGCCGCGATCCGCTCCACCGCCGCTCAGATCCCGCCCGCGCCTCCTACTGGGAAACGCTGCGCCCCACGACCGGCCCCGACCGCTTCAACCGCCAGTACTGACCGAACTCCCCTTTCCGGTCTCCGGTTTCCATTCTCCGGTCTTCCCCATTTCCGATGCGCATCCTCGGCCTCAGCGCCCACTACCACGACTCCGCCGCCGCCCTCCTCGAGGACGGTCGGATCGTCGCGGCCGCGCAGGAGGAGCGTTTCACCCGCATCAAGCACGACGCCGCGTTCCCCACGCACGCCGTCACCTGGTGTCTCGCCCAGGCCGGCGGCCCGCCCGACGCGGTCGTCTACTACGAGAAACCGCTCCAAAAGTTCGAGCGCATCCTCCGCACTTCGTTCGCGGTCGCCCCGCACGGCTTCCGCGCCTTCGCCGCCGCGATCCCCGACTGGGTGCAACGCAAGTTGTGGATCCCGCTCGAGATCGAGGACGCCCTCAAGGCCGCCGGCCACGACGTCACGGGGAAGATATTCTTCGCCTCGCACCACGAGGCGCACGCCGCCAGCGCCTTCTTTCCCTCGCCCTTCCCGCGCGCCGCAGTCCTCACACTCGACGGCGTGGGCGAGTGGTCGACGGCCACGCTCGGCCACGGCGACCGCACCCAGCTCGAGTTGCTCCACGAACTCCGTTTCCCCCATTCGCTCGGTCTGCTCTATTCCGCCTTCACCCACTACTGCGGCTTCCGCGTCAACTCCGGCGAATACAAGCTCATGGGCCTCGCCCCCTACGGCGAGCCGCGCTACCGCGACCTCATCCTCCAGCGGCTCCTCGAGCTGCGTGACGACGGTTCGTTCCGCCTCCGGCTCGAGTACTTCGGCTACCTCCATGGGGAGCGCATGACCAACGCCCGCTTCGACGCGCTTTTCGGCGGCCCGCGCCGCCAGCCCGCCGAGGAGATCACCCCGCGCCACTGCGACCTCGCCCGCTCGATCCAGGTCGTCACCGAGGAGATCGTCCTGCGCATCGCGCGCCACCTCCACCGCCTCACCGGCGAGGAGAACCTCTGCCTGGCCGGCGGCGTCGCCCTCAACTGCGTCGCCAACGGCCGCCTGCTGCGCGAGGGCCCGTTCAAACGCCTCTGGGTGCAACCGGCCGCCGGCGACGCCGGTGGCGCGCTCGGCGCCGCCCTCGCCTACCACTACGCCCGGCCCGGCGCCGTGCGCACGGCCGACGGCAGCCACGACGCCATGCGCGGCGCATTCCTCGGCCCCGATCATACCGAAGCCGAGATCGCCGCCGCGTTCGCCGAGCGCGGCCTCCCCGCCGAACGCCTCCCCGACGCCGCATCGACCGCCCGCCGCATCGCCGAGCGCGTCGCCGCCGGCGCCGTCGTCGGCGTGGTGCAGGGG
>JAEWNN010000082.1 GCA_023457035.1 Verrucomicrobiota bacterium
GGCGGGCGCCGGGCCACCGGCTCCGGCGTGGCGGGACCGGGACCGCGCCTCTCCCCGCCCGGAACAATGGGGAGCGGCGGCAGTCATTGTCGGGTGATTTTTCCGCGGCCGGTTCGCTTCATTTTTACCCCGGTTTGCGCGATGTTGGAGACATGTCCCCGCTGCTGCTCTGCCCTGCCGATCTGGAGACCTACCTGCGCGATCTGCCGGTGGCCGCCGCGGTGTTGCCTAGGCTGCAGATGCTGCTGCTCAGCGACGGCACCTACCTCGACGAGGTCGTCGAACTGGTCCGCTTCGATCCCTCGCTGGCGGCGCGGGTGATGCACGCGGCGGGCAGCGCCTACTACGGTCGCGCGCGCGACGTGACGAGCCTGGCGGAGGCGCTCGCCCTGCTGGGGATGCGCGAGGCCTACCGGGTGACGGCGGCGTTCGCGATGAGCCGTTTCCTGAACACCCCGCTGCGCATCTACGGCATGGGCCCGGCGGAGTACTGGCGGCGCTCCCTGGCGTGTGCGCTGGTAATGGAACATCAGGCGCCCTCCCGCGGGCTCGACGAGTGCACGGCCTACACGGCGGGCCTGCTTCACGCCCTCGGCATGGTGCTGATCGACCGGCATCTGCGGACGGTGGGCGACCCGGGCCTGCTGTTGCGCGAACTGCCGGCCACGCCGCTGCCGCGGCAGGAGCAACGCCTCATCGGGATGACGCACGCGCAAGTCGCGGGGGTGGTGCTGCGCCGCTGGAGTTTCGGGGCCGAGATCGTCGTCCCCATCGAGTCTCAATACGAGCCGGCGCGCGCCCCCGTCCCCCACGCGGCGATGACCACGCTGCTCGCCGAGGCGCGCGTGCTCACCCAGGACGTGGTCCGCACCCTGCCGCCGCCGGGTGCGGCCCGGGGTGGCGAGGAGGCCGCGGTCGAGCCGGGCAGCCTCGGGGCGAAGATCCTCGCGATCGAGGCTTGGCTGCGCTGAGCCGGCACCGGGACGGGCTCTCGGCGCCGCGGCCTCGCGCCCCGGCGGTCGCCGCGGGATAATTGCACCCCGTCCATTTTCGTTTGGCCAAGCCCGGGGCGCCCGGGTACACGGGGCTCACCTTATGGCAAATTGGGAATACAAGGTGATCTCCAGCGGCAAGCACGGCATGGCCACGATGGCCGCGCTGGAGCAGCACCTGAACGAATTGGGTCAGCAGCAATGGGAAATCATCGATTGGCACACGGCGCCGGATAATCCGCTGCTGTTCACCGGTCTCGCCCGCCGCCCGATCCTCCGCGACTGGAAACCCGACGAGATGCCCGCCGCCCAGGAGGCCGCCCGCATCGAGCGCGTCACCGAGGAGACGAAGGAACGCGAGGCCTGGCGCGAGACGCTCCGCGAGGAGCTCGCGTTCCTTGCCGACAAGGAGGAGGAGGCGTCCGATCCGGAGGCCGACCGCGAGGATCTGCTCGATCTGTTGCGCCCGCAGATGAAGCGCAGCCAGCGCGGCAGCGGCTACATCGGCTCCCTCGGCTTCCTCGCGCGCAAACTCGAGCAGGACGAGAACGACCTGCTCGGCGCGCTCGGGGAAATCGGCCTCGGCCTCGAGGAGGACCCGCAGGCCACCCCGCCCGCGATCCGGCACGACGACGAGTATTTCTGGCTCAACAAGAACGCGCGTGGCGAGATCTGGCTCAACTGCGGCCCGAAGGCGCCGGCGGCCAAGCCGGCACCCCGCCAGCCCGAGCCCCGTGCCGAGCGGCAGCCGCGTTCGGCGGAACCCGCCACAGAGCCGCGCGACGAGGCCGCGCCAGCCGAGGCGTCCGCCGAGGCGGCGGGGGAGTCCGCGGTCGAAACCAATTCCGCCGAGGCCACACCTCCGCCGCCGGCGCGCGAACCGCGCCGCGAGCAGCCGCGCCAGCAGCAGCAACCGCCGCGCGAGGCCGGTCCCGCCGCACCGCTGCCGGAGGGCGAGACGTTGCTCGCCAAGCTGCGCCCGATGATGCGCCGCAACCGCCGCGGTCGCGGCTGGTCGGGCAGCACGAGCTATCTGTCGCGCGCGCTGCGTCACCAGGAAGCGGAGCTGATGGAGGCGTTCGCCAAGGTCGGCCTCACGCTGACCGAAGATCCGCAGGCCAAGCCCGTCTTCGTCGAGATCAACAGCTTCCTCTACTGGCTCAACCGTGGCCAAGGCGGCCAGATCTGGATCAATGCCCGCGAGAAGCGCCACGGCGAGACCGCCGGCAATGCCGAGGAACACGACTCCGCGGAGTCCTCCCCTGCGGCCGCCGAGACGGCGCCCGCCACGGGTGAGGCGCCGGTCGCGCCCGCGCCTGAGCCTGTGCCGGCCGCCGCGGCCCAGCCCGCACCGGTGGACGTCGCGATCCCCGCCGCGCCGCCGGCCGGACGTGAGGTTGATACCGCCGCGGCCGCCCCGCAGGCGGAGCCCGCCCCCGCCGGCGCCGCCGACTCGGTCTTCGCCCGTATCCGCCCGCATTTCACGAAGAACAAGCGCAGCGCGTCGTTCAGCGCGGCGCCGGGCGCGGTCGCCGAGGCGCTCGGCGTGGCGCAGGCCGACCTCGTCGAGGCGCTGGTGAAAGCCGGCTTGAGCGTGCCCGAGAGCGAGGACGCCAAACCGGTCTTTGCCGAGCACGCGGGCGAGATCTTCTGGTTCAACCGCAACGCGAAGGACGAGCTCTGGCTCAACGCCAAGGCGAAGCCGGCGCGCAAGGCTGGCGGCGCCCGCGCGGGCGGCGGCCGGTCTTCGGGTGGGCGCTCGCGCAAGAGCGCGGAGTGACCCTCGTCCCCCTCCCGGGCCCGGCTTCACCGCCGGGCCTTTTCTTTTCTCCGGCCGGCCGACCCTGCTGCGGTCGCGGCGGCCCGGCGGTTGACGTGGCCCCCTCGTTACGGCGAGACTGCGCGCATGCACCCAGCCTTCGCCTTCCTGTTCTTTGTCGCCATGTCCGTGCTGGTGCTCGGCGGGGGGCTGCTGTTGGGGCGCCGGCAGGCGCGGCGGGCGCGGGAGAATCTCGCGGCGCTGGCGCAGGAGCTGGGGCTGCAGGTCGAGGACCGGCCGCCGGTGCTCGGGATTTTTCCGCACGTGCCGACGCTGCGCGGCGAGCATGCCGGGCGCGCGTTGCGCGTCTTCACGTTCACCACCGGCTCCGGGAAGAACCGGCAGGCCTGGCAGGCGCTGGGCCTCGCCTGTGCGAACCCGCGGGCGCTCACGCTCCAGCTCGGTGCCCAGAATGTCCTGACGTCGCTCGGCGTGATGTTCGGGATGCAGGACGTGCAGGTCGGCGATCGGACGTTCGACGAACGCTTCGTGGTGAAGACCAACGCCCCGGCGTACCTGCGCGCGGCGCTGCTGCCCGAGATGCGCACGGCACTGCTGCAGCACTGGCCGCAGCGCGGGATGGGCGCGAACGTGAAGCTGGCCGGCGGCGAGATCGTTTACGCCGAACTCGGTTCGTTCGCCGAGACGGGGAAGGCCGAGCGGATGAAGGCGATGCTCGAACCGTTGTCCGCGCTGGCGGCGCTGCCCGAGGTGTACCGGGGCGAAGGGTGAGGGCTGGCGTGTACTGCGCCAGGAGCGGCGCTATTCGAGCATGAAGTGTTTCCGCTTCGGCGTGGCGGCGGCCGGCCGGCGGGTCTTCGCCGGTTTCTTCGCGGAGGCGCCGGGCACCACGCCGAGGCGCGGATCGAGCCGGCGGATGAGGGCGACGAGCCGCGCGGCGGCGGCCTCGAAGGTCGGGGCGGCCTCGGGCAGGTAGAGCCACTTCGGCAAGACGGGATGGGGCGCGAGCGCGGGAAACTCGGCGATGAGCGAGGGCTGATGTTCCCGTTCCGTGGGGACGAGCACGCCGCGCCAGGGCTCCTCCTTCCACGACAGGTAGAGCACGAAGCGCCCGCCGTAGTGCACCGCGCGCCCGCCGAACATCGCCTTGTCGAGGTACGAGGGATCGTCCTGCAGCGGCTCGGCGAGCCAGAGGAGCGGATGCGGCGGCTTGGGCGGCATGAGATGGGGAAACGGCCGGACGGGAGAATGTGGAAATCAGGGAATCAGGAACGGAAGAAGAGGAGTGCTGGACTGGGGGTTGGACTGCTCAATCAGCGTCCGTTTCCAGTTTTCCTGATTTCCACATTGAGAAACATACGCCGCCTACTTCCCGCGGACTTGGTCGATCAGGTCCTGCGCGGCGGAGCCGAGCTCCTTGCCGAAGTCGACCGCCTTGTCGCGGAACGCCCGGTCGCCGAGCGTCGCGACCGCGGTCTGCGTCACCATCTCCAGGATCTGCGGCAGGATCTCGGCGGCGACCTCGGCCGGGGTCGCGCCACCCTTCGCGGCGCCGACGTTGTGCAGCTCGAGGCGTGCGAGCGGCACGGTGAGCGAGGTATTGCCGACGGCGACGGTGACCTTCGCCCCCTCGAGCACGAAATGGCGGATGATGAGCTTCTTTGCCGGGCCGTCGGCCGCCGGCGCGGGTTGGTCCGCGGTGCCGGTCCCGGTGCTCCGTTCGAGGTTCGCGAGGATCGTGCCGAGGTTGGAGGAGAGCAGCTTCGTCTCGTAGATGAACTCCGGATTCGCGACGGCGACCTCCTCGACCTCGACGACCTCGCCGAACAGCGAGAGCGGTTTCACCTTGAGGGCGACGCGATCGACCGAGAATGCCTTGGCGGTCTTGAACCCGGCCGGGTTGCCGACGAAGAGCCCCTTCATCCAGCCCCCGCCCGTGAACGGCGAGAGATGCGCGGCGCCGAGCGTCACCTGCGTGCCGGTCAGCGGCGGGCCGTACTTGTTGACGGCGGCAACGGTGCCGCGGCCGATCAGATCGCCGGAGAACAGGTAGCCGCCGACGGCGGCCGCGAGGAGGACGAAGAGGAGGACAACTTTGGAGGTTTTCATCACGCAGGCGGGATTGGACGAGGGTACGACGCGAAGGTTCCGCGGCAAGGGCGGGTGCAGGCATCCCTGCTCCGGTGCATGGGCCTGCTGCGGGGGCGCGCTGGCGTGATCGGGTCATCTCCGCCCGGTGTCCGGACTTCCGGGGCAGAGCCGGATCGAGCCCTGAAGGAGCGGTGCTGTCGTCACCGTTTTCGCGAGTGCAAAGTTTGATCCTCTATTCAGGCCCCATTTTCTTGGCACGCTGGTTTGAGCCGCAGTGAGCGCATCACCCATAACCGCCTCCGCTCCCACTCCTCCCTTGATTGCATCGGAACGGTTGTTACGCTGCCCGGCCGTGAACCCCGCTACCCCGGTTTCCGTGGCCGACGCTCAGGTACAATCCGCCTTTACCTTGGCCGCATTCGAACCCCCTCTCTGTCAAAAGTCGCGACGTGCCCCCTTCAATCTCCCCCCTCCTAACCCCGCTCAGATCAGTGGTCTTGGCGCAAATGCGATGCGGGATAGTGCAGGCGTTCCTGTTTTCAAAATATGAACGTGAGACGAGTATGAGGAGAATGAAGCATACTGAGGCAGTATTGATTATCTTGTTGGGGATTGGGTGTGTCTTGAGTGCGTTGTTTGGGCGCGGGGGTGGGGCAGTTCGAGGAGAGATGCTGGAGGGATGGCAGCTAAGTATTGGCGGCATACTTTGTATTGCTGTGGGTAGCGTTACTGTCTTGTTGAGATCATTCCGGAAGTAGGGGATCAACGCGAAGGCGTTGGGATGCCGGGAGGATGCGGGCCAGGTTTAGTCTTTCCCATGGTGGATTTTAGGATCCCGGCAGGCGGTAGGCCCGGTCGAGCCGGGGATCTTCTGCGGCCTTGCCCCGCCGGAGCCGAACTGCATCAACGGACCCTTTTTCATGAACCAACCATCCTGCCCCGCCTGCTCGCTCGAAGCCGTGCTCGGCCATGCCGACCACTGGGAATGTGCCACCTGCGGCCACGAATGGCCCAAGGAGGCTGCGCCCGAGGCGGCGCGGATCGTGAAGGATGCCCATGGCACCCCGTTGGCCGATGGTGACACCGTGGTGCTCATCAAGGACCTCAAGCTGCGCGGCGGTTCGGGCGTGTTGAAGGGCGGAGCCAAGGCGAAGGGCATCCGCCTCGTCGACGGCGACCACGAGATTGACTGCAAGATCGACGGCGTCGCGATGGCGCTGAAGGCCTGCTTTGTGAAGAAGGCCTGAGCGGCCGAGTCTCCGGCCTCTTGAGAGCGGATCCGCCCCTCGCGGCCCGACCGTTTACCTTCACGACCGTGAAGGTAAACGGTCGGGCCGGCATGGGCGCAGAGCGACCGTGGACGTGGCAGCGCGCGCAGGCTCGACCCGCGCGGGCGGCGGCGTTTCACTGCGCGCACCATGCCGTCTCCCTCCCGTCGCTCCGCTCCGCGCGCCGCCGCCCTGTTCAAGGGCACCGAGTCGTTCGTCACGCTCGGCGACTGGCTGCGCTTCGCGGTGTCGCTCTTCAATCGCGAGGAGCTGGAGTTCGCGCAGGGCACGCCACACGCCGGCGACGAGGCGCTGGCGCTGCTCCAATGGGCGCTGCACCTCGACGAGGATGTGCAGCCCTTCCTCGGCGCGCGGCTCACGCCCGCGGAGATCGCGGCGGTGAAAGCGGCGCTCGCGCGGCGCGCGATCGACCGCACGCCGCTGGCCTACATCACCGGGCAGGCTTGGCTGGGCGGGCAGTGCTTCGCGGTGGACGAGCACACGCTCATTCCGCGCTCCTATTTCGTCGAGCTGATCCAGGGCGACCCCGGCCTCGGCGCCTGGCTCGGAAAACGCGAGCCGAAGCGTATCCTGGAGCTGTGCACCGGCAGCGGCTGCCTCGCGATCCTGCTCGCGCAGCGTTATCCGGAGGCCCGCGTCTCCGCCACCGACCTCTCGAACGACGCGCTCGACGTCGCCGAGCACAACATCCTGCTGCACGGTCTCGCCGACCGCGTGGAACTGCGGCAGGGCGACCTCTTCGGCGCGATCGGCGACGAACGCTTCGACCTCATCGTGGCCAACCCGCCCTACGAGCCCGCCGAACTCTGCGAGAACCTCTCGCCCGAGCTGCAACACGAGCCGCGCCTCGCGCTCGACGGCGGCGCCGACGGCATGGAGCTGGTGCGCCGGATCGTGCGCGAGGCCCGCGCCCACCTCGCCCTGCGGGGCGTGCTCGCGATCGAGCTCGGCGGCCTGCGCGAGGCGATCACAGCCGAGTTCCCTAGCGTGCCCTTCGACTGGCCGGTGCACGCCGACGGCACCACCGCCGTGTGCGTGGCGCGGGCGAAGGATCTGCCGCTGTGAACGGCGGGCCGCGGGCTCGTTCCGCGGCTCCGGGGTGTGTGCAGATACCGATTGCACGAAAAGACGCCCTGCGCACGATGCGGCCTTGATGCCGGTCCGATGGGGCCGCCGCCGGCATCCCTGTCCACTGGTCCCCTCTTTCCCCTCTGAAAAGAACACACCCATCATGCGCTCGATCCTTCGTGTTGCCTCCCTGCTGTTGCTCGCGGTGAGCGGGCTGGTCTGTGCCGCGTTCGCCGGCGGGCCGATTCCCTTCGTCGACGCCGTCGCCAAGGCGGAGACTCCCGTGGCCGGCAAGGAATACTACGCCCGCCACAGCTTCATGTACGAGGAGGGCAAGCACATCACCACCAACTACTGGCGGGGCACGCTTGTGCCGATCAACAGCCGGATCAAGGTCGAGGCCGCCACTGCGAGCAAGCTGCTGCTGCGCGTGGTCGAGACCGGCGAGACCATCGACGTCGACAACATCGCGAAGTTCACCAAGTGCGACCTGCGCGGCATCGCGCGGCGCATGCTCTCCGTCCGTCCGGTCGACCTGGGCGATTGCGACAAGGCCACCGTCGATGCGATCAAGAGCGGCACGATGCTGCGGGGCATGACCAAGGACCAGGTGCTGATGGCCCGCGGTTTCCCTCCGGCCCACAAGACCCCTGTGCTGAGCAGCGACCGCTGGCAGTACTGGTCGAGCCGCTTCGTCGTGCAGACGATCGTGTTCGCCGACGGCAAACTGCTCGACGGCCGCGGCGTCAACTGAGCGTTCCGGCAGTGCAACCCGGCCTTGCCTCGGACGGTGGGCCGGCGGCAGTTTGGGCGGCGATGCAAGCATCGCCGCCCTTTTCTTTGACCGTCCGCCGCCGCGTTTTCTGGAGCGTGGTGGCTGTGGCCGTGGTGGCGGTGGGGGTGACCTTGGTGGCGACGCGGGGCGATCTGCGTGAAGCGGCCGGCCGGATCGTCGCTTGGCTGCAGGCGGCCGGACCGCTGGTCTTTTTCGGCGGCATGGCGGTGTTGCCGGTCGTCGGTTTCCCGATGCTGCCGTTCGCGCTCGCGGCCGGGCCGGTTTTCGGCCCGGTCCTCGGCGTGCCCGCGGTGATCGCCTACGCGGTGGTGGCGGTGCTGGTCAACGTGACGCTTTCGTATGTCCTCGCGGCGCGCTGGTTGCGTCCGCCGATTCTGCGGCTGCTCGACCGGCTGGGCTATCGCCTGCCGCAGCTGCCGACCGGGAGCGACTGGCAGGTGGTGTGGCTGGTGCGGCTCATGCCCGGCCTGCCCTTCTGGACCCAGAGCTATCTGCTTGGGTTGATGCGGCTGCCGCTGGTGCCGTATCTGGTCGTCTCGACGTTGCTGCCGGCCGGCTACATCTCCGGCACGATCGTGTTTGGCGATGCGCTGTTCAAGGGCCACATGAAGCACGCCCTGCTCGGCGCGGCGGCGGTCGGGCTGTGCGGGGCCGCGGTGCATCTCTGGCGGAAACGCTGCGCGGCGGCCGGCGCCGCAGACATTCCCGGCGACGATTGAGCGTCGCCGACGTCGCGATATAGCTCTTGCCCGGCGAATCGGGCCCGGCTTCATCGCTGGCGCTTCCCAGCCATGAGCTTCCCGCGCTTCGCCTATCCCTGCATCGCCCTGCTCGCAGTTGCCGCGGTGCCGGCGTGGGCGGCCAATGCGGGGAGCGCGGCCGCAGAGCTCGCCGAGATCGCTCCCACCGCGGAGCTCCGGCTGGTCCGGACCATCGCATTGCCGGCCGGGACGACGGTCGAGAAAGCGCGGGCTGCGGTGATTCTCTCGCTGGAGCGGTACCGTTGGTTGGTCCACGTCGTGGAGCCGGAGCGAGTGATCGCGTTCTATGCCCGCCAACCGCTCATGGTTGCGCTGACCGTGCAGCTGCTCCCGGGTCGGATCGAACTCTGGCTCCGCGGGGTTGGCCCGGCCGAGAAACTGCAGGTGAAGGAAAACCAGTGGCTGAACAACTTGGTTTCGGACACGAGCGTGACTCTTGGCCTTGTGGCTCCGGCATCCGCTCCGGCGGGGAAGGACTGAACCGCGCGATGCCCCCCGTCTCGACCGATCTGCCGACATTGCAAGTGGCCTTTGATCCTGCGATGGATCCGGGCCTGTCGACCGGGTTGCCCGTGCTCGGCGGCGAAACCGTCGAACGGATATTTCCGGACGCCGAGCCCGCCGGTCGGGCCGGACCTTTTGCGCTGTATCGCAGCGACGAGTGGCTGCTGGGCGCGGCCGCGGTGCCGACCGGTGGCATCATCGAACTGGCGACGCAGGAGCTTTACACCGCGCTCTTCGCTGTGACGCGCGGACTCAACCTCGCCCGCGTGTGGCATTACGTGCCGGCGATCAACCGGCCGGAGGCCGGTGGCCTCGAGACCTATCGCGCCTTCAGCCGGGGGCGCTCGCTGGCGTTCGAGGCCGAATTCGGCCTGGATTTCCACCGCGTTGTCCCCGCGGCCTCGGCCGTCGGTACCGACGCGGCGCGGCTGATGGTGGTATTCGCGGCGACGAAGCGCCCACCGCGGCATTTCGAGAACCCGCGGCAGGTGCCCGCCTACGATTACCCGCCCGAGCACGGCCCGCGCCCCCCGAGTTTCGCGCGGGCGACAGTCGTGCCCGGCGCCGGCGGCCGGGCGGATGTCTTCATCTCCGGCACGGCCGCGATCCGCGGCCATGCGACGATCGCACCCGACGAGACGCTGCCCCAGCTCGCCTGCACCATCGAGAACCTCCGGGAGATCTCCGCCGCCTGCGGCCTCGGGCCCGACCTGGGGCGGGGTGACGCGACCACGCGGCACTTCAAGGTGTACCTGCGTAACGCCGACGATCTGCCGGCGGTGCGGGCCGCGCTCGAGCGGGAGTTGTTGGCGCCGACCGATCGCGTGAGCTATCTGCGCTCCGACATCTGCCGGCGCGAACTCGATGTCGAGATCGAGGCCACGCTGCGGGACGTTGCTGTATCCGCTTAAGTGTTGATGAGGTTGGCCGATTGCTCAGGCTTCCCTCCGATTGCGAACCCTCACTGGCGCCCGTTCCACGCGTCCGCCCCTTTTTGTCTCCCATGAACCTATCCCGCATCCTTGCTCTACCCCTGTTCCTGCTCGGAGCCGCCGCCCTGGCGGCTCCCATGACCAACGAAGACGTCGTCAAGATGGTGAATGCCGGTCTCGACGAGGCGATCATCGTCTCCTCGATCCAGAACTCCGAGCCGAAGTTCGACACCAGCCCCGACGGCTTGATCGCCCTGAGCGACGCCAAGGTGCCGAAGACGATCGTCACGGCGATCATCGAGCGGGCCTCGGGCAAGACCGCCCCGGCGGCGGCTTCCGGCGGAGCGGTCGCTGCGGACGGCAAGGCGATGTCGCCCTCGGACGTGCTGCTGATCGACGGTGAATCCACGACGATGCTTCAGTATTCGAAGTTGCAGATCCGGGTGGCGGCGCGCGGTTTGGGTTTCGGCGGCGCGGCGAGCTATTGCGTGATCCACGGCACCAAGGCGGCCACCCGGGTGAAAAACAAGCAGCCGGAGTTCCTGCTCTGTCTGCCCGAGCGGGCGCAGCCCAACGGGGTGGCGGAACTGGTGCTCTTCGCCGTGCGCAAGAACGGCACCCGCGAGGTCATGACCGGTGGCGGCTACGGAAGCTATTCCACCGGTTTCCCCCCGGAGCGCGTCGTTACCATGAAGTTCGAACGCGCGGACCAGAGCAATGCTCCCGCCGGATTTGTCGTCTACCGCGCGATCCCGCAGCGGGCCTTGGTCGTCGGCGAGTACGCGATCGTGGTCAACTCCAACGAGGCAGTTCCCTCGATGGCCGGGCCGAGCGCGGGCAGTTGCTTCGATTTCGGCGTCGATCCCTGACCTGCCTCTATCCTTCCAGCACGCAAACGCCCCGGTGTTCGCCGGGGCGTTTGTTATTTTCCGGGTGCGGCGCGCAGCAGCGCCTCGACCGCCCGGCGGTCGGTCTTGCCGCGCTCGGTGACGGGGAGCTCGGGCCGCGAGAGGATGTGCGCAGGGATCTTCCACGGCGCCAGGCGTGCCTGCAGTTCGGCGCGCAGTTCCGCGCTGGATCGGTCGCTGGCGACGGCTGCCGCGAGGGCGTCGGCGCGCTGCGGATGCGGCAGCACGCAGGCGGCGCGCACGCCGGGGAGCGTGAGCAGCGCGTGTTCGACCTCGGCGAGGTCGAGCCGGCGACCGCCGATCTTCACCGTGCGGCCGGTGCGGCCGAGAAGGACCAGTTCGCTGGCGGCGTCGAGCCTGGCGCGATCGGCGGGAGAGAACCGCCCGGTGCCGCCCACGGCGGCACTTTCGATGGTGAAGCGATGGCCCGCACGGAACCGCAGGCGCACGCCCTCCATCGGCGCGCCGACGCTGCGGCCGGTGAGCGTGGCCTCGCCGGTGCGGTCGTAGCAGATGCCGCCCGTCTCGCTCGCGCCGTAGAAGTTGTGGACGCGCCGGCCGAGCTTCGCGGCGAACTCCGCCGCGAGTTCCGCGGGCAGCGCCGCGCCGGCCGAGATGACGAGCCGCAGGCTGGCGAGCTGCGCCGGGTCGATCTCGCTGCGCACGAGCGCGCGCAGCAGTGTGGGTACGGCGGGGAACACGGTCGGGTGCCAGCGGGCGATGTCGGCCGCGAGCGCCTGTGGCAGTGGACTGGCCGCGCAGGCCAGCGGTGTGCCCTGTTCGAGCAGCGGCACCACGAGGTTGCCCAGCCCGTACGAGTGACCGAGCGGGATGACGGCGAGGTTGAGGTCGGCGGGGCGGATGCCCATCGAGGCGCAGACCTGGCGGCCGTCGGCGAGCATCTGGGCGTGGGTGAAGGGCAGCGCCTTCGGCACGCCGGTGCTGCCGCTGGTGAGCTTGAAGAGGCAGAGACCGCGGCGGCGGTGGCGTGTGGATCCGGAAAGCGGATGCAATGCGCCCGCATGCCAGAGCGCGGCGGCGCGGAGTCCGCGGGCCTGCTCGGTCAACGCTGCGGCGGGTTCGGTGGAGTCGGCCGGGATCGGGATGGCGCCGAGCCGGAGCAGACCGAGGAACACATGGAACCACCGCGCGCCGTTGGGCTCGGCCACGAGCACGCGGCGGCTGGCGAGCGTGGCGCCACCGGCGCAGGCACGGCTCCACTCCTCGGCGGCACCGGCCAGCTCGGCGCGCGACCAGTGTCGGCCGGTGACGCCGTCGACCACGGCGAGCGCGGCGGGGTCGCGCTGCACGAGGGCGTCCCAGCAGGTGAGGAGCGTGGCGGTCATGGGCGTGGGCGGCCGGCGCCGTGGCGAACGACGCGCGGGCGGACGGGCTGCGAGCGGCAGGCGGAGAGGTGGGGGCTCACGGGGGCGAGCGTCCTGTGCCGGGCGCGGCGTGGTCGAGGAAAAACCGCGGCTGGAAGCTTGCTCCGCCCTGGGGCCGCCGTTGCACTTTGGCGACAGCCGTGCCGCCATGCTTCGCCTCACCGATCTTCGCTATCGCTACCGCCCCGACGCCCCGTGGGCGGTCGACGGCGTGTCGCTGGCGCTGGGGCGCGGCGAGATCCTCGGGCTGCTCGGGCCGAACGGCGCGGGCAAGTCGACGCTGATGGCGCTCGTCGCGGGCCTGCGGCGTCCCGCGCAGGGGCGGGTGGAGCTGGCGCCGGCGGTGGCGACGGGTGGCGGGTTCGCGCTGGTGCCGCAGGAATATGCGTTCTACCCGCGGCTCACCTGTCGGGAGAATCTGGAGTTCTTCGCCGGGGTGCTCGGGCTGGCCGGCGCGCGGCGGCGCGAGCGGATCGCGGCCGCGCTGGCGGCGACGGGCTTGGATGCCGTGGCCGGGCGGCGGGCGGCGGAATGCTCGGGCGGCCTGAAACGGCGGCTCAACCTGGCGATCGGGCTGGTGGGCGATCCGCAACTGTTGCTGCTCGACGAGCCGACGGTGGGCGTGGACCCGCAGTCGCGGGCGTTCTTGTTGGAGACAGTGCGGCGGTTGCGTGCCGAGGGGCGGGCGATCGTCTACGCGTCGCACTACATGGAGGAGGTGCAGGCGATCGGCGACCGCGTGGCGGTGATCGACCACGGGCGTGTGGTGGCCTGCGGCACGCTGGCGGAGCTGCTGGCCGGCTCGACGGCGCGCGTCGAGGTGCGGGTTGCGACGGTGCCCGCGGCGCCGGTGCGCGCACGACTCGCCGCCGAGCTCGGGATGGTCGCCGAGGGCGACGGGGCCGACGGCTGGCTGGAGTTCGCGCTGCCACCGGAGCGGACGCCGGAGGCGTTGCTGGCCGCGGTGCGGGCGCTGGCCGGGCCGATCGTGGCGGTGCGGCACGGTTGCCGCGATCTCGAGGAGCTGTTCCTGCAGCTCACCCACCATTCGCTGCGCGACTGACGATGATCCCGCTGCTGGCCACCATCCGCAAAGAACTGCTGGCGCTGACGCGCGACGTGCACGGGTTGCTCGTGCTCTTCGTGATGCCGGCGGTCTTCATCCTCGTGATGTCGCTGGCGTTGCGCGACACGTTCCAGCCGCGGATCGCCGAGAAGGCGCGCTGGCAGGCGTGGGACGGCGACGGCACGGCGGCCTCGGCGGCGTTGCGCGCGGCGGTGCCCGGGGCCCGGCCGGGGGCGGAAAGCCGGGACGAGCTGGAGGCGGCGCTGACGCGCGGCGAGATCCAGCTCGGGTTGCTGATCGAGGCCGGCTACGAGACGGCGTTGGCCGACGCGGCGACGCAGCGGCCGCGGGTGATGGTGCTGGCCGAGCCGGGCCTGCCGCCGGCGGTGCTGGCGGCGTTCCAGGCCGATGTGCTGCGCGCAGTGGCGGCGCAACGGGTGAACGCGTTGGTGGAGCCGTTTCGCGACACGGCGCGGATCTCCGGGGTGACTCTTCCCGACATGGACCCGGCGGCGGCCGGGGCGCTGGTCGAGACGCGTTTCCATCGCGCAGCGACGGTCGAGCTGACGTCGGTGCAGCAGAGCGTGCCGGCGTGGCTGGTGTTCGCGGTGTTCTTCGTGGTGATTCCGCTCTCGAACGTGTTCATCGCCGAACGGCAGCAGGGCACGTGGCAACGGTTGCGCAGCCTGCGGGTGCCGGTGGCGACGTTGCTGGCGGGCAAGGTGGTGCCGTTCTACCTCGTGAATCTCGGGCAGACCGTGCTGATGCTGCTGGTCGGGCGGTACCTCGTGCCGCTGCTCGGCGGTGATGCGCTGCTGCTCGACGTGAGCTGGCCGGCGCTGTGGGCGATGGCGTCTGCGGTGAGCCTGGCCG
Source organism: Verrucomicrobiota bacterium (assembly GCA_023457035.1). Taxonomy (GTDB): domain Bacteria; phylum Verrucomicrobiota; class Verrucomicrobiia; order Opitutales; family Opitutaceae; genus CAJCBL01. The sequence goes on from JAEWNN010000082.1 coordinate 14,446, forward strand.
GGATCGGGTTTGCGCTGGCGGTGGCCGCGGTGGCACGCACGACCGAGCAGGCGACGACGATCGGCGGCGTAGCGAACATCCTTTTCGCGGCGCTCGGCGGCGTGATGGTGCCCAAGATCGTGATGCCCACGGCGATGCAGCAGGTGGCGGCGTTCTCGCCGATGGGCTGGGGACTCGAGGGCTTTCTCGACGTGTTCGCGCGCGGCGCCGGGCTCGGTGGCCTCGGCGCGGAGCCGTGGCTGCTGCTCGGCTTCGCCGCGGCATGCCTGGCTGTGGCGTGGTGGCGGCTGCACGCCGCGGAGTGAGCGGCGTGCGCTGCCGGGTACCCTATTCTTGCCGGGGCGTGTCGTTGAGCGAACGACGCGTCCCAGGGTGGGCCGGATGGGGTCTGCGGGGCGAGCGGGCGCTCAGTTCCCCGCGACGATGCGCAGGCGCCAGACGTTGTAGGCGCCGCCGCGGTTGGAGAGGAAGTAGACCACGTCGGGTTCCGAAGCCAGGGGCGACCAGGCGGGCATGAGGTCGTCGGATTCGTTGGCGGTGAGACGGCGGACGGCGCCCTCGGCGGTCATCACGAAAAGGTCGTTCTGGGGCCGGCCCTTGGGGGTCTTCTCGCAGTCCGACACGAAGAGGATGCGGCGGGGTTTGCCGAGGGAGACGGCGGCCATGCTGCAGTTCGCGGCGACGAGGTTCTCGGCGCTGGTCAGAACGGACTCCCCGCGGGCGTCGAGCGAGGCGCTGACGATCCGCATGCGGTGCGTGGAGGGGTCCTCGTTGGTGAGCACGACCTTGCGGCGCTCGAGGACGTTCACGTGGCTGCCGCGCAGCGGGTAGGTCGAGGGGACGGTGCCGTCGAGGCGCACGGTCTTGACCTGAGGGAGGGCGCCGGTACCGAGCGGATCGGCGGTGAGGAAGACGATCTCAGCGCTGGAGGCGGCACCGGGGGCGGGGGCGAAGTTGAACCAGGAGCCGCTGGTGAGCTGGACGAGGCCGCCGCGGGTGGTGAGCTCGTTGCCTTCATACGCGAGGCGGATGGAGAACAGGTCGGGCTTGGTCCGGTCGACGCGGTTGGACTGGAAGACGAGCGCGTCCTCGCCGTCGGGCGCGATCGCGGGGGCCATGTCGACATACCCCGGGTTCTCCAGCAGCAGGTGTTTCTCCCGCGCGTCCTTGTCCGCGTTCTTCACGTAGAGGGAGGAGGCCAGGCCGGCCGGGGTCTCGGTGGTGACGGCGAGGATCACGTATTTGCCGTCCGGGGAGAGGGCGAAGGAGTTGAGGTGCTCGACGGGGCCGGCGCCCTGTTTGTCGCGCTGGCCGAAGTTGGTGATGCGCACGACCTCTGCGGCGGCTGGGCAGGGCTCCTCGGTGTCGAGCATGGCGACGACACTGGCGCGATCCACCTCTTGGGCGGGGCGGCCGGAGCTGAAGCCGACGCGCGGGAACATCCGCGGGACCAGCAGCGCCTCCTTCACCGGCTTGAGCGTGAAGCGCAGCGGGGTGTTGCGCTGGGCGTAGGCGACGCGGGCCGCCGCGGACTGGAAGACCCCGTGCGGGTCCTCGACGGAGACGGTGTGCTCGTTCCACGGCTTGTCCTTGTTCTCGCGCCGGAAATCGAGCGCGACCTTCGGCTCGACGCCGGTGCCGGCGGTCTTGTCGTCGACGCGCGCGACGATCGCCAGCGGCTGGCCGTTGTCGTCGACGGCGGCGACCGGAAGGGAGACGACCTCGTGCAGCGGACTCAGGGAGGCGGAGAGGTTGGGCTGGTCCGGGGCGGTGAGGCGGACGATCTCCGTCTGGTAGTCGGTCGCGCTGACGGAGAAGCTCCACGGAGTCTAGGCGGTGGAGCCGCCGGGGCGGCGCATCGTGATCTCCTTGGTGGCGGGCACGGGGCCCCAATCCGTGGTGCCCGATTCGGTAATGAGCGCGACGCGGGCGTCGCGACAATCGGAACTCACGCGGACCTTGACCGTGCGCAGCTCGGTGAGGGCGGCGACCTGCTTCTTGCCGTCGTCGGCGTTGGTGACGGCGATGGTGAGCGGCTCGTAGCCGGCCCGCTCGAAGCGGATCTGGTGGGGCCCCTTCTGGGAGCTCAGGGAGACCTTCACGAAGCCGGCCTTGATGGTCGGTTTTTCAACCTTCGTGCCGTCGACGAAAACGGCCGCGTCGAGCGGCGTGAGCTGGAACTGGACGCTGTAGGCCCACGCCGTGGGGACGGCGGCGAACAGTGTCAGCAGGACGAGCAGGCGGAGCGCCGGGCGGCGCAGCACCGAAAGAGTGGGGAGGTGGGGGGCGGTGGAGACGGGGCGCATCGTGGGCAAGAAGTATGTCGTGATTTTCTGGATAAAAAGTGTCTTTCCAAGCCTAAACCCGAAGCCCTACCATCCGATTGGCGGTATCTCCACATCCCCGACACCCACAGCATGAGCGCGTTCACCCCCGACGACAAAACCTCCAACGCGTTCGGCGCCGGCATGACCTTGGGCGCGTACCGCATCGAGAGCGAACTCGGCCGCGGCGGGATGGGGGTGGTCTACAAGGCCGTCCACACGGTGCTGAACAAGCCGGTGGCGATCAAGGTGATGGGGGTGGCGTTCTCGGCCAACCAGCAGGCGATCGAGCGGCTGCTGGCCGAGGGCCGGGCGCTCGCGAAGCTCCAGCATCCCAACGTCGTGTCGGTCACCGACTGCGGCGAGTTCAACGGCCTGCCCTATCTCGTGCTCGAATACCTCGAGGGAGGTACCGTCGAGACGCTCCTCCAACAGAAGGGCGGGCGCCTCCCTCCCGCCGAGGTGAAGCGCATCCTCGAGGATCTGCTCGCCGGCCTGAAGGCGGCGCACGACGCCAACATCATCCACCGCGACATCAAGCCCTCGAACCTGCTCGTCGACAGCCAAGGTCGTATCCGGATTTCCGACTTCGGCCTCGCCCAGGCCTTCCAGGGCGGCGATGTGACGGTGGTCGACCGGACGATCTTCGCCTCGTCGCCCACGGTGACCAGTCTCCAGACCAGTGTCGGCAGCTCCTCCAACCCGGTCGGCGGCACGATCCAGTTCATGGCGCCGGAGCTGCACGGCATGTCCACCGGCGACGCCCGCAGCGACATTTTCGCGGTGGGCGTGATGACCTACTATCTGCTGACCGGCCGCAAACCGGCCGGGAAGTTCGCCGAGGCGTCGGCACTGGTGGCGGGACTCTCTCGCGACTGGGATCTCTTCATCGACAAGTGCATCGCGCAACAGGCCGACGACCGTTTCCAGACCGCCGGCGAGGCGCTCGCGGCGGTGCAGCATCTCGGCCGGCCGCAGCGCAATCCGAAGTCGGCGCTACGCCTCGGGCTTGCGCTGGCGGCGGTGGTCGCGCTCGGGGTCGGCGGGTGGGTGTTTCTCCACCGTGGCGGCCCAGGCGGGGGTGGGGCGCCCAGCACGCCGATGATCGCAAGGGTCCGGTTCATCAACTTTGCCGATGGGGATGAGTTGCGGATCACTTGTGAGGGCTATGACCGCACGGTCCACGTCTTCGGGACCGCGCCCCGTATTGTGGATTTGCAGACCAAACCCACACGGGTCCGGGCCATGCGTGGTGCGCGACCCCTCTTCGATCGCGAGTTCGATCTCGGGGAAGAAGCCCAATGGACCATCGATCTGGCGGCGGTGCTTGATCCGAACCACGCGCCAGTCGGCACTCCTTCGGCGAAGGCCGCACCGGCCACGGTGACACCATCTCCGGTGCCACCCCAAAATCCGGCGCCGGCGACGACGCCCGAACGCATGGACGGTCGCTTGGACCTCCGACTGGAGGATGTGCCTCCGGGGACGGAGGTATGGGTTGACGGCGTGCTACGGCAGCGACTTGCGGACGGGGCGCGCCTTGAGCCGCTCGATCTGCCCGCCGGTACGCATCAGGTCGAGGTCCGCGGCCCCGGGCTACGGCCGGCGCGGGCCGATGTCGACATCACCGAGGCACAACTGACGACGACTCAGTTGAGGTTGGAGCGACTTTCCTACGACTTTGCGATGGAGGGCTTGCCCGCCGGCGCTACCGGCAAGATCGGGAGCGAATCCTTCACCGTGCCGGCGACCGGAATCGTGAAGGTGAAGCTTCCACACGGCCGGCACGTGCTGACGATCGAGGCCCCGCTGCACGAACCCTACCGGGCGGAGTTGGAAGTGACCGGGAACCAGACCCTGACGCCGCCGCTGGCCTGGCGGACGAACGTCCGGGTGCCGCTGCCGGGTGGGCTTACGCTCGAGACGCGGTTGCTCGAACCGGGCGAATATGAAGTCGGTGCCCGCCGCGACGATCCCCTGCGGCAGCCGAGCGACTTGGACAACCGCCGTTTCCGTCTGGAGGCGCCCTGCTAGCTCGCGCTCACCGAGCTGACGCAGCAGCAGTACGAGGCGATCCGCCAACTGGCGACGGCCGACGGCGAACCCGCGGCACGCTCGCTCGGCGCGGCCCTGCCCGTCGAGTCGGTCTCCGGCCGGGAGATTCTCGGCTCCCGCGGGTTGCTCGCGTTGTTCAACCACTGGCTGGCTGCGGAAGCTCCGGCTCTCGTGGCGGATCTGCCCAACGAATACGAGTGGGAGATCGCCTGCCGCGCCGGTGCGGCCGCTCCGGTGACGAGCCCGGGCGCTGGCGCCGCGACACCGGAGAGCGGCCTGGCGGATGTCACTGCCGGCCAACCCAACCCATGGGGGTTCCGCTGGATGCTCGGCAACGTCGCCGAGATGACCCGGCTTGCCCCGACGGAGGGCGCGGATTCCGCTGGCACCGTGGTTCTGCGCGGCGGCCACTGGCAGAGCGGCCCGGCGGGCCTGCGGCCGCAATCGCGCATCGAAGTGGGCGACGACCTCCGCCGCCCGGCCACCGGCGTGCGGCTGGCCTTCCGGCTGCGAGAGGCCCGTCCCTAGGCTCCGCCGTCGCCAACCCCGGAAGCGTTGCGTCCCTTTCCCCCTTTTCCCTACGGGAAATTCCAAAGTTCAACCTCAATACCTACTATGAAGAGACTCCTATCCACCCTGTTGGTTTGTGCTGCTGCAATCACCGGTCTGCAGGCGCAGTCGGTTGATGACCTCGGCAAGATCAAGTTCACCGGCGTGAAATCGATGCGTATCGAGAGCAAGGGCGCCGAGCGTTATGCCTACTTCCAGCTCGAAGTGTCCAACGGCTCCTCCAACGACCTGACGATCGCGGATAGCCGCTATTCCATCACCTTCTTCGTTGAGAAGAAGAGCGCGACCAAGGGTGATGACGAGAAGAAGCCGATCGAGTGGGAGCAGCTCCCGACCCTCCACAACGCTCATCCCACCAAGGAGGTGCGTCTGCCGAAGGGCTCGATGATGAGCGACGGCAAGGGCGTGATCGAGATCGTCGCTTCGCTCGGCGAACGCAACGAGGAGACCACCGAGAACGTGATGATCCCGCTCTTCAACATCGCCGCCGGGGCGGAGCAGCGCCGGGTGCGCATCGTCCTCGATGGTGATCTCCGTTACGGCGTCAGCGCCGGAAACGCGACCGCCTTCCAGGATCGCAAGATCCGCTGGGAGCTGGAGACCAAGACGATCGAACATCTGGTATTTGAGAAGTAAGGACTTCCTGCACCCTGATTCTTCCCGGGCCGGGAGCTATTCGGCTCCCGGCCTTTTGCCATGACTCCCCCTGTCTCCCCCGACAAAGTCCTGCGGACCTGGCGCCTCGGTCGCGGTCCGGACAACGATTTCGTCATCAACTTCGCCAGCGTCTCGGCCCATCACGCGGAGCTGGATGAACTGGAGGGGGGCGGCTTCCGCCTGCGCGATGTCGGCAGTCGCAACGGCACCTACCTCGGAGAGTCCGCCGAACGCATCACCGTAGCCGCGCTCCGCGGCGACGAGGTCCTGCGGTTCTCGCTCGGCTACAAGATCCCTTTCCCGCTGCTCCTGCAGCAGCTGCGCAGCGGCCGCGCCACCGCGGACATGGGCCAGCAGGTCACGATGGCGCGCGACGTTCTGCGCATCGGCCGCGCTCCCGACAACGATGTTCGCCTCGGCCAGCTGGCCGCGAGCCGCTACCACGCCGAGATCCGCCGCGCCGCCGACGGATCCCTCCGCCTCCGCGACCTCGGCTCGAAGCTCGGCACGCGCGTCGGCGGCCGGATCGTGCGCGACGAGGAGGTCGCGCTCGGGCGCGACGACGTCATTGAAATCTGCGGTCAGCGCATCTCGCTGGCGTTGCCCGAACGCGGCCCGGTGACCGGCCAGGCTGCCGGGCGCGTGGCGACCGACCGCGCCGGCCACACGCTCCAGGTGGAGGGCCTCGCGCTCGCCCTCCCGGGCGGCCGCCGGCTGCTCGACGACATCAACTTCGTGGTCCTGCCCGGCGAACTCGTGGCCATCATGGGGCCGAGCGGTTGCGGCAAGTCCACGTTGCTCAACGTCTGCTGCGGCGAGTCCGCTCCCACTGGCGGCCGCGTGCTCTACGACGGGGAGGATCTCTCGGCTTCGCCCGAGTCGATCCTGCCCTTCGTTGGCCACGTGCCGCAGGACGACCTGCTGCACCCCGACCTCACCGTCGAGGAGGTCCTGCGCGCGCATGCCCGCATCCGCCTCCCGGCCGACGTGCAGGCCGACGAGATCGAGACCAAGATCGCCGAGGTCTGCCGCAGCATCGGCCTGCTCGACGAGGCCCGCGGCATCGATCTGCGCAAGCAGCTCATCGGTTCGACGGAGCGCAAGGGCCTCTCCGGCGGCCAGAAGAAGCGGGTGGGGCTGGCGATGGAGTTGCTCTCCGATCCGCGCATCATCTTCCTCGATGAGCCCACCTCGGGACTTTCGAGCCACGACACCCGGCAGGTGGTCGAGCTGCTCCGGCAGATCTCGGTCCGCCACGGTGTCGCGATCATCGTGACGATCCACCAGCCGGCACCGTCGGTGTATCGACTGTTCGATGCCGTGCTCTTCCTCAAGGCCGGGCAGATGGCGTTCTTCGGCCCTGCGTTTCCCGACGCAGTCCGGTTTTTCTGCCCGGATCGTCCCCCGGAGGAGGCCGGCCCCGATGCGGTCATGGAGGAGCTCGACCGGTTGCCGGCCGAGGCGCTCCGGAAACGCTACGAGGAGTCCGCCTATGCGGTCCGCAGCGCCCAGCGCCGCGCCGCCACCACCGCCCACACCGGCGGCGTCGCCGCCCTCGGCATGCAACGCCTCACTGCGATCCGGATCCAGGTGCTGGCCGTCCTCCAGCGCGACCTGCGGGCGAAATCCCGCGATCGCCAATCCCTCGCGGTGATGGCGGCGCAACCGCTCCTCATCGGCGTGCTCTTCGGCCAGTTGTTCATGAACGCCGACTCGGCCGAGCGGTGGACGGCGACCTTCCTGTGCGCCCTGATCTCGTTCTGGTTCGGGCTCAACATGGCCGCGCGCGAGATGGTCGCCGAACGCCCGCGCGTGCGCCGCGAGCGCCGCGGCGGGCTGTCGCCGCTGAGCTACGTTGTTGCCAAGGTGATCCTGCTCGGGCTGCTCACCCTCGCACAGGTCGTGCTCTTCCTCGGTCTGGCCAACCTCCAGATCCACACGGTCGAGTGGCCGCAGCCGACGGTGTTTCTGCTGGGGTGGTTGACGGCGTTCACCGGCGTGTGCGCCGGGCTGGTCACCAGCTCCATCGCGCGCACCGAGATCGGGGCCGTCGCCCTGGTCCCGCTCCAACTCATCCCGATGATCTTCCTCGGCGGGTTGTTGCTCAACTACCGACAGCGCCTCGCCGACCTGCCGCTGAGCCGTATCCTCGCCGACCTGTCGCCGTTGCGCTGGGCGTTCGAGGCGATCAGCACGGCGTGCCTGGGCGGCTCGGCCATGTTCTTCCCTCAACCCGGCGTGGCGCTGCCCTGCGCCGTGCTGGCTGCGATGTCGCTCGTCGGCCTCGGCCTTGCTTGGTCGCGGGTGCGCCGCTGGTGAATTTTTCCGGATGACGACCCCCCACAATCCCGACCGCCCCGGCGGCGGCGCCCCTTCCGGTCCAGCCTCCCCACCAACGGGGGCCGACCTGCGTATCTGCTTCACCGGTGGCAGCGATGTCGGCCGGCGGCGGACCGAGAATCAGGACCGCTGGCTGGTGCTCGACCACCTCTCGCTCGCCGCCGTGGCCGACGGGATGGGCGGGTTGTCGTTCGGCGACCAGGCGGCGCAACTGGCCATAGACGGGCTGCGCGCGCGGCTCGCCGCCGGACTGCCGGCGGACAGCGCGGTCTGGGGCGCCTGGTTCGATGAGATCAACGCCGAGGTGAGCGCGCTCGGGGCGCGGATCAGCCCGAACCGCGGCATCGGATCCACGCTGACCGTGGCGGCGGCGACCGGGGCATGCCTCCTGATCGCCCATGTCGGCGACTCCGCGGTGTTTCGTTTCCGCGACGGGAAGCTCGAGCAGCTCAACGCCGAGCACACGCTGGCCGCGGCCATGCGGGCGCGGGGCGAGTCGCCGGTGCCGCCGTCCGCCTCGCATGCGCTCACGAGCTGCCTCGGCCTGCCGCGGTTGCCGCAGAAGCAGGTGCTCGAGACCGACCTGCGCCGTGGGGACCGCCTGCTGCTTTGCTCCGACGGGCTGACCAAGCCGGTCGCCGAGGCGACGATCGCCGCGACGCTCGCGGCGGCGGCCGCGCCGGAGCAGACCGTTCAGACACTGATCGCGTTGGCCAACCAGGCCGGCGGCCCGGACAACATCACGGTGGTGCTCGGCGTCGTGGAGTGATGGAGATGGCGCGAAGCGGCGCGCGCTTCACACCGCGGCGCGGAGCTTCTTGAAGAGCGCGCGCTCGCGGCGGGCGAGGGCGGCGAGGGTGTCGGCGAGCAGGGCGGTGTCCATCGCGGCGCGGCCCTTGTTCATGCGGGCGGCGTGGAGCGCGAAGTCGCGCCAGCCGTCGCCGATGGCGGTGAGCTCGAGCGAGAGCTCGGTGAGGCGGTCGTTGCCGAGGATGGCGGCGGCCTCCTGGAGGAACGCCGCGTAGAGGTAGCGGAAGCCGGCGCCGCCGGTGCCGATCTCCTCCTGCATGCGCACGATGTGGCCGACGAAGCGTCGGCAGAACCCGAGGTCCTTCGCCACCGGGAGCCGGCGCACGCGGTGGGCGAGCAGATGGATGCCGCAGCAGCCGACGAACGGCAGCGGCACGTTGAGCATGAGGAAACAGTTCTTCTTGATCGCGCCCGGCAGCAACGGCGCGAGGTCGGGGCGGGGAACCGGGCCGTCGAAGTAGTAGATCAGGCCCTTCGGCGCGAGGGCGCCGCGGACGAAGCGCGCGCGGCTCAGGTCGCGGGCGGCGCAGCGGGTCGGGCCGTTGAAGACGGGGTCGGAGATGAGGTAGTCGTCGCCGTCCTTCCCGTACGCGATGAGGTTGTGCGCGTTGAAGTGGAAGCGCATGTTCTCCGGGAAGTACGGCAGGAAGAACACGGAGGACTGGAGGCCCACGAGGCGGCCCTGGTCGAGCAGCTCGTCGAGGCGGCGGCGGCCGTCGAGCGGCTCGCGGAAGGTCTCGAAGCGCAGCGGCAGCCGGAGCTGCTTCTTCAGGCCCTTGAGGATGAAGCGCGGCACCATCCGGTAGGCGATCAGCGGCAGCTGGTTGATCTTCACCAGCGGGATGTAGGCGAACGAGAGCGACGCGCTCAGGCCGAACGCCATCGCCTCCGAGATCGGCAGCCCCTCGTGCTGCAGCAGCGAGGAGATGACGCCGCTCTCGCAGTGCGCGGACTGGCGGTGCTGGAAAACTTTCGGCGCGGCGGGTTCGGTCGGGACGGAAGGCATCGGCGGAGTCAGTCGAGGGAGCGGAGCTGGTCGACGGTCAGGCCCAGCGTGTCGGCGTAGCGGGCGAGCAGGCGGGGGCTGAGCCGCGCGAAGACGGCGGGGCGGAGGTGACGGCGCACGCGCCAGCGCCAGAGGCCGGCGGCGCTGGCGAGCGTCGGCACATCGAGCCGGACGCGGTACATGTGGTACTCGAGCGGACTGGACTCGCCGCGGCGACCGCGCTCGCGGGCCTCGGCGGCGAGCTTGGCGAACCACGCCACGGCCTCCTCGGTGACGGTGATCTCGGCCTCCATGCCACCGGAGCGGGCGGTCTGGTAGCGGCCCGACTCGTCGACGACGTACATGACCTTGCGCACGCCGCCGAGGATGGGCGCGTCGCCTTCGGGGATTTCGTCGGGGCGCATCAGACGACGGTGAAGTGCAGATACGCGCTGGTGAAGCGGCCGGACTCGGGCACGAGGCAGAGCAGCCGCTGGCCGCGCTGGAGGCGGCCGCTGCGCAGGAGCTCGTCGAGCATGAGGAAGAACGAGGCGGAGCCGGTGTTGCCGCGGGTGGCGAGGTTGGTGAACCAGCGCTCGGCGGGGATCGGCAGGCCGATGCGCGCGAGGCCGGCGGCGATCGGCTGGCGGAAATACTCCGACGACATGTGCGGGAGGAACCAGTCGATCTCCTCGGCCTTCAGGCCGCGGCGGGCCTTGATCGCGCCGAGGGGCTTGTCGAGGCAGTACTCGATGATCTTCGCGTTGAGCAGCTTCACGTCCTGCTTGATCGCAAGGATGGATTGGCGGCCGATCTCCTCGTGGCTGAACCGCGCCCAGCCGGTGAGGGAGCCGTCGGGATTCTTCTCCGCGCCGGCGTACATGCAGGCGGGCATCTCGTGCGCGTAGGAGGCGATGTCGATCCAGTCGATGCGCAGGCTCGGGCCGGAGGTGGCGGGCTTGTCCTGCAAAAGAAGTGCGCCGGCCGCGTCGGAGAGCATCCAGCGCAGGAAGTCCTTCTCGAAGGCGAGCTCGGGGTGCGACTCCAGTTCTTCCGCACGCTGGGCGGTCTCGGCGGCGTAGCGGGTGCCGCGCAACGTGAGCGAGACGGCCTCGGAGCCGGTGGCGACGGCGTTGGGAAACTCGCCGGAGCGCACGGCCAGCCAGGCGTACTTGAGCGCGGTCGCGCCGGCGGCGCAGACCCCGGCGGTGGTGAGGACTTCGCAGGGCGCGCCGCCGAGTTCGCCGTGCACCATCACGCCGTGGCCGGGAAGGATCTGGTCGGGCACCGAGGTGCCGCAGGAGAGGCAGGCGATGTCCTCGACGCGGAACCCGTCGCCTGCGAGGGCGCACACGGCGGCGGCGGTGAGGCTGGCGTTGGTGTAGCGGACTTCGCCCGTCTGCGGGTCGGTGACGTAGTGGCGGGCCTTGATGCCGTTGCTGCGCAGGGTGATCTTGCGGGTGCGCGAGTGGCGTTCGCCGGCCTGGCCGAGCGCGGCCTCCATGTGGTCGTTGTCCACCGGGTCGAGCGGCAGAAACGCAGCGGTGCGGGTGATGAAAACGTCGCGGATCATTATGGGGGGAAGACCGCCAGGCGTTCGTCTCCGCCGCCCGAGGGTTGCTCGAAGAAAGTTTGCAGGGCGGCCAACTTCTTTTGCAACAGCGGACGCAGCGCCAGCTTCAGCAGCATCGTGAGCGGCACGACCGTGACGATCATCGTGAGCAGAAAGACGAGGTAACAGGCGAGGACCGCGCGGCGCAGCGGCGCGCCCGGGCGCCCGCAGGCGCGCAGCAGCCGCGACCAGATCCGGAAGCTGCGTTTGCCGACCTTCTCGCTGGCGATCAGGCGGGCGTCGACGGTGCAGGCGCGCAGACCGTGGAGCAGCGGGCCACCGTGGCGCTCCTCGTCGCGCGCCAGGGCGGCGCGCAGGGCGAGGCCGAAGCGGCGGCACCCGTGAATCTGACCGGCGGAGACGCCGGCGGGAGGAAAGCCGAGGAACGTGTCCTTCCGCCCGGTCCACATCCAGCGTGGCGTCGTGACGAACGACGCCAAGGCCGAGCCGGGGTCGACGAGCGCCACGTGGTCGTTATGACGGGCGCCGGCCTCGCGCAGCAACGCCTTCACGTCCTCCTGCGCCATCAGCCACATGTTGCGGCAGGCGGTCACGGTGACGACCGGACGACCGCGCAGCAGGCGGCGGCCGAGGTCGCTGCGCAGGAACGCGACGAGCGGCGGAGGCGGCGAGAGGTACCAGATCGGATAGCCGAGGATCACGAGGTCGAACGCGGCGTCGGGCGCGACCGTGAGCGGGGCCAGCGCGACCGGTTCCAGCGCGACGGTCTCGGGAAACTGGTCGAGGAACCGCCAGAACGGCCAGGGGAACGGATAGCCGGGCTCGGGGCGCAGGCGTTCGCGGTGCACGGTGATGCCGGAGTCGGTGGCGAGCAGCGGCGCGAGGAGCGAATCGAGGACTGCGGTGAGTTGGCCGGTCTGGGAGAATTCGACGACGAGAACGTGCTTCACGGGCGTGGGGGGATGGTGGCGTGGGCTACCTGGCGGGCGCAGTGCGCAGGCGTTGTGGGGCGCGAGGCTTGCACCGCCGGTGTCTTGGAAATGGGCACGGCGACGAAAGCGGTGCGAGCAAGGTCGCACCCCAGGGAAAGGCTTCTCGCATTGCTCATGGTTGCGGCGCGTCGGCCTTCATTGCCGCCGCGGCGTCGGCGCGGAGCTCGGGGCTGAGGGCGGGCGCGAGGTTTCGCGGCTGGCGCGGGTGGAGCGGAAACTCGCGCTTGGCCGCCTCGAGCTGCGCCTTGTTCGCGCTGAAGTAGCGCGCGGCTTTGATGATCTGCGGCGTGTGCTTCACGACGTGCCAGAGGCTCCAGCGGTGCGACCAGAGCCGGCGGGCGAAGCGGCGGCGGTAGCCCTTGCTGTCGTAGTACCGGCGCACGTGCCAGTTGTAGAGCGCATCCATCTCCTCGCGACTGGAGAATCCGGCGGGCCTGAAGACGAAGTTCAGGCAGTTCATCAGCCGCCAGTCCTCGACGAAGTCGCCGGACCGGCCGCTGGTGCACTCCTCCCAGATCGGCGCGCCGTAGAGGGGGCTGAACTTGGTGAGGTTCATGTCGTCGAGGTCGAGCGAGAGGATGAAGTCGCTGGTGGTGCGCACGGTCTCGGGCGTTTCGCCGGGCAGGCCGAAGATGAACAGGCCCTTCGCGCGCAGGCCGGCGGCGTGGATCTTCTCCACGGTGTCGCGCACGGCGTCGAGGGTGACGCCGGCCTTGTGGCGGCGCATCATCGCCGGATCGGCGGATTCGATGCCGAGCGAGACCATGAAGGCGCCGGCGCGTTTGAGGTCGCGCAGCATCTCGGCGGAGGTGTGGCCGGTGCGGATGGCGCAGTTGAAGGCCACGCCAAGCGGGCGGTCGACGAGCAGGCGGCAGAGCTCGTCGATGCGCTGTTTGTGCGCGGTGAAGAGGTCGTCGTAGATGTTGAGGTGGTGCACGCCGAAGCGGTCGCGCAGGTGCCGCATGTGTGCGTGGATGTAGGCGGCGGAGTTGTACTTGTGAGCGCGCTCGAAGACGGTGCGGTCGCAGAACGAGCAGGTGTACGGGCAGCCGCGGGAGGTGATCATCGTCGCGCCCCAGCGCTTCTCGTAGGAGAAGAGCGGCAGGTGGTAGCCGCGGGGGAACCCGGCGAGCTTCTCGTAGGCGGGGAAGGGGAGCGCATCGAGGTCGAGGATGCGGGCGCGGCGCGGGTTGGTGCGGATCGTGTCGCCGTCGCGGTAGACGAGATTCGGGATGTCCTTCCAAGGGCGCCCTTCGGCGAGGTCGAGCATCGCGCCTTCGCCCTCGCCGAGGCAGAGCGCGTCGATCTCGGGGAAATGTTGCAGGAGCGGCGCGCCGATCGATGTGCCGTGGACGTTGCCGACGACGAGCTTGATCGCCGGCTCGCGGCGGCGGATCTCGGCGGCGAGATCGACGGCGTCCATGAAGCCGGCGGTTGTCGCCGAAAAGCCGATCAGGTCGGGCTTGGTGGCGAGGATGGCGTCGGCGTTGGCGGCGACGCCGCGCGGTGCGACCGGCCCGAGGCAGTCGTGCACGGCTGTCGGGTGGCCGTGTTGCTCCAGCCAGGCGGCGAGCTGGAGGATGCCGATGGGCGCCATCCGGTTTGCCAGCACGGAGAAGTCGGGCTGGCCGGGCACGAAGTTGAAGCCGGCGGGATGGACGAGGGTGACGCGCATGCGCGGTGGGGGCGGACGCAGGAGAGAATCGGGGGGACGAGCGAAGCGGGCGGCGGCGGGCGGATCAAGCGCGGGGAGCGAGATTTCGCCGGCATTCCGCCGCTCGGCGCGAGGCACCATGAAAAGAAATGCCCGCGACGGCGGGCCGGCGCGGGCGGACGATTGAGGTGCTGAAACGTTTCAGCCCGAGGCGTTCATTGGCCGTCCTCGGCGACGAGGCGGCGATACTGCTTCAAGTTCTCGGACATCGCGGTCCACTTCGGCATGTAGGCGTCGCGCTTGTCCAGGATGCTCTGGCGGTTCTCGGTGTACCAGGTGGCGGCGTTGGGCGTCATGGTGACGTGGCGGCAGATCTTGATCCACTCGGCGGCCTTCTTGCCGTCGAGCGCCCACTCCTCCTCGCCGGGGTGTTTCTTGAGGGGAATGAGCGAGAAGCGGGCCTTCCACGTGCCCATGCGGGCGATGGCGACGGCGCGGAAGGTCTTCCCGGCCACGAGCTCGGCTTCCATGAAGTCGGCGTTCTCGCCGGTGATCATGTAGAGGCGTTTGCCGGCGGGGGCGGCCACGATGAGCTTGTCCTTGGGCGTGAGGATGCCGAGGAGGACGGGCTCGCCGGCGGTGACGTCGAAGATCGCGCACTTGATGGCGCCGCCCATCTTCGAGGGGCGCATGAACTCAACCACCGCTTGTTCCGGGGTGGGAGCGGGCGCGGCGGTGGTGGCTTTCTCCATGTTGGCGGGGCGGCCGGAGGCGGCGAGCCCGAGGGTGAGCGCGGCGAGGACCGCGGCGAGTTTCGGGAGGCGGATCATGGGTTTGGGTCTTGGCGTTGGAGAGGCCCGCAGCCGTGGTGGGGCTGCCGCGGGCGGCTTGGGTTTGCGGTGACGAGACAACCACAGACCGGCGCCGGGTGAAACCGTTTTCTTGCGACCGACAATGTGATGCTCGGGCGCATCGCCGGCCGGCTGGCCGACTACCTCGAAGGCAACTACGAGAAGGCGGTCGGCGGCCCCTCCGGCGTGGATTGATGCGAGCCGGCGCGCTGCGAAGCGGAGGCTTGTGCCGGCGCGGCCAAGGCCTTTGCTCGTTTCTCCGCCCAGCCATGCCCACGCCCTCCGACATCCCGCCGCCGCTCGTCCGTTTCCCGGCCGAAGTGCGCGCGGCCTACCAGACCTTCCGCGACTGTCGCGATGAGGCCGCGCTGCGCGTCGTCGTCCTGGCTGCGGTGCGCGACTTCATGCCGCGCAACTCCGCCCACCCGCGTACCGAGCCGCTGCGCGACGACGAGCGGTTGATCGAGGATCTCGGCTTCGACTCGCTCGCCGTGGCCGAGACCGTGTTTTTCTTCGAGGATCTCTTCAAGGTGACGATCAAGAACGCCGACATCCTCGCGCTGCACACCGTCGGCGAGCTTTGCGACTTCGTCGCCCGCCGCCTGCGCGAGCAGCGGCCCTCAGCGTGAACGCCGCCCCGCCCGCCGCCCGCCGCCCGGTCGTGACCGGGCTCGGCTTCATCACCCCGATCGGCAACGACCGCGCGAGCGTCGCTGCCGCGCTGCGCGCCGGCCGCCACGGGCTCGCCCCGGTCGAGTTCTACGGCAACCCGAACGTGCCGGTGAAGCTCGTCGGCACGGTGAAGGACTTCGACGTCTCCTCGACGAGCTGCCGTGACTGGAGCTGGCCGGCGCGCTACGAGATCCCGCGCGAGACCCTGCGCGGGCTCGCGCCGCACGGCGTGTTCGCCTTCTGCGCGATCGAACAGGCGCTGGCCGAGGCCGGCCTCGCCGCGACCGATGTCGCCAATCTTCCGGACACCGGTCTGTTCTGCGCCTCCGCCGGCTCCGCGCGGCAACTGCATTTCAACCTCGGGCAGATGGACGCCGTGCGCGGCGAACGCTGCAATCCGATGGGCGTGGTCAGCTCGATCTGCGGCACGCTCAACTTCAACCTCGGCGCGCATTTCCACATCAACGGCGCGGTGTGCGGCTTCGTCTCCGCCTGCGCCTCCTCGAGCCACGCGCTCGGTTACGCGTGCGACGAGATCCGGCTCGACCGGTTGCGCCGCGTGATCGTCGTCGGCGCCGAGGAGCACAACGCCGAGACGCTCCTGCCCTTCGCCGCCATGCGCGCGCTCTCCGCGCAGGGCGAGCCCGTGCTGGCCTCGTGCCCGTTCGACGCGGCGCGCAACGGTTTCGTCGGTGCCGGCGGCGCGGTGGCGCTCGTGATCGAGGCCGCCGACCTCGCGCAGGAGCGCGGCGCGCCGATCCTCGCCGAGGTCGCCGGCTGGGGCCAGAGCGCCGACGGCCACAGCATGGCGATGTCGCACCCCGAGGGCGCCGGCCTGCGGCTGGCGATGCAGCGTGCGTTGGCCGACGCCGGGGCCGCACCCGCGGAGATCGACTACGTCAACGCCCACGCCACCTCGACGCCCGTCGGCGACCGCGCCGAGGCTCTGGCGTTGCGTGCGGTCTTCACCGCGGCCGACGCGCACCCGCGCGTGAGCAGCACGAAGGGCCTCACCGGCCACCCGCTCTCGATGGCCGGCGTGATGGAGGCGGCGTTCTGCACGCTCGCCTTGGCCGAAGGCTTCATCCCCGGCAACGCCCACCTGCGCACGCCCGATGCGGTCTGCGAGGGGCTCGATCTGCCGCGCGAGACGCTGTCCGTCGCGCCGAACGTGGTGCTGAACAACAGCAGCGGTTTCGGCGGCAGCAACGTCTGCCACGTGCTGCGGCGCTGGCAGGGTTGAGCGGTTTTCGGAACCGCGGGGTCGGCATGTTCCCCATGAAGCCCGCGGCGCCGTGGACCGGAGTCGGCGGCGGTGGCGGCACTGCCCCGGCGGTGCACGTTTGAAGCCGCGCGGAATTCCTGCTCCACTTTCGCCATGGCAGATTCCCCGAGGAAGCTTCGCGTCATCGACTCCCCCGACCCCGAACGCCCGCCGCCGGCGCCGGAGGCACCGCGGGAGAAGCTGAAGCTCGGCACGAAGCAGATCGAGGAGGTCAACCGCCCGTTCGAGGCGACAACCCAGCCCATCACTGTGCATGGGATACTGGCGGAGAACCTCCAGCAGGCGCTGCCCGCGGAGAAACCGCTCGATCTGCGCAAGCCCCGGTCCCGGCGCAAGCGCGACTACTGGCTGCTGATGGTCCTCGGCAACAGCCCGCTCGCCCTGGAGTTCTTCCTCCCCGGCACCATCGCCTTCGCCCTGATCTGGTGCTTCGTCTTCTCGGCCATGACCACATGGATCATGTGGTTCGTGATGAGCGACTATTGAGGCCTTGGTCTCGGTGCTGGTGTGTGCTCTACGAGTTCCACATCTCCCGCGGGTAGTCGCGGTAGAGATCGCGGAAGGCGCGGTGGTAGCGGAACATCGCGTAGCCGGCGTGCACGATGTCGCGCAGCGGGCGCGGGATGCGTTGGCGGCGCAGCGGATTCTTCGGCCCCGCCTCGGCGAGCAGCTCCGCGTACAGCGCGCAGAACTCCTTCAACGGGATCCGCGTGGGCGTGAGCGGATGCATGCAGTCGTGCAGATCGTGCGGGTTCTTCACCCAGAGGCGCGGTTGCAGGGCCCGGTAGTCCTCGGTGCCCGGCGACGGCGTGCACACGGTGATGCTGCACTGCGCCGGCGGCATCTCCTTGAGGTACCGGCGCAGCGTGGCGAACTCCTCCCGGGTGGTCTCCGGCATCAGCATGAACGCCGCGTGCACGGCCACGCCGGCGGCCCGGAGCGCGGCGTGCGCCTTCGCATTCTCCGCCACCGTCGAGCCCTTCTTCACCTGCCGCAGCTGCTCGTCGGTGGGGAACTCGAAGCCGAGGAACGCGCCGTCGAGCCCGAGCTCCCTCCAGGTTTTGAACACCTCGGGGTGCCGGTTGACGGTGGTGGCGCGCGTCCACGCGAAATAGCGCTTCTTGATCCCGCGCCGCGCGATCGCCGCGGCCAGCTCCATCGCGAAGTCCGGGTCGATGAAGTTCTCGTCGTCGGAGAAGTACACGTGGTCGGTCGGCAGCGCCGCGATCTCCTCGGCCACGAGGTCGGCCGGGCGTGGCCGGTGCTCCCCGCCGCACAGCTGCGGCACGATGCAGAACGTGCATTTCATCCGGCAGCCGAACGAGCTGCGCACCATCGAGGTGGGCGGGAAGTTCGTCTCCCAGGGGGTGCCCTGCTCGCAGACCCACGCGCAGGTGTAGCGGCGGTGATCCCAGAGGTCGCGCCGCGGGATCGGCAGCTCCGCCGCCTCGGGGAACCGCGGCCAGGTCGCGAGCACCGCCGGATCGAGGCGCGCGCCCGTGGCGACGACCCCCTCCACTCCCTCCACTGACTCGCCCCGCGCGGTCGCCTCGACGATGCGGCGGAAAGGCAGGCAGCCCTCGCCGCGCACGATCAGGTCGATCTCCGGGATGTTGTAGTCGTCGGCCGCCACCGAGGCGTGGTGGCCGCCCACGACGATCAGCGCCTGCGGCGCCGCCGCGCGGGCGTGGCGCGCCAGCTCCTTCACGATGGAGCCCTCGTGCGAGTACCCCGTGAGCCCCACGATGTCCGGCGCAAGCTCGCGAATCTGTCGTCGAAGCGCGGCGGCAGGATTGCGGGCGAAACGCAGGTCGAGCACCGCGACACGATGCTCCGCCGGCACCACGGCCGCGAGGTAGCCCAGCTCGAGCGGCTCCAGCAGTTGGAAGCGTTGCAACGCGTGGATGGTGGCGAGGCGGGCCTTGGGTTTGACCAAGAGGATGGTCAGCAGCCGGCTGGCTTCGGTGGGCGGGGTGTTCGCGTGCAGGGCGGGGGACACCCGACGACCGTGCCTGTTGTTGGACCGATGGCACAAACGAAATCGGCTTTCCTTGGCAACGCACCCGGCGCGTTGGTGTGGCGCGGGCGCGAGGTCGCGCGACGCCTCGATCTGGGCTTGCGCCGCGAAATGGAGTCCCGCCACCCTTGCTCGCTCCACACCATGGCCGACCCCCTTACGGACCGTCTCAAGCACCTGATTGTCGAAACCCTCCACCTCGAGGACGTGAATCCCGCCGAGATCGATGAGAGCAAGCCGCTCATCGGGTCGGGGCTGTCGCTCGACTCGATCGATGCGCTCGAACTTGTCGTGAAGATCGAGAAGGAGTTCGGCATCAAGATCGGCAGCGCCGAGGAGTCGCGCCAGGCCCTCGCCAGCGTGGCCAGCCTCGCCGCCTTCGTCCGGGCCCGGGCCGACGCCTCCAGACTGCCCGCCTGAGCCTCGCTTCACGCAGCGCGCCGATGCGCCTGCAGGCAGGCTTCCATCTCCGAACCGTTTTCCCCCGAGCCGTCCATGGCTTCCCCCACCAACCCCTCCGCGGCGCGCCTCGCCGCGTGCGACTGCCTCACGCCGTTCGGCGATGCGTCCGCCACCCACGCGGCGCTGCTGCGCGGTGAACGGGCGCTGCAACCCTCGCCCGTTCTCGGGCGCGAGGGCGGCGATGCCGTGCCGCTGGCGTTGCTGCCCGGCCGTGCGCTCGACGAGGCGAACCCGCCCGCGTGGCTCCAGCCTTTGGCGACATTGCTTGCGCCCGTCGCCGGCCCGGAGTGGGGCACCGCGCACCGCCCGGTGTGCGTGACGAGCAGCAACTTCGGCGTCGGCAGCCTGCATGCGCTGCGCCGCACCGGCGAGGCCGGCCACGCCCCGCACGGCACGCCGCACGGCTCCGTCGAGCTGGTGCGCCGCGCGCTTGGCTGGGGCGAGAACGTGGCGATCTTCTCGCACGCCTGCGTCTCCGCGCATCTCGGACTCGTCCACGCCTCGCGCCTGCTCGAGGCCGGTGTGGCCGAGGAGGTGCTGGTGGTGAGCTACGATTTCCTCAGCCCGTTCGTGGCGGGCGGCTTCCATGCGCTGAAGATCCTCAACACCGATTTTCCCGCGCCCTACCAGGACCGCGCCACCGGTTCGATCGGCCTGGGCGATGGCGCGGGCTACGCCGTGCTGTCGCGCGGGCGCGGCGACCTCGCCATCGAGGGCCACAGCCTGCACAACGAGATGTACCACTTCACGGCCAACAAACCCGACGGCGCCGGTTTCGCCGCCGCGCTGGCGCCGCTGGCCGCGGCCGCCGCCGGCCGCCGGCTCTGGGTGAAGGGCCACGGCACCGGCACGCTCGAGGCCGGCCGGCTCGAGGCCACCGCCGTCGCGCAGGCCTTCCGGGGCGCTCCGCTGGTGGGCTGGAAGGGCAGCCTCGGCCACACCCTCGGCAGCTGTGGCGTCGTCGAGCTGGCGATCGCCGCCGCCGCGCTGCGCTCCGGCCGCACGCCCGGCACGGTCGGCAGCGCGTCGCCGACATTCACCGACACCGTGGCCACCACGGACTTCGACAACACCGCCTTCGACGGCGTGGTCTGCGCCAGCAACGCCTTCGGCGGTGCGCACGCCGCGTTCCTCCTCCGCCATGCTTGAACGTTTCATCCAGGCCGTCCGCACCGACGCTCCCGGCGCCGAGGAAGCCGCCGCCACGCGGGTGCGGCTGAAGGACCGTTTCGCGCCCGGCGCGGTGCGGCGCATGACGCAGCTCGGGCTGTTCGTGGGCGCGGTGCTCGGCGAGCTCCAGCCCGGCGAGGACGATGCGCTCGTCTACGCCACGCAGTTCGGCGAGGGCCGCGCGCTCGAGGGCTACCTCGACAGCTTCCCGTCGGCCAGCCCCACGCTCTTCCAGACATCGATCCACCCCAGCGGCGCGCAGCAGGGCCTGATCGGTCGGCAGCGCAGCGTGCGCGAGTTCTTCCCGCTGGCCGGTGGCAACCACCTTGTGGCGACGGCCGCGCAGGCCGCGCTGCTCGCGCACGCCGAGCGCGTGCTGTTCTGCGGCGGCGAGGAGCGCGGCACCTGGCTGGTGCCGCATGCCGCCGCGAGCGACCGCGCCTTCGCCTTCGCGCTCGCGCTCACCCGCGCGCGCGCCGCCGACTCCATCGGCCGGATCGCGCTGGCGCCCGCGGCGGACGCCGCCGGCGCGCTCGCGTTGCCCGACTGGTTCGAGCTGCTGCACAACCGTCGTCCCTTTGCCGGTGCCGTCGCGCCCGGCTGGAGGCTCGAGCTGGAATGGCAGTGAGCGCGCCCGCCCCGTCGCTGCGCAACCCCGGTCCCTCCTGGGGCTACCGATTCCTGCGCACGGCCGACCGGGTGGCGCCCGAATGGCTGTACCGGCCGTGCCGCGCGCTCGGCACGCTCATCGCGATGGCGAACATGCCCGCGCAGCGGCGGCACTCGCGCGAGTACCTCGCGACGATCCTCGGCCGCCCGGCGCGCTTCCGCGAGGTGTTCCGCCACTTCTTCGCCTTCGAGGAGGCGTTGATGACGAAGCTGCGCGTGATCAACGGCCGCCCGCACCGCACCGTCTACGCGCCCGGGGCCGACGATTTCCGCGCCTGGCTGGAGGGCGGCGGGCCGGTGCTGCTCGGCACGTTCCATTTCGGCGTCTCCGATCTCCAAGGATGCCAGATCGGCGGCTACCACGACCAGCACGTCTACGTGGTGCGGCAGCGGGTGGGCAACTCGCACGACACCGACGCGCTTGCCGCGCGCTTCGGCGGCCGGCTGCATTTCGTGTGGGTCAACGAGCCGGGCGAGCTGCTCTTCGCGCTGAAGGACGCCGCGGCCACGCCGGCGGCGATCGCGTTGCAGTGCGACCGCGTCGAGTTCGCGGCGCGCACGGAGGCCTTCGAGTTCCTCGGGGCGCGGCGGCTGTTCCCCTTCACGATCTACCACCTCGCGCTGATCTTCGGGCGGCCGGTGCTGTTCTCCGTGGGCGTGCCGGAGAACCCGGACCTGGCGACGCTGCACGCCTCGCCGCGCTTTGAGCCGCGGCCGGGCGAGCCGCGGGAGGCGGCGCTGGCGCGGGCGCGCGAACACTTCCAGGCGTTCCTGCGGCAAGTCGAGGCGTTGCTGCGGCGCAACCCGTACCTGTGGTTCAACTTCACACCGCTCAACCCCGTGGCGCCGGCCGCGGTCCCGGCGCGGGAGGCGGCGGCATGATCCGCCGCGCCTACTACGTCGGCGCGTACTACGCCTCGTGGGCGATGTTCGGCGCGGTGGGTGTGCTGCTCAACCTGACGAGCCTGCCGTTCCTGCTGCTGCCGCGGTGCGAGACCGGCGGCGCGCGCATGCGGCGGGTGATCCGCTGGCTCTTCGACTTCTGGCTACGCTGGATGCACGCCACCGGCGTGGTGCGCGTCACCTGGCACGGCTTCGATCGCCCGCTGCAACCCGGCGCGGTGTTCATCGCCAACCATCCCACGCTGGTCGACGCGACCTTCATCCTCGCGCGGCTGCCCGACGCGATCTGCATCTTCAAGCCGGCGCTGATGCGCAACCCGGCCATCGGCCCGGCGGCGTACCTGGGCGGCTACGTGAGCGGCGTGCCCGGCGTGGATCTGGTTCGCGAGGTGGCGGCGAAGATCGCCGCGGGCCAGTCGCTGCTTGTTTTCCCCGAGGGCACGCGCACGGAACGCGGCGCGGCGCTCAACCCGCTGCGGCCCGGTTTCGCGCTCATCGCCTCGCGTGCGCAGGCGCCGGTCCAGTTGTTGCGCGTCGTGTCATCGCCCGGTTTCGTGCCGAAGGGTCGCGCGTGGTGGCGGCCGCCGCCGGTGCTGCCGGCCTCCGTGGCGATCACGCTCGACCGGCGTTGGGAGCATGACCCGTTGCGCAGCCCCGCGGAGTTGACCGAGGAGGTGCAGCGCCACCTGCTCGCGCTGCTGCCCGCCACCAGCCGATGACCACCGCCCGCGCCACTCATCTCGTTCTCATCCCAACCTACAACACCGGCGGGGCGCGCCTGCTCGCGACGGTGCGCGAGGCGCTCGCGCAGTGGCCGGACGTGTGGGTGGTCGTCGATGGCAGCACCGATGGCAGCGAGGCGGTCGTGGTCGAGCTGGCGCGCACCGAGCCGCGGCTGCGCGTGCTTCCGTTGCCGCGCAACGGCGGCAAGGGCGCGGCGGTGCTTGCGGGTGCCGAGGCCGCGCGCGCGGCCGGGTTCACCCACGCGTTGGTGATGGACGCCGACGGCCAACATCCCGCCGATCGCATCCGCGATTTCATGGCGGCGTCGCAGGCGGAGCCGGAGGCGCTGGTGCTCGGGCGGCCGGTGTTCGGCCCGGAGGCGCCCGCGGTGCGCCTGAAGGGCCGCAAGCTCAGCATCGGCCTCGTGCATTTCGAGACGGGAGGCGACGGCATCGACGACCCGCTCTTCGGCTTCCGCGTCTATCCGCTCGCGGCGACGGTGCGCGCGCTGCGCGGCACTCGGTTCGCCCGGCGCTACGACTTCGACCCGGAGGTGGCGGTGCGGTTGTTCTGGTCCGGCACGCCGATGCGCAACCTCCCCGCGACCTGCCGCTACCTCTCGCGCGCCGAGGGCGGTGTCTCGCATTTCCACTACCTGCGCGACAACGTCCGCATGGTCTGGCTGCACACCCGGCTCATCGTCGAGCTGCTGCTCGGTCGCTGGGTCAGCGTGCGCCGGGTGCGGCGCGCGAATGGTTTGGCCACGCGCGGGTAGGTCTGGCCTCCGCCCGGACGGGGACCGCTGCTGCCGGCGGGCTGGCGGATGCGCAGGGCGACCGGTCGAAGACCGGTCCTGCTGGGCCGGCATGCTGAACGGGTAGGTCCAGTCTCCGACTGGACGATGTCAACGTGGGAGGGGTGGCCTGCCTGGGCTGTGGCGACCGGTCGGAGGCCGGTCCTACTGGGCCGGCATGCTGAACGAGAACGCCCAGTCTCCGACTGGACGTTCTCGACGCAAGCGGGGCGGCCTGCCTGAGTCGGTGGCGACCAACCGAAGCCCGGCCCCACCCGATGAAACGCCTTCTCCCCGTTCTCGCCCTCTGCCTCTGTGCCGCGGCCCGCGCCGCCGTTCCCGCCGCGCCCGGACCGGAGCTGGTCGCGGGCGAGAACGACGCCGCGTGGGCGCCGCTCTTCGCCGCGCTCGCGGCGCAGGGCGGGGTGCATTCCACCTTCACGGAGCACCGCTGGTTCAGCGTGAAAAAGGCCCCGGTGGTGCTGCGCGGCGAGTTGCGGCACTCCGATGCGCGCGGGTTGAGTCTCCACTACACC
The DNA here is from genome assembly GCA_023457035.1 of Verrucomicrobiota bacterium. Lineage (GTDB taxonomy): Bacteria > Verrucomicrobiota > Verrucomicrobiia > Opitutales > Opitutaceae > CAJCBL01. Next base: position 38,487 of record JAEWNN010000082.1, read on the forward strand.
GAGCCGGAGGACCAGGTGATGGTCGTCGACGCCAAGGGGCTGCTGATGCGCAACGCGCAGGGGCGCACCCGTTCGATGGCCGCCGATCCGCGCGCGCCGCGCATGGATGCCGCGCTGCTGCCCGTGCTGCGCTTCGACATGCCGGCGCTGCTCCATCTCTTCACGCTGCGCGCCGCGCGCGACGGCGACGACTGGCGGCTCGATTTCGCGCCCCGCACGCCGGAGCTCGCGCGGCACCTGAGCACGCTCGTGGTCGAGGGCGCGGGCGAACGCGTGCGCCGGCTCGAATTCCGCCGCTCGGCCAAACAACGCGTCGAGGTCCTCATCGAGGAGACGCGGACCGGCGTGACGTTCACCGCCGAGGAGGAGAAGCGGTTTTTCCGCTGAGGCCATGGAACCGGCACGGCAGAAGTGGGCGGCGCGCGCGGTGTTGGCGCTCGCCGTGGCGCTCGGGTTGCTCTGGCTCGCGCGGCTCGACTACGCGGCGAAGATCTCGACGGACGTGCTCGACCTGATCCCGAGCGGCGAGCGTTCACCCGAGCTGGCGCTGGCGCGCAGCATGGCCAGCGAACGCCAGGCGCGTGTGGCGCTCTTCGCCCTGAGCGGCCCCGACACCGACCGGCGCGAGCGCGCCGCCATGCTCTTTGCCGACACCCTCCGCGCCGATCCCGCCTTCGCCGAAGTGCGGCCGATGGGCGACACCGGCCCGCGCGACGCGCTCGGGCGACAACTCTTCGCGCAACGTTTCGAGCTTCTGCTGCCCGGCTGGCTGGCGGCCAAGAAGGTCGAATACGCCGCGGCGCGCCCGACCGAGCCCTGGCCCGAGTGGCTGGCCGAGCGGGCGGCGGCGGACCTCGAGGCGTTCCTGGCGAAGCCGGAAGCGGTCGCGTTCCAGGATCTGGTGCCGGCCGACCCGTTGCTGCTGCTGCCCGGACTCGTGGCGCAGATGCCGGGCTTCGCCGAGACGAACGGCGCGGCCGGCGACCGGGCGTTGGTCTGGGCGCGCACGAGCGCCGCGCCGCTGAGCGAGGCGGGGCAGGGGCCGGTGGTGGCCGCCGTCGAACGCGCGCTGGCGGCGGCGCGCACGATCGAGCCGGAGTTGCAGGTGCAGTGGGCGGCGATCGGGCGTTTCGCCGCGGAGAACCGCCGGTTGATCGAGGGCGAGATGTCGTCGCTCAATGTGCTTTCGCTGCTGGCGGTGCTCGGGGTGGCGGCGCTGTGCCTGCGGCGGGTCTGGCAGGCGGTGCACCTCGCGCCGGTCGTGCTCGGCGCGCTGCTCGGCGCGTGGGTCGGCGTGACGCTGTGCTTCGATCGCGTGCACGTGCTTGTCTTCGTGATCGGGTCGCTGCTCGGCGGCGTGGCGATCGACTACGGCTTCTATCTTTATCTCCAGCCGGCGGTGCGGCCGGGCGAGCGGTACCGCGAGAAGGTGGGCCGGCTCATCAAGCCGCTGCTGGCCAGCGCGCTCACCACGATCCTCGGCTTTTCGCTGCTGTTCTTCTCGGAGCTGCCGCTGATCCGGCAGCTCGGGCTGTTCGTGAGCTGCGGCCTGGTGGCGGCGCTGGGGTCGGCGCTGCTCTGGTTCGCCCAGCTCGATCGGCCGTATTCGGAGACTTGGGCCTTCGCCCGCTCGCGCCTGCACGGCGAACATCCGGCGTGGCGGCGCGGCGCGCGGCTGCTCCTGCTGGTCGGCGCCGCGGTGGCGCTGTTCGGCCCGTGGCGGCTGCACTGGCGCGACGACATTCGCGAGCTGGAGGCGCTGCCGGCGGCCTCGCGCGCGGAGGCGCTGGCGGTGCGGGCGCTGTTCGGCGAGACGCCGCAGCGCACGGTCTACCTCACGCGCGGCGAGTCGCCGGGGGCGGCGCGCGCGGCGCTGGGTCGTTTCCTCGGCTGGCATGCGCAGCAGTTCGCCGGCGCGCCTGTCGCCTCGCTCGGGCTGGCGGTGCCGACGCCGGCGGAGTGGGACGCCGCCGCGGCCGAGCGCGCGGCGCTCGGCGGTTTCGAGCCGGCGTTGCGCGCGGCGCTGGAACGGCACGGTTTCGACGCGGGCGAGTTCGGCCCGTTCTTCGCTGGCTGGGCGCAGTGGCTGGCGGTTCCGGCGGGCGACTACGCCGCCGCGGTGCGCGCGCTGGCCGACTCGCTGCAGGGGCCAATCGCCCTGACGATGGCGACGGAGCCCGGTGGAAGCTGGTTCGTGACGGTGGCGGAGCATCGCCCCGGAGTGGAGCCGCCGCCGGAGCTGGCGACCATCGGACTCGACCAGCTGCAGTCGCTCAACCGGCTGTTTACGCGCTACCGGGTGTCGGCGCTGCGGCTGAGCGCGATCGGACTGGGGCTGGTGGGCCTGAGCGTGTTCGTGCTCTACGGGCTGCGGCGCGGCGTGCGGATCTTCGCGTTGCCGGCGGGCTCGTGCCTGTTCGCGTTTGGCGTGCTCGGGCTGGCCGGGGCGACGCTGAACCTCTTCCACCTGCTCGGGGCGTTCCTCGGCGTGTGCCTGAGCCACAACTATGCGATCTTCAGCGCGGAGAATGCCGCGCGCGGCGACGAGCCGCCGCCTTCGATCCGGCTCTCGGCGCTCACGACGGCCGCGTCGTTCGGCGTGCTGGCGCTGAGCTCGATTCCGGTGGTTTCGGCGCTCGGAACGATGGTGGCGCTGATCGTGGTCGCCGCGCTGGCGGGTGTGGAGCTCGAGGCGATGGCGTGGCGGCGCGACGTTCGGACTTGAGCCGCGGCGCTATTCCGCCCACCAAAACCCCTCCATGTTTCCGACCGTCCCCGAGTCGGCGCCCGCGCGGGTGCTGCTCATCAACCTCAACAAGTACGACCAACCGTATCCGGTCTATCCGGCCGGGGTGGCGTACATCGACGGGGCGTTGCGGGCGGCGGGGCATGTCACCGGAATCTGGGATGCGCGCATGGCGGTCGAGCCGCTGGAGGATTGCGTGGCGCGGTTCCGGCCGGACTTCGTCGGCATCTCGTTGCGCAACATCGACAACGTGCAGTGCCACAACCCGAAGTCGTTCATCCACGAACTGGTGGGGCTGTGCCGGCGGGTGCGCGCGGCGACGGCCGCGCCGATCGTGCTGGGCGGGAGCGGCTTCTCGGTGTTCCCGCGGGAAATCTTCGCGCTCGGCGGGATCGACTACGGCATCCACGGGGCGGGCGAACGCACGCTGGTGCGGCTGATCGCGGCGCTGCGCGCCGGCGGCGGCGACGCGGCGCTGGGCGGGATCGCCGGCCTGGTCTTCCGCGGCGGCGACGGGGCGGTGCGCGCCGTGCCGTGCGACGCGGAGAGCGCGACGTTCTCGACGGCGCCGCACCACGATCCGGAGCTGCTGCGCGCGTACCTCGCGCAGGGGTCGCTGCCGGGCGTGCAGACGCAGCGCGGCTGCCCGCTGCACTGCTGCTACTGCACGTATCCGCTGATCGAGGGGGCGCGCAGCCGGTTCCTCGGGGCGGAGGCGGTGGTGGAGGAGATGCGGCGGCTCGCGGCGCTGGGGACGAAGTACGTGTTCTTCGTCGACTCCGTCTTCAACACGAGCGAGGCGCACGTGCGTGCGGTGTGCGAGGCGTTGATCCGGGCGGATCTCGGCGTGCAGTGGGAGTGTTTCCTGCGGCCGCGAGGGTTGACGCGCGAGCTGCTGCGGCTGATGCAGCGCGCGGGGCTCAGCCACATCGAATACGGCTCGGACAGCCTGTCGGATCCGGTGCTGCGCAGCTACGGGAAGAGTTTCACGTTCGACGACATCCGCCGGGCCAGCGAGCTGGCGCACGAGCTGGGCATGCGCTACAGCCACTTCATCATCTTCGGCGGCCCGGGGGAGACCCGCGCGACGGTCGAGGAGACGTTGGCGCGGGCGGAACTGCTGCCGGGCGCCTACTACTTCGGCACGCTCGGCATGCGGATCTACCCCGACACGCCGCTCTGGCAGCTGGCGGCGCCCGAGGCGCACGGCGAGAGCCCGGCGGATTATCTGGTGGAGCCGCGGTTCTACATCGCGCCGGAGTTCACGCTGGAGTCGCTGCACGCGCGGTTGCGCGAGTACCAGGCGAAGAACCCGAACTGGATCGTGGGCGACCCGCCGCCGGCGTTCACCGAGACGATGGAGAAGCTGCGCCGGCGCGGCGTGCACGGTTCGATGTGGGAATACGCGGAGCTGCTGCAACGGATGCAGCGGGCCTGAGTCGGAAGACGCAATCGGGCCGACAGAAGGCAACGAAGGGAACGAAGTGCGGGAGGTGGGTTGGGCCAGGGGCCGTCGAGCGCCGGCCTCCAACGGGCACGCAGCAGGCGGATGGCGCGAACAGGCTCCCTGCCGTCGCGGCGCTTCGTGCGAACGATTCCGGCGGCTCTGCGTGACGATGCAATTGGCGCGGACTTCATACTGTCGCGCCGATGCTTCCGGTTGTCGGGGCTGAGCTTGCTCAGGCCGCCGAGCGACACTCTTGCCGCGCGGTGCGAGCGAGCTCGCACCCTACGCCGACTGCCTGACCACGGTTCAGTCGCGCAGTTCCTGCAGGACCTCGGAGAGGATGCGCTGCGAGACGGGCTTGTCGCCGAAGGCACCCACGCGGATGTCGAGGCGGGTCTGGATCGGCGTGACGGAGGAGATGGTAATCTCGATCTTCTCGTCGCGGGCGGTCTTGGCGGTGACGATGCCGGAGAGGGCGTCGGCCTTGGTGACGACTTCGGCGAACCGGAGCTTGTTCAGCGCGCTGGTCGTGGCCTTGACGGTGCGGTCGAGGGGGGCGTCGACGGTGGTCTGGAGGGCGTCGCGTACCCAGGCGACGGCGTCGTTGGTGGCCTCGCGGACGTGCGTGCAGGCGCCCAAGGCGAGGACGGAGGCGGCGAGGAGAACCAAGAGGGGAAGGCGAGCTTTCATGGTCAGACGAGTGTTGTGCGCCATGCGACCGCGGCGGCAAACGGAAGTTCAATCGGCGGCGCAGTGTACAAGCTCCTTACGAATTGCCGAAGGGCGCAGTTTGAACCGACAGAAGGCAACGAAGGGAAGGAAGACCGGAAAGCCGGAGGACAGGTGCCGAGGGACGGGCGAGCCCTTCTGAGCGGCGATCACTCGGTTGGCGTAGGGCGCGACCTTGGTCGCGCCGGCCCCGCCCAAGCGCAACCCCAACGGCCTCAGCAAGCTGAAGCCCTACACCGAAACTACCGGCGGCCCGAGGTGTGAGACCGCCGATTGCATTGTCACGGATGAGCGGCGACGGAAATGCGAACGAGCCGGCCGTTGCCGCCCTAGCGGTACTCGATCCACTCGGACGCGGCGTACTGGTCGATGAGGGCCTGCTCCTCGTCGTAGTTGAATTCCGGCCAGCCGGGGTGCTCGACCGCGGCGGCGAGGGCGGCGGCGAGACGTGCGGTGAACGTGTCGTGGAACGCGTCCCAGTCGATAGATGCGGCGCAGGAGGGTTTCCAGAGCGAGCCCTGCAGGAGCAGGCCGTGCTTGTTCCGCTTCTGGGCGGCGCCGGCGATCTTGGCGCGGCTGGCGGCGTGGACGACGTCGTAGATCTCCGCGCGGTGGAAACAGACGCCGGCGGGACCGGCCGCGCCGGCGGGCGCCGCCGCGGCGGGTTCGTTCTCGTCGAGCGTGGCGGCGCGTTTCTCCAGCTCGGCCGGGATGGATTGTTCGACGAGCGCGTCGGCCAACGCCTGGTGGACGACACGGTAGCTCTCGGTGGCGCGGGCGTCGTAGAGCGCATGGCCGCGCGGGATGACGAGCGCGTAGGTCCAGTCGTCGGTGTGGTCGACGACGCCGCCGCCGGTGGCGCGGCGGGTGTAGTCGCGGGCGTCGGCGGGGAGCTGGGCGCGGACGAAGGCGATCTTCTGGCTGTAGCCGAAGGTCCAGGCCGGGCCGCGCCAGCCGTAGTGGCGGAACCGGGCCGCCGCGGGGCGGGGGTAGCGCTGGAGCAGGAGGAAGTCGTGCGCCATGTTCTCCGGGGCGTTGGCGGTGCGGACCGGGAGGACGTCGAGAAGCATGGCCAATGGGGTAGCGCAGCGCGGCCGGCGAGGGAAGGCGGAAAACGTTGCCCCGGGTGCCGTGGCGGCCGCGGGGCGGCAGAACGCCGGGCGCGCGGTCCGGCGGGTGGCCCGGATCATGCCCGTGCGGCCTGTGGACCCGCGGATGCCGAGGCGTTGCATGTCGCGGGGCCGGCTCGCGCGTCGCTGGCGCAGACTTGTCGTCGCGGAGGGAGCACGGTGGGTCTTGTCCGCGGTCGTCCCTCCCGTGCGCGGCTCCGCGCAGAGCGCCGTCTCTCGGGCCTGACGTTTTCCGGGGTGGGTCGAGCCGGCCGGCTCGGTTTCCCAACCCCATCAATGCCGGGAAAAAGATGGAACGGGCCCACTTCTGTTGCCTTGTTGCTCGGTTGGCTCGCCTGGCGCCGGCGCCAGGTCCATCCTTCCGTCTCCGCCACATGACCACCCCCGCCCCGGAAATCTCCATCGTCCTGCCCTGCCTCAACGAGGCGCGCACGCTCGCCTCCTGCCTGCGGGAGATCTCCGTCGCCTTGTCCGCGAACGGCATCGCCGGCGAGATCGTCGTGGCCGACAACGGCAGCACCGACGGCTCGCCGGCGATCGCCATCGCCCACGGGGCGCGGCTGGTGCCCGTGGCCGCCCGCGGCTACGGCAACGCCCTGCGCGGCGGCATCGCCGCCGCCCGCGGCCGCTACGTCCTCATGGGCGACGCCGACGGCAGCTACGATTTCTCCCACCTGCCGCGTTTCCTCGACCGGTTGCGCGCCGGGGTCGACCTCGTGATGGGCAACCGCTTCGCCGGCGGCATCCGCCCGGGAGCCATGCCGTGGAAGAATCGCTACATCGGCAACCCGGTGCTCTCGCTGATCGGGCGGGTGCTGTTCCGCACCGGCGTCCGCGACTTCCACTGCGGCCTGCGCGCGTTCTCCGTCGAGGCCTACCGGCGGATGGACCTGCGCACCACCGGCATGGAGCTGGCCAGCGAGATGGTGATCAAGGCGAAGCTGCTCGGCCTGCGGCTCGAGGAGGTGCCCACCGTGCTGCGCCCCGACGGCCGCGACCGGCCGCCGCATCTGCGCCCGTGGAGCGACGGTTGGCGGCACCTGCGCTTCATGCTCCTGTTCAGCCCGCGCTGGCTCTTCCTCTACCCGGGCCTGGCCCTGATGTTCGGCGGTGCCCTTGGCATCGCGGCACTGATACGCGGGCCGGTGCGGCTGGGCGGGGTGACCTTCGACGTCCACACCATGCTCTTCGCCGCCATCGCGGTGCTCATCGGTTTCCAGGCGGTCTCGTTCGCGGTGCTCGGGAAGTTCTTCACGATCCGCGCCGGGCTGCGCGCGCCCGAGGCCCGTTTCGAAAGGCTGCTCGACGCCGCCACGCTGGAGGCCGGCCTCGTCGGCGGTGCGGTGCTCATGCTCATCGGCCTCGCGCTCTCGGCGGGTGCCGTCTGGATCTGGCGGCAGCAGGGCTTCGGCGATCTCTCGCCGGCGGCCATGCTGCGCCTGGTCATCCCCGGCGCGCTCGGGCTCACCCTCGGCTGCCAGGTCGTGTTGACCAGCCTCTTCCTCGGCGTCCTGCGCCTGGATACCCGCGAGGATCGGGCCTGACGGCCTGGAGTCTTTCGCCGGCAGGCTCCAAACGACGGGCCGTGGCCGTCGGGGAGGGGTTGTGGGTGACGAACGGACCCGGGATGGTTGGCGCGGCGGAAGGCCGCCTGCCTGCTCCGCTCTGCGCGCGTGGACCGGGACACCCCGATGCCGTTGCCTCCCCGCGCCTGCGGGACCGGGTGCGGCAGGATCCTCGAACAGGCCGCGCGCAGCGTGCTCCAACGATCGAGAACGCGGCCCTGCCGGTTCATCCGGGCCGGCCGCACCCTCCTCGGCTGCGCGAGCCCCCGGGGATGACGCGGCGCCGCGCACCGCGCGGTGCGAGCGATCTGGCTTCAGCCGCAAGCCCGTCCACACGCGTGGGCCCGCGACGAAGGGGCGGCTGAAGGGGCGGGACGGTCGAGCGCGCGGTTGCCAACCGCGGCGGGTCGGATGCAGCGTGGTGCGCGTGTCCGTCGTCGCCATCGTCCTACCCGTCTTCCTCGTCATCGCGCTCGGGGTGGTGCTCACGCGCACCCGGTTCATCGGCGCGGAGCTGATCGCCGAGCTCAACCGGCTCACGTATTTCGTCGGCCTGCCGGCGTATCTGTTTTCCAGCATCTCGGAGGCGACGCTGGGCGGGGGGCGGGCGCTGACGGTGTTCGGCGTGATGGGCGGGGCGACGCTGGCCGCGCTGGGCGTGGCCTACGTGGCGGGCAAGATCCGCGGCGTGCCGGCGGAGTCGTTCGGCTCGTTCCTGCACGCGGCGATCCGCGGCAACCTCGCCTACGTGGGGCTGCCCGTGATCTCGCTGGCGCTGGCGGCGCGCGGGGCGGGCGCGGCCTGGCCGGTGGCGCCGCTGGCGATGGCGCCGCTCACGGTGATCGCCAACGCGCTGGGCGTGCTGCTGCTGCTCGTTGGCCACGGCAAGCCCGGGCCGGGGGCGTGGCGCACGTTGGGCGTGCAACTGGCGACGAATCCGCTGCTCCTCGCCAGCGTGGCCGGGGCGGCGGTCGCGGCCTCGGGGTTCGCGCTGCCGCGGTGGCTGGCGCAGTCGATCGCGGTGACCGGGCAGATGGCGCTGCCGCTGGCGCTGCTGTGCATCGGCGGTTCGTTGGTGACGATGCCGCTGCGCGGCAAACGCACGCAGGCCGTGCTCGCCGCGGTGCTGAAGGTCGGCGTGACGCCGCTGCTCGGCTGGCCGCTGGCGCGCTGGATCGGGCTGTCGCCCGACGAGACCCTGATCGCGCTCCTGTTTTTGGCGACACCGACGGCCGCGGCGAGCTTCACGCTCGCCGGCAAGCTCGGCGGCGACGAGGCGCTGGCGGCGACCAGCGTGGTGGTGAGCACCGCGCTCTCGCTCGTGTCGCTGACGGTGGTGCTGGTGCTGGTGTGAGCGGGGGCCCGCGCAGGCTCCTCCCTCAATCGCCGGAACTGTACCGGTAGCGGAGAGGGAACCGGTCCGACGGCATCGTCGGCTCAGAGTTGTTCGCTGGCGAGGGCGGCGGCGACGAGGTGGTGGGGAAACTCGCGGCTGAAGTTGCACTGGCGGGCGCGGGCGAAGGCCGCGGCGCGCAACGCGGGCTCGTGCAGACCGATCGCCGCGAGCACGAGGCGCTTCTCGGCGAAATCCATGGGCAGGTCGACGATGTCCGCGGAGGCGAGGGGGGCGGTGCCGGCGAAGTGGGCGGCGAGGCGGGCATGTCCCTCGGGTTCGCCCGCGAGGGCGGTGACAGCGTTGTTCCAATACGCCTCGGCGCGGGGGTCGCGGGCGAGGCGGGCCGAGAGGTAGAGCAGGAGCCAGGAGGTGCTGGTCTGCCGGGGCAGGGCGGCGAGGTGCCGCTCGGCGGCGGCGCGGTCGGCGCGGCAGAGGGCGGCGACGAACTTGTCGGAGTCGTCGTCTTCGTCGTCGATGTTGGCGCCGACGGCGGCGGGGTCGCCCTCGTAGTAGGCGAGGCGGGCGCCGAAGTTTTTCCGGATCGTCGGGCTCGACTGCGCGCGGAGCCCCTCGGGTAGGCGGGCGATGAAGTCGTCGACGACGCGCTGCGCGGCGGCCTTGCCCGCGGCCAGGTAGCTGAGGTGGAACTCGGTGCCGGCGTGGGCGAAATCGATGGTGGCATGACCGGACCTGGAGCGGAACTCGCGGAGGGCGTCGGCGGGGCGGCCGAGGGCGAGGAGGCAGTCGATGCGCTGGGAGCGTTCGGAGGGGGAGTCGACGCCGGCTTGGCGGGCGCGATCCAGGCAGGCGAGGGCGCCGGGGAAGTCGCCGCGGGAGGCGGCGGCGTAGGCGAGGGCAAGGTGGCCGTAGGCGCAGGGGCGCCCGGCGGCGATGGCGCGCTCGAACCAGGCGGTGTCCTCCGCCGGGTTGTCGAGCAGCCGGCCGTAGAGATAGGCGAAGGCGCCCTCCTCGGGCTCGGCCTCGGCGAGGCGGCGGTATTCGGCGTGCAGATCCACCTCGGGCAGGCGCACCCGCCCGTAGCTCTGGTAGACGCGGTGCCATTCCACGAGGACGGGGCGGGTCGCCAGATGTTGGGCGAAGAAGTTCCGCGCCTCGGCCGGTTCGAGCATCTGTGCTGCGGTGGCGAGCACGGTCTGGTTGCGGGGCAGGCGCGCGCCCAGAGCCGAGAGGTACTCGACGAGCGCCGGGCGGCCGGAGCGGGCGAGGATGATGGCGGCGGTCTGGCCGATGGCGATGTCAGGGTAGACGGCCAGGCGGGTGCGTGTGATGCGGTCGGCGTGCTTGGGCATCGACACTGAGTCGGGGAACTCCTCGAGGAAGTAGTCGGGGGATCCGAACCGGTAGACCTGGCGGCCGGAGTGGAGGGTGGGCGCGGGGTTCTCGCCGGCGGGTTTCGACTCCGCGGCGTAGACGCAACTCTCCTCGGCGACGAGCGCGGCGGAGTCGGGATTGACGACCACGGGCTCGGCGTCGGTGGTGAAGGCGAACGCGGTCTCGCCCACCCCGCCCGGCAGCGCGGCGATGGCGCGGTGCATGCCCTCGGGCAGCTCGAGCCGGCGCGTGCTGTGGGCGGGAAGGGGATGGCTGACGCCGTCGATCGAGACCGCATAGGGGGTGTCGAGTCCGTTCACGAGCGCGACGGCGCGGTGCTGCTGCGCGTAGTGCAGCGAGCCGCCGACCACGGCGAAGATCGCGGCTGCAAACACGCCGAGGGCGGCGAGCGGGCCGGCCGACCAGCGCGGCGCGCCGGCGCCGGTGCCGGCCAACGGCGGCACGGCCGGGGCGCCGTGGTCGGACGCGAGTTCGGCGGAGACGGCGGCGGTGACGTCGATGCCGCCGCGCAGGTTGGTCCAGAGCGAGCCGAGGGTGTAGATCGGGCCCCAGGGGAAACCCCACCAGCCGGCGACGAGGCTGAACGCGCTCCAGCAGAAGGAGGGCAGGAAGCCGGCCTCGCCGGGACGGAGGTAGTGGAGGCGGGTGCCACGCTTGAACGTGACGACCAGCAGCGACAGGCACCACTGGTAGCTGACAAAACGCGCGCCGCGCGCGATCTCGGCCTGGAGGTCGGCCGGCGAGAGGCCTTCGGTTCCGCGGATGTTCATCGGGTGTTTCGGGGGGAGAGGGTTGTGGCGACGATCGCGGCCCGCCGCCGGCGAGGCAACGCCGATTGTGGCCGAAAACCGGCGACAAAAAAACCCCGGCGGGCGGGCCGGGGTCGGGGAGGCGGGGCGCGGCGGGCGCGGGGCTCAGGGAATGACCAGGACCATGCCGGCGCGGAGCATGTCGGGATTCTTGAGCTTCGCGCGGTTGGCGGCGACGATCTTGTCCCACTTGTTCGGTGACTGATAGTATTTGAAGGAGATGATCGAGAGGTTCTCGCCGTCGGCGACGGTGTGGGTGCGCAACGGGCCGGCGACCTGCGCCGGCC
>JAEWNN010000083.1 GCA_023457035.1 Verrucomicrobiota bacterium
TGAACCGCGCGCAACAGGAATGGGCGCGCTACGGCTCGGGCCACTGGGATTACGCGAAGAACGCCGAGGCCCTCCGGGAGTTCTGGCGGGTCGGGGCCCGCCGCGCCAAGCAGTACGAGCTGATCACTACGCTCGCCATGCGCGGCGACGGCGACGAGCCCATGTCCGAGGAGGCCAACGTGGCGCTGCTCGAGAAGATCGTCGCCGACCAGCGCGCGCTGCTCGCCGCGGAGGCGAATCCCGACGTCACGCAGATCCCGCAGGTCTGGGCGCTCTACAAGGAGGTGCAGGACTACTACGAGCACGGCATGCGCGTGCCCGACGACGTCACGCTGCTGTGGTGCGACGACAACTGGGGCAACATCCGCCGCCTGCCCACCGCGGCCGAGCGCCAGCGCGCCGGCGGCGCGGGCATCTACTACCATTTCGACTACGTCGGCGGCCCGCGGAACTACAAGTGGCTCAACACCGTGCCGCTCACCAAGATCTGGGAGCAGATGAACCTCGCCTGGCAGCACGAGGCCACGCGCATCTGGATCGTCAACGTCGGCGACCTCAAGCCGATGGAGTTCCCCATCGAGTATTTCCTCGCGCTGGCCTGGGACCCGGCCGCGTGGCCGTACGAGCGCATCGGCGAGTTCTCCACGTTGTGGGCGGCGCGCGAGTTCGGCCCGGAGCACGCCACGGAGATCGCCGCGCTCGTCAACGGCTACACCAAGCTCAACGGCCGCCGGAAGCCCGAGATGATCGCGCCCGACACCTTCAGCCTCGTGAACTACCGCGAGGCCGAGCGGGTGCTCGCGGAGTGGACCGACCTCCGCGCCCGTGCCGAGAAAGTGGAGTCGGCGTTGCCCGCCGCCGCGCGCGACGCGTTCTACCAGCTCGTGCTTTACCCCATCGCGGCCTGCGCCAACCTCAACGAGCTGTACGTCGCCGCCGGGCGCAACCACCTCTACGCCGTGCAGGGGCGGACCGACACCAACGCCGAGGCCGCGCGCGTGCGCCGGCTCTTCGACGTGGATGCCGACCTCGTGCGGCGCTACCACACGCTCAACGGCGGCAAGTGGAACCACCAGATGGACCAGGCGAAGTTCGGATACACCTTCTGGCAGCAACCGCCTGCCGAGGTCATGCCCGCCGTCTCGGAGCTGCGACCAAACGCGGGCCCGGTGCCGGCGCTCGCCCTCGAGGGGCGCCCCGAGGGCCTGCCGGTCTGGGGTGCGCCCGCGCCGAAGGTGCCCGCGCTCGATGTCTATTCGCAGACCACGCGCTGGGTGGAGCTCTTCAACCGCGGCGACGCCGCGTACACCTTCACCGCCACTGCCGACCAGCCCTGGCTGAAGATCACGCCGGCCAGCGGCGAGGTGAAGGCGACCACGCGGATCGAGATCGGCGCCGACTGGGCCGCCGTGCCCGTGGGCGCTCCCGACGCGAAGGTGACGCTGGCGACCTCCGCCGGTGCGACGTTCACCGTCACGGTGCCGGTGGTGAACCCCGCCGAGCTGCGCCCGGGCTCGTTCGACGGCTTCGTCGAGATCGACCACCATGTCGCCATCGAGGCCCCGCATTTCTCCCGCGCCATCGGCGACAAGCTGACGGAGTGGCGCACGCTGGCCGACTTCGGCCGCACGCTCGGCGGTGTCACCACCTTCCCGGTGCTCGCGGCGGAGCGCACCCCCGGCGGGGAGTCGCCGCGACTTGAGTACGACATCCACTTCTTCTCGGCGGGCGCCGCCACGGTGGAGTTCCATGTCGCGCCGTCGCTCGACTACCAGCCGGAGCGGCCGCTACGCTTTGCGGTTTCGTTCGACGACGCGCCGCCGCAGATCATCGCCATCGGCACGGATCCGAACCAGTGGGAGCCGTGGGGGACCGCGGTGGGCGAGGGGGTGCGGCGTGTGCGCTCGACCCACCAGATCGGGAAGCCCGGCCGGCACACGCTGAAGGTCTGGGCGGTCACGCCCGGCGTGGTGCTCGAGCGCATCGTCATCGACACCGGCACGGTGAGGCGTCCCGGTGTGCGGCCGAGCTACCTCGGGCCGGTCGAGAGCCCGCGGGCCGGCAAGTGAGCGGGCGGCTGCGGCGGTGCCGTTCGCCAGAACGGCGCAGGCAGGGCGGAGAGGCAGAGAGCAGTGGTCCATGGAACACGGGTCTGGAGACCCGTGCCACGGGACAGGGCACCTGCGCCCTGATATGCCGCGCTCGGGCGGTACGCGCGAATCCGAGAGCGAAAACCTCCGGTGCTTCGCACTGTCCGGTCTCCGTCGACCGTCTCGGCGGTTGTCCCGGAGCGGCCGTGCCGCCAGCCTCCGGACCTCCTCCATGAAAAAAGAAGCCGTACTCGCCAAACTGAAGACCGAGAAGGTCATCGCCATCATCCGCACCGATAGCGCCGATGGCCTGCTCGACTGCGCCAAGGCGCTTGCCGCCGGCGGCCTCACCTCCATCGAGCTGACGATGACGACGCCGGGGGCGCTCAAGATGCTCGAACGCGCCAGCGCCGAGATGCCCGAGTTTCTTTTCGGACTGGGTACCGTGCTCGACAGCGAGACGGCCCGCGCCGGCATCCTCGCCGGGGCGAAGTTCATCGTCACGCCGGCGCTGCGGCCCGAGGTGATCGAGTGCTGTCACCGCTATTCGGTGCCGGTGTGCGCCGGGGCGCTCACGCCCACGGAGATCATCGCCGCCTGGGAGGCGGGCGCGGACGTGGTGAAGATCTTCCCGGCCGAGTTCTTCGGCCCGAACTACATCAAATCGGTCAAAGCGCCGTTCCCGCAGGTCGAGATCATCCCGACCGGCGGCGTGACGCCCGAGACCATCGGCGCCTTCCTCAAGGCCGGCGCGATCGCCGCGGCGGCCGGTTCGGCGCTGGTCGACCAGAAGATGCTCAAGGAGAAGAACTGGGCCGCCATCACCGCGCGCGCCGCGCAGTTCGTCGAGGCCGTGAAGGCCGCCGGTGTGAAGTAGGCCGAACGTGGACACCGACGACCTGCTCCTTTTCGAGCCCGCGGCAGCGCAGCCGACCGCGGGCTTCCCGTGGGCGGGTTCCCTCGCGGGGGCGACCGGTGCCGGGCGGGCGGGGGTGGGCGGATCGGTGGTTTCAAAAAACGGAGACGCGGCGTCCGGGCCGTTCGCCGCGGTGTTTTCCGCGGGGGAAATGTGAGGGGACCTCGCCACACACGGGGTGCCGGTCGGGCGTCACCGGGCCGAGGCCGGGCGCGGGCTGGGGCGGGCGATCCTGCGGCCTGAAGCGAACACTCTGTGCGATGCCGCACGCGGGCCGCGTTGGCCCGGTGGATCGAGCTACGACTAAAGTCGTATACCGTTGCCCGGTGATGACTCTTTACCCCGGCAATGGGCTCCCGCAACTTAGCAGCCCCCACATGGTTTGGTCCGGCTGCAGCACCCCATCCCGACAGTCTGGCGACGCACGCCCTCGCAGGCGGCGCGCGTTGCGGTGGCTCGCGGTCCGGGGCTGGCTGGTGCCGCTGGGTTTGTGGGCGGCGGGCCTGCGGGCGGAGGTGGCGGGCGTGCCGGCGACCAGGCTCTATCAGCTCGAGGAGATCGGGGGTACCGCGCGCAACCTGCAGCTCCTGCACGATTCGTACGGTCGGGTCGCGGTGGCGCAGCAGGACGAACTGTTCCTGCTCAACGACACCAGCTGGCAGACCGCCTGGCGGGGCGACGGGACCGCCCTGAGTTTCAACCGGGTCGTGTGCAGCCCGGACGGGGAGATCTTCTTCGGCACCTTCGGCTCCTGGGGCGTCATCCGGAAGAGCGCGACCGGGGAGTTGTCGCCCGTCCCGCTCGTGCCCCCCGAGGCGCCGGCGTGGGTTCAGTCCTGCGAGTTTCGCGAGATCTACTGCACCGGCGATGGCGTTTTTTTCTGGGGACAGGATGGGGTGGTGCATCTCGACCGGGCCAGCGGCACCCATCGCTACTTCCCGCTCGGCGGCGTTTCCTGGCTGTTCCCGTTTGCGGGGAAGTTCGTCGTGTCGACCTTCAGGGCGGAACAGTTTCTCCTGGATGTTGCGACGGGGACCCTGACGCCTGGTGCCCTCGCAGGGGACCTGCTTCCACCGGTGATCGGATCGGCGGGGGATGGCGTGTCCAGCCTGTTGCTCGTGCTGGCCAGCGGGCAGCTTCTGGCCCTGCGGGACGGGCGGCTCGAGCCGGTCCGCCGTGGAGAGGTGGACCGTTTCTCCGGCCCGGTCGGCGCGATGGTGGCGCTGGCCGAGGGCGGTTTCGCGCTGTCGTATGTCGGGCACGGAGTCCTGCTGCTCGATCACCGCGGCGAGGTTCGCCGCGTGCTGGACGGTTCGGATTTCAAAGGAGTGACGGCGCTGAGCAGTCACGAGCCCGGCGTGCTCTGGGCCGTCACCAAACGTGGGGTGCTCAAGATTCTCCACCGGCAGCCTTTCTGCTCCTTCGGAATCGAACAAGGTTTGTCGGTCAGTTGGCCGCAGGTGGTGCGGTGGCGGGACCGCACGCTCGTGGCTTCCGGCGGGTGGGTGTTCGAGGAGTATGCGGATCGCTCGGAGACCGGGGGCGGGTTCAGGCGGTTGGCCGGGCAGCCGGGGTATCTGGTCTGGGGGATTGTCTCGATGGGCGACTCGCTCCTGATCGGAGACGGGGCCGGGGTTCACGAGATGACTGCGTCGGGCGAGTCGACACTGGTCCTCCCCGGGGTCAACGTGGCGCGACTGGTCGCGCTGGACGACGAGACGGTCCTGGCGATCGCCACGGACACGATGGTGGCTCTTCGTCGCCGGAAGGGCGAGTGGGTCGAATGCGCGCCCCGGCTCGCGGGAGTTGGATACCCCTATGTGGTGCACGCGGGCAGCGGGACCGGGTGGATCGAGCTGGGCTTGAACCGGGTGGCGCAGGTCTCGCTGGTGGACGACCGGCTGCGGCTGCGCGTGCTGGAGACGTTTGCCTGGACGGAGCGCAGCTGGGTGAACGTGAGCATTGTCGGTCCCACCGTGGTGCTGAGCGGTTCCGGGCGGATCCCCATGTTTCTCGACGACCGCACCCTCGAGCCGGTCGAGGCGCCGGAGCTGCGGAGGCTGGTCGAA
>JAEWNN010000084.1 GCA_023457035.1 Verrucomicrobiota bacterium
GCTCACCCAAGGTGCCCTCTGCACACCTATCCCTCAAAACGCTTCCTTGTGCACGATTCTCCTCTGCCTCAGTGACCTGACCGAACTGCTGTTTCTAGACCGCGCCGTCACAGCGATCCCGGCACGCGCGCCGTCAGCGCAGGCAGAGCTCGAGCAGGCGGTCGTGCACGGCGGTGGCGGCGAGCGGGGTATCTGACGCTCCGGCACCGAGCAGCACCGGCCAGTCGCGCTCGTCGCGCGGGCAGACGCCGTGCGAACCCTTCACGAGCGAGGGATCGAGCGGGATGACGTCCATCAACATGCGGAAGCCGAGCGCCTTCTTCAGCAGTTTCGTGGCGACGCGCAGTTTCGGGAACGTGAGCTGCGGGTCGACGAAGAGTTCGACCGGGTCGTAACCGTACTTGCGGTGGATATCGACGCAGCGCGCGAAGTCCGGGGCCTTCGCGTCGTCTTCCCAGTAGTAGTAGGTGAACCAGCTGTCCTCCTCGGCGAGGGCGACGAGATCGCCGCTGCGCGCGTGATCGAGGCCGAGCTCGCGCTGCGCGGCGCGGTCGAGCACTTGCGCCACGCCGGGTGTGGCCGCGAGGGCGGCGCGCACCGCGGGCATGAGGGCCGGATCGCGCACGTAGATGTGCGCGACTTGGTGGTCAGCGATCGCAAAGGCGGCGCTGGTGCCGCAGTCGAGCGTTTCGCGGCCGAGTTCGTCCTTCACCGTGAGCCAGCTGCGGGCGCGGAGCACGCGGTTGAGCGCCACGGCGCGGCGCACCGGCACGATGCCGTACTCGGAGAGCACCACCGGCCGCACGCCGCGTTGCGCGTAGAAGTCGAGCAGTTCGCCGACGAGCGTGTCGATCGCGCGGCAATCCTCGGCGCAGCGCGGGTTGTCGGGGCCGAGGCGCTGGAGGTTGTAGTCGAGGTGCGGCAGGTAGACCAACGACAGGTCGGGCTGGTGCTGCTCCTCGATCCAGCGCGCGCTGGCGGCGATCCACTGCGACGACGGGAGCCCGGCCATCGGTCCCCAGAAGGTGGGGAACGGGAAGGGGCCGAGTTCGCGCTTCAGCGTCGGCCGCAGGTCGGCCGGGTGCGTGTGGATGTCGAAAACCTTCCGTCCGTCGGCCGGATACAGCGGGCGCGGCGTGACCGACCAGTCGGCGCTGGAGTACATGTTGTACCACCAGAAGAGCTTTGCGCAGGTGAAGCCTGGGCGCGCGGCGCGGCACGTCTCCCAGAGCTTCGGGCCCTGCACGAGGGCGTTCGACTGCTTCCAGAAGTGGTGCTCGGCGAGCGCGCGGTCGTACCATCCGTTGGCGACGCAGCCGTGCTGCGCGGGCGGCAGGCCGGTGAGGTAGGTGCTTTGCGCGGTGCAGGTGACGGCGGGCAAAGCCGGTCGGATGCTCTGCCGGCCGTGCTGCGCGGCGAACGCGGTCAGCCGCGGCATGGCTGGCCCAAGCAGGCGCGGGGTGAGGCCGACGACGTCGAGGATGACGGTGCGCTCAGCCATGGCGGTCGCGGAGTTCGTCGGCCGCAGCCTCAAGTGCGGCCAGGTCGATGGTGTGCAGATCCACCCGCACGCCGGGCGCACGGATCATCGGGATGCTGAGGCGGCCGCCGAGGTGCTCGCGGAACTCCTCCAAGCCGTCGAGCACGGCGCGGTGGCCGTCGGCGCGGCGTTGTTCGAGTTCAGGTGCGTGCAGGGCGAAACCGAAGCGGTGCAGCAACGCGAGGGCCTGTTTGCAGGTCGCGGCATCGAGCAGGCCGGTGCGGCGCGCGTAGGTGAGATCGAGCGCGAGACCGATGGCGACGGCGTCGCCGTGGCCGAGGCGGAAGCCGGAGAGCTGCTCGAGCTTGTGCGCGGCCCAATGGCCGAAATCGAGCGGACGCGCCGAGCCGCGCTCGAACGGATCGTCGCCGCCAGCGATGTGCTCGAAGTGCAGCCGCGCGCTGGTCGCGATGGTCTCCTCGAAGGCGGTGTGGTCGTCGGAGGCAAGGGCGTCGGCGTGGGCGCAGATCGTCGCGAAGAAGGCGGCGTCGCGGATCAGCGCGACCTTCACGGCCTCGGCCAGGCCGGCGCGGCGCTCGCGCGGCGGGAGCGTGCGGAGAAACGCGAGGTCGTTGATCACCGCGTGCGGCGCGGCGAACGCCCCGAGCCAGTTCTTCTTCCCGAAGAGGTTCACGCCGCACTTCACACCCACGCCGCTGTCGCCTTGGCTCAGGCTCGTGGTGGGGATTCGGATCAGCGGGATGCCGCGGTGCGCCGTGGCCGCGGCGAAGCCGACGAGGTCGAGCAACGCGCCGCCGCCAACCGCGACGATGTACGAGTGGCGGCAGAGATGCACGGCGGCGATGGCGGCCCAGAGCTGCTCCAGCGGAGCGAAGGTGTTCTTCACGTTCTCGCCGCCGGGCAAGGCGAGTGGCGGCGCGGCCAACTCGGCGGCCGCGGAGTGAGCGGAGAACCAGGCGACGATCTGTTCGGCGAGCGACGGCCACGCGGCGCGCAGGCCCTCGTCGCAGACCACGAACACCCGCACGCGTTCGCCGGCTCCGCGCGGCGTGAGCACCTGTGCGAGCGTGGCGTTCTCCGGCGCGAAGACGTCGCGTGTGAAGAGCAACCGGTGTTCGAAGGGTACGGTCAGCGTCTGCGCGAGGTTGGCGGGGAGATCGGGCATGGCGTCAGTCGGCGGCGAGCAGCCGCTGGGCGGCGCGGCCGAGGGGAATCATCGTGGCGCACGCCAGCGCCCACGGCCAGGCGCCAATCGCGAGCAACGCGATGGCGTCGACCAGCGGGATGCAGGCGAGCAGCCAACGCACCGCGCCGGCGAGCTTCGCAGCGGGCGCGCCGGGGGCGTACTCGCGGCGCGCGAGCACGCTGAGTACGACGATGTAGAGCCAGAGCGCGGCGACCCAGCCGAGCACGGCGGGCGTGAGCGTGTGCCCCGGAAGTGTGGCGACGGTGAGCGCGAGCGCGGCGCGGCAACCGGCGATCAGGCCGACGCTGCCGGCCCAGCGTTTGTGCAGCCAGTCATAGAAGACGACGAGGAGCACGAGCGCGGCGGCGCCGATCCAGGAGGCACCACAGGCGACAAGGACGGCGGCGCCGGCGAGCAGTTGGGCGGTGCCGACGAAACCGGCGGTGTTGCGCGCGATCGTGCCGCGCGGGATGGCGCGCTCGGGGCGCTTCACGGCGTCGAAGCCGG
>JAEWNN010000085.1 GCA_023457035.1 Verrucomicrobiota bacterium
CCCGGAGACAATCGGCCCCGTGGCGCGTGGCACCGGCGAGCAGCAGGCCGGCCAGCGCGGCCGGCGCGGGCGGGGCCGCCGGTTCGGGCCGGGGGGCGAGCACGACGCGCTGGAGGTGCTTGAGTCGCAGGTGGGCCTCGAGTTCGCGGGCGTCCTCCAGCAGGTCGATCTGCACGTTGGTGTCGGTGCCGAGGGCCACGGGCACGCCGCGGGCGCCGAGGGTATCCGCCGGGTTGATGCCGTCGCCGAGGCTACGCTCGGTGGTGGGGCAGGCGCAGACGCGGGCGCCGGCGCGGGCGAGCGCGGCCACCTCGTGGTTGGAGACGTGGATGGCGTGGATCGCGGTGAAGTCGGCGTGCAGGGCGCCCTCGCGGTCGAGCAGCCCGATCGGGGTGGTGTCGTGCTCGGCCAGGCACGCCTCGTTCTCGTGGGTCTGTTCGCACACGTGCATGTGCACTGGGGCGGGGGCGGCGCGCATCGCGGGCAGGAGCGCGCGCAGGTAGTCGGGTGGCACGGCGCGCACCGAGTGCGGCGCGTAGCCGGTCCAGGCGAGCCCGGCGGCGGTGTCGGCGGCCAGGCTGGCGCGCAGGCGCTCGTAGGCGGCGAGGTAGTCGTCGGGCGAGGCGATGATGAAGCGCTGCTGGGCCACGCTGGGGGCGCGACGCCAGCCGGCGCGGGCGTAGGCGGTGTGCAGCAGGCAGATGCGCAGGCCCACGTCGCGCGCGGCGCGCACGACCGCCAGCGCCATCGCGTTGGGCTCGGCGTAGGGGCGGCCCGCCGGATCGCGGTGGAGGTAGTGGAACTCGCCCACGGTGGTGATGCCGGCGAGCGCCATCTCGAGGAACGCCATGCGCGAGGCGTCGTAGAGGCCGTCCGGATCGAGCGAGGTGGCGGCGCGGAACATCATCTCGCGCCAGGTCCAGAACGTGTCGCGCTCCGGACCGAGGCGGTACTCGGTGCGCCCGCGGATCACGCGTTGGAAGGCGTGGGAGTGGGTGTTGACGAGCCCGGGCAACAGCGCGCGGCCGGGCAGGCGGCGCGCGGCGGCGAGATCCGCCGGGTCGCGGGAGAGGCGCAGGATGCGGCCGGCGGCATCGGCAACCAGGGCGAGCCCGGACTCGAAACGTCCGCCGGTGAACAACAGGTCGGGCAGCCAGACGGTGGTTGCGGGCGGGTTCATGCGGTGGTGGCGAGGTGTCCCGAATTTCGGGACCAGGAGCATAACAGCCCCGCCCGGCTTCGCGAATTCCTGCGCCAGAAGGCTCCCGGCGCCCCGGGCACTGCCGAGCGGCGGCTTGTCGCGCGGGCGGCGGGCCGCCAAGGTGCGGCCCATGAACCCTCGCCCGCCTTCGAACCCGCCTGCGGATTCGCGGGTGTTTGCCGGGCTGCGACTGCGGCCGGCCTTGTGCGCGACGGGCGTCCGGGCGGCGCGCTGGCGCGCCGAGGGCGGCGAGTGGGTGCGGCCGGTGCTGACCCCGGCGGACTGGCGCGCCCCATGGCCGGAGGGCGTGCCGCCGGAGCGCCGATGGACGGTGGATTTCCCTCCCGGGGCGGATGAGCGCGCGATCGCCGAGGCCGGAACGGTGGGGCGGATCTTCGAACGTTCCGGGGCGCGGATCGTGCGCCGCGGGCCGGCCGCGGAGCTGCGCATCGCGTTGGCGAAATGCGACCGCTACCTGGCGACGCCGGCCGGGCCGCGGGCGGCGCGGTGGCGGTGGGTGCCGGCTGCGGCGTTGCCGGGCGGCGCATTGGTCGTGGTCGCGCGCGACGACGAGTTTCTGGCCGGCGTGCTCGCCTCGCGCTGGCTGGAGGTGTGGCGCCGCGGACTTGGGCGGCGGCTCGATGCCACGGTCGTGCGCAGTTTCCCGTTGCCGTGGTCGCCGGAGAGGTTGCGCGGCTCCCTCACGCGCGAGCAGGAGGAGCGGCGCGACGCGGTGGTACGGGCGTGGCGGGCCGCCGGGGGCGGGTTGGCAGATCTCGAACCGGAAGACTTCGCCGCCGAGGAGCTGAACGCGGCGGTGGCGGCGGCCTACGGCTGGCCGGCGGGAATCGGCGCGGATGAGGCGGTGGAGCGGTTGCGGGCCGCCCCGAATCCGGCAGCCGACAGAAGGTAACGGAGGAAACAAAGTCGGCGGACAGAGGGAACACCAGGCTCGGGTGCTCTGTAATACCATCTCTGCAAACCCTCGTGATTCGGAAAGGCTACCCTCGATCAACGCGAGCCAGCTGTGAACGAACTCCAGAGTGGTGGCACGCGGAGCCGCGGAGGGCGCGGAGAAAACGGCGCCTCCCGCCTGTACGAACCCTCCGCGGTTTTTGCGCCTCCGCGTGAGTCGGTCCCGTCTCGGTATTGGTTTGCCGCGTCTTCCGGCATCTTCCGGATCAGCGTCCATCAGCGTGTTCTGCCGTACGGCCGAACGGTTTCACCTGCCTTGGTTGCGGCGAAGCCGCTCTGTGACCTGTCCGAATTGCCGCTTCCAGAATCAGGGCGCCGGCGTCGGCGCCGTCGGGGGGACCCCGGGGGGCAGGGCGCCGAAATGGGCGCCGTACCACTGGTGGAGGAACTGCATCACCTCGAAGCCGAAGAATCCGAGGAAGGCGAAGAACACGGCCGCGAGCAGCAACACCGCGAAGCCGAGGAGCACCATGCCGCCGTCGTCCTCGAGCCGGCCGAGCGCCAGCGCGACGATGGCGATGGCCGGCAGGGCATTGGAGAGCGGAATCGGGAGCGGCAGCATCAATAGCAGCGCCGCGGCCACGATGCCGGCGCCGACGAGGCGATGTGCGAGAATTCCGGACACGAAGAAGGGCAGGCGTTTGCGGGTGATGCGCTCGAGCAGGCGGATGATCCGCTCGGCTCCGCGCAGCAGCAGGCCGAAGAAACGCGGCGGCAGCCGGCGCTCGCGCAGCCGGGCGGGCAGATGCGGCCGCAGGCCGAGCGCCAGGCGCAGCCCGAGGTAGCCGATCACGGCGCCGACGACGGTGGAGATGCCGAGCAGCGAGACCGGGGTGAGGAAGGGCAACGCCAGCAGGACCAGCAGCAGCGAGTAGGCGCGGGCGCCCATCACCTCGAGCACCTCGCCCACCTGCACCTCCCCGTGGCCGAAGCGTTGGTTGAGCGCGTGCAACTCCGCCGAGAGTATGCGGCGCGGCGCGACGGCGAGCGTGGTGGTGCTGGGCGGTGACTCGGCCATGGGAACGCCGCGGGCGGGCGCGGCGGTTGGGGCACGATGCCCGCCCGCGCGGGGCGCGCAATGTTTGTCGCGGCCAGGCGCTTGCCGCGGCGGGCCCGGCCCGTTTCGCTCGGGCGCATGGCCGAACTCGCCCAGCTTGTCGCGCGCCTGAAGCTGCAGCCGCTGCCGCGGGAGGGCGGCTGGTACGCGCCGGTGTGGCGC
>JAEWNN010000086.1 GCA_023457035.1 Verrucomicrobiota bacterium
CGTGGAGGTTGACGAGCAACTGGTGGCGTGCGGCGGCGGCGAGCACGTCGGCGTACCAGCGCACGGTCTCCTGGCTGTCGCTGTTCATGAAGTCGATCTTCACGCCGGCGAAGCCCCAGGCGGCGACTTGCGTGAACACCTTGTCGAAGCCCTGCCGGTCGAGATCGTGCGAGTCGATCCAGAGCAACAAGCGGACGTTGCGCTCGCGGGCGTAGGCGACCAGACCGGGAATGTCGACATGCGCGGCCGGCTTGGTGAGGTCGGCCTTCGGGTTGTTCATCGGCTCGTACCAGAACCAGTCGATGAGCTGGTAGGAGAAACCCATCTCGGCGGCGAAATCGATGTATTCTTTGTGCGAACGCGTGTCGCCGCGGGAGTTGAGGCCGGTGAAGTCGGGCTGGGTCGGGTTGACGCCGGTCCACCACGAGTCCCAGGCGGTGATACCGGGCTTGATCCACGAGGTGTCGGCGAGTTGGGAGGGCGTGGCGAGGTTCGCGATGAACTCGCTGGCGACGAGATCCTTCGCCGCGCGGGCGAGCTGGATCGTGCGCCACGGGCTCACGCGGCGCTCGCGGCCGTGGACGAGGCCGCGGCCGTCCTTGCGGGCGGCGAGGGCGACGCGCGCGCCGGGGCGCGGGGCGCCTTGGGCATCGGGGCCGGCGGCGGTGACGAACATGCCGGCCCAGTCGAGCAGGTCGGACTCGGCGATGACGGCGAAACCGTTGGGCAACTTCACGAGGAGCGGCAGCACGTGCGGCCGGCCGAGATTGGTGTCGAGCTGCGTGAGCCGTTTCTCTGGATACTGGTTTTCGGCGCACTCCGAGTAGTTGCCCGCCCAACAGGTGAGGTCGGTCGGGAAGAGAAACTCGGTTTGCTCCTGGGTGACCGTGTACTCCTCGAGGCCCGGCTGGGTCGGGATTTCATAACGCAGCGCCACGCCCTGGTCGTAGGCGCGCACGATGAGGTTGAGGCGCGACGGCGCGGCTGACTTTTCGCGCAACGCCACGGTGAGCTCGCGGTACTGGTCGCGAACGGTGCGACGCTGGCCGAACGGGTTCTCCCACGTCGAGTCGTGATCGGCGCGGGTGGCGGACTCGATGGTCGCGGCGCGGCCGAGCGAGAAGCCGCCGGCGAAGTCGAGCCCAAGGCGGGAGTCGACGAGCACCGGCTGGCCGTCGAAGGCGACGCGGTAGTGGAGGCCGGCGGTGTCACTGACCGTGACGACGATGCGGCCGTCGGGCGAGGCGATGGATTCCTCGGCCGCAGGCAGCGTCAGCGGCGCGAGCCCGGCGAGAAGGAGCGCGCCGGTCGCGGAGGCGAGCCGGGCGCTGCGGGAGGCGAGGAGGGGCATCGGGCGGCGGGGTCAGAGCTTGATCTTGGCGGTCTGGCGCAGGTCGGCGGAGGAGGCGCCGGCGGCGATGGTCCACTCGCCGGCCGGGATCTCATAGTCCTTCTTCGCGGTGCTCCAGCGGCGCAGCGCGATCGCGGGTACGGAGATAGTGACGGTGCGCTTCTCGCCGGCCTTCAGGTTCACGCGGGCGAAGCCGCAGAGCGCGCGGATCTCCTGCGGTTGCGAAGCGGCGGGCGGCGTGGCGTAGAGCTGGACGACGTCGTCGCCGTCGCAGGTGCCGGTGTTGGCGACCTCGACGGTGACGGTAAGCGCACCCTCCCCTGCCCGCGCGACGCGGAGGTTGGCGTAGTCGAAGGTCGTGTAGCTCAGGCCGTGGCCGAACGCGTAGAGCGGCTTGCCCGTGAAGTACCGGTAGGTCCGGTTCCTCATCGAGTAGTCGGTGAAGGCCGGCAGGTCGGCGGTCGAGCGGTAGAAGGTGACCGGGAGATGGCCGGAGGGGTTGTAGAAACCGAAGAGCACGTCGGCGACGGCGCGCCCGCCCGCCTGACCCGGATACCAGGCCTGGACGATGGCGGAGAGGTGCGCGTCCTCCCACGGCAACGCCATGGCGGAGCCGCTGCAGTTGACCATGACGACGGGCTTGCCGGTGGCGTGAAGGGCCTTGATGAGGTCGCTCTGCTCGGCGGGCAGCTCGATGGAGTCGCGGTCGAAGCTCTCGCCTTCCTGGCCGGCGGTGATGCCGCCGACGTAGATGACGAGGTCGGCCTGGGCGGCGAGCGCGAGGGCCTCGGCCTTGAGCTCGGCGACGGGGCGGGCGGTGGTGTTGTCCTGGCCACTCCAGGGAGCGGTGCCGGGCTTGGTCGTGACGGGGCTGCCGAGGGCGTGAAGGATCTTCAGCTCGGCGGCGGCGACATGGCGGATGCCGTCGAGGATGGAGATCGGGGTCGAAGCGGAGCCGTGGTAGTTGCCCTCGAGCATGGACTTCGAGGCGGCGTTGGGGCCAATGACGGCGATCTGCTTGAACTTGTTGCGGTCGATCGGGAGGACGCCGTCGTTCTTGAGCAGCACGATGGACTGGCGGGCGAGCTCGAGGGCGACCTGGCCGTGGGTGGGAAGGTCGTTGTGGAGGAGCGTGTATTTGGAGAACGGAACCTTCTCGGCCGGATCGAAGAGGCCGAGGCGGAAACGGGTCCACAGGGTGTGGTAGAGCGCCTGGTCGATCTCCTTCTCGGTGATCAGGCCCAGCTGGACGGCGCGCACGAGGGCGTTGTAGTCGCCGCCGCAGCAGAGGTTGCAGCCGGCCTTCACGGCGAGAGAGGCGGCCTCCTCGGCGGTCTTCACGTAGGCGTGCTGCTTGGGGTTGTAGAT
>JAEWNN010000087.1 GCA_023457035.1 Verrucomicrobiota bacterium
GGCCGCGCCGAGTTCGGCCCGCGCGCGCTCGGGGCCCGCTCCATCCTGGGCGACGCCCGCTCGCCGCGGATGCAGAGCGTGCTCAACCTCAAGATCAAGTTCCGCGAGTCCTTCCGCCCCTTCGCGCCGGTCGTGCTCGCCGAGCGGGCTGCGGAGTTCTTCGAGCTCGCCGCGCCGTCGCCCTACATGTTGCTCACCGTGCCGGTCCGCGGCGCGCGCACCTCGCCGCAGGGCGCAACGCTGGCCGAGCGCCTCCGCGAGATCCGCTCCGCGATCCCCGCGGTCACGCATGTCGACGGCTCCGCGCGCGTCCAGACCGTGGATGCCGCCGAGAACCCGTTCCTCCATGCCGTGCTGCGCGAGTTCGCCGCCCTCACCGGTTGCCCGGTGCTGATCAACACCTCCTTCAACGTCCGCGGCGAGCCGCCCGTCTGCCACCCGCGCGAGGCGATCGACGACTTCCTCCACACCGGCATGGATGCCCTCGCCCTCGGCCCGTATTTCATCGAGAAATCCGCCATCGCTCCCGCCCTGCTCCCCTCCTCCACCATCGCCCGCTCCTTCGCCCCGGACTGATACCCCGCCCTCTTGTAGTTGGCCAACGAAGTCATTCTGCTCGTGCGCCGCCGCCGCGCCCCGCCATTCCACCCTCCGCATTCCGCAACCCGCAATCGCATGCGCCTCTTCCGCCATTTCGGAAAACTCCTCGCCGATCTCCTCGGCTTCGCCCGCCAGAACAAGGCGTGGTGGCTCGTCCCGCTTGTGCTCCTCCTGCTTGTCGTCGGCGTGCTGATCGTCGGCGTGTCCACCATCTCCCCCTTCATCTACACGCTCTTCTGAAGTAGGTCCGGTCTCCGACCGGATCGAGACCAGTCGACGACTGGCCCGACCACAACCCAGCCCCACCGCCTTCCGCGATGCCTCCCGCCCGCCCCCTCGCCTGGCCGCTGAAACTTCTCCTCGGTTGCACCGTCGCGCTTGCGCTCCTCGCACTGCTGCTCGGCGGGCTGGAGTTGGGCCTGCGGCTCTGCGGCTCCGGCCATTCGCCCCACTTCGCCCGCACCGAGCGGGCCGCCGACGGCACCGTCTGGCTGCGCGAGAACCGTTGGGTGACGGCGCCCTTCTTCGCCCCCGAGATCATCCGCCGCCCCCAGCCCTTCCGCCTCCCCGCCCGCAAGCAGCCCGGCACCTACCGCGTCTTCGTCCTCGGCAGCTCCGCCGCGATGGGCGACCCCGAGGCCTCGTTCTCGCTCGCCCGCGTGCTGGACGTCCTCCTGCGGGAGGCGCATCCGGAGATCAACTTCGAGATCGTCAACGCCGGCATCACCGCGATCAACTCCACCGTCGTGCGCGGCATCGCCGCCGACTGCGCCGGGCTGCAGCCCGATCTCTTCATCGTCTACGAGGGCAACAACGAGGTCATCGGCCCCTTCGGCCCCGGCACCGTCTTCACGCCCTTCCTCGGCTCGCCCGCCGCGGTGCGCGCCGCCGTCGCGCTGAAACGCTCGCGCACCGGCCAACTCCTCGCCGCCTCCGCGCGCCGGCTGGGTCGCGACCAAGGCAAGCCGGCCGACTGGGGCGGGATGGGCATGTTCCTGCAGCACGGCATCGCCGCCGACGACCCGCGGCTCGCCGCCACGCGGGCGCTGTTCCGCGACAATCTCGCCGCCATCGCCGGTTCCGGCCGCGCCGCCGGCGCCACCGTGCTGCTTTGCACGGTCGCCACCAACGTCCGCGACTGCGCGCCTTTCCTCTCCCTCCACAAACCCGGCCTCGGCGCCGAAGACCTCGCCCGCTGGCAGGCCGCCTACGACGCGGGCGCCGCCGCCCTGCGCGGCCGCGATCTCCAGCCCGCCCTCGCCCACCTAGAGGAAGCCGCCCGGATCGACGACCACCACGCCGCGACGCTCTACCTGCGCGGATACGCCCGCCTCGAGACCGGCGCCAACGCCGACGGGCGCGACGATCTCCTCCGCGCGCTCGACCTCGACGCCCTCCGCTTCCGCACCGACTCCAAACTCAACGAGGTGATCCGCTCCTTCGCCACCGACGCCCCCGCCGGGCTGCAGGTCGTCGATCTCGCGGCTTCCCTCGGCGAAAGCTTCCCCGGCGATCTCTGCGGCGACGAGTGGTTCTACGAGCACGTGCATTTCAACATGCGCGGCACCTACCGCGCCGCCCGCGACCTGTGCGGGCCGATCGAGGCCGATCTGCGCCGCCGCGGGCTTGTCTCTCCCACGGCGCCCGAACCGGGCTGGGCCGATCTTCCGGTCGTGCGCGACCGCCTGGCCTACACGGTCTACGAGCAGGCGATGATCGTGCGCGAGCTGCTCGCCCGCTTCTCCAGGCCCCCGTTCTCCGGCCAATTCGGCAACGATGAGCGGCTCGCCCACTACCGCACCATGGAGCGGACGGCGACCTTGGTCCTGGCCACACCGCAACTGGTCGGCGACCTCTCCAAGCACTACGAGGCAGCGCTCGCACACCGCCCCGACGACTGGGTGCTGCACCGCAACGCCGGCATGGCGCTCGTGGCCACCGGCCAGCCGGCCCAAGGGCTCCCTTTGCTCGAACAGGCCGCCGCCGTGATCCCCGACGATCCCGACACCCTTTTCGCCCTCGCCCAAGCCCACCGCGCCCTCGGCAACACCGCCAAGTCGAGCACCGTCCTCGCGGCGCTCCGCGCCCTCGAGCCGCGGTATCCGGGGCTTCCCGCCGAATAGTCGCCCGGGCGCGGCGGAAGCGTCCGTTTCGTCACATCGTCTTCGGAGGCACCGTCGCGCCGTCGCGCCAATAACCGGGCACGCAGGTGGCCGACGGGTTCTCCGGCGCCCCGCGGCGGAAGGTGCGCACCAGCAGCGCGAGCTGCTCCATCGCGCGCATGCCGACGAGCCGGTGGTTCTGCACGATGCCACCGATGTGCGGCGTGCCGGAAGGCACGTCCAGCGACGCGAAGGCCACATCCTGCGGCACGCGGATGGCGGTGCTGGTCAGCCGCGTGCTCTCGCCGTCCCACGCGCCGATCTCGATCAGCTCGTGCC
>JAEWNN010000088.1 GCA_023457035.1 Verrucomicrobiota bacterium
AGAACCCGTTCGCCTCGATCGATCAGGGCGGTGTCGGCCTGCTCATGCAGCTCGCCATCGAGAAGGGCCGCAAGACGCGGCCCGATATCAAGCTGGGCATCTGCGGCGAACACGGCGGCGATCCGGACAGCGTGAAGTTCTGCCACCGCCTCGGCCTCACCTACGTCTCCTGCTCGCCCTTCCGCGTCCCGGTCGCGCGGCTCGCCGCCGCCCAGGCCGCCGTCGCCGAACTCAAGGCCGCCAAGCAATGATGCGCCCGCTTCCTGTACCCATCTACTCCGCATGAACAAAGAAACCTCCGCCTCCTTCACTCCCACCGCCACTGGCCGGCCGCTCGTCGGCATCGTCGTGGGCAGCACCTCCGACTGGCCCGTCATGGAGGCCGCCGCCCGCCTGCTCGACGAGTTCGGCATCGCCACCGAACGCCGCGTCCTGAGCGCGCACCGCACGCCCGACGCGGCCCTCGACTGGGGCCGCGGCGCTGGCGGCCGCGGGCTCAAAGTCATCATCGCCGCAGCAGGTGGGGCAGCCCACCTCGCGGGCGTGATGGCCGCCGTCACCCCGCTGCCGGTTCTCGGCGTGCCGATGGAATCGGCGTCGCTCAAGGGACTCGATTCGCTCCTCTCGATGGTGCAGATGCCGGGCGGCATCCCGGTGGCGACGTTCGCCATCGGCAAACCCGGCGCCGTGAACGCCGCGCTCTTCGCGATCGCGATCCTCGCGCAGGGCGACGAGCGCGTCCGCCAGTCGCTCGAGGCCTACCGGGCCTCGCAGACCAGAAAGGTGCTTGCAGCCCAGCTGCCCTGAACTCCATCCGGGCCCGATCCGGCGTCGCGCCCCACCCGCTTGCGCCGGCTCGAAATCTGGCGCCAACCTCCTCGCTTCCGCCATGTCCGACATTCAACGACTGCTCGCCAACAACCGTGCTTGGTCCGCCGACATCCGCCGGCGCGATCCGGAGTTTTTCCCGAAGCTGGCGCGCCAACAGCGGCCGTCCTTCCTCTGGATCGGTTGCGCCGACAGCCGCGTGCCCGCCAACGAGATCGTGGGCCTGCTGCCCGGCGAGATGTTCGTGCACCGCAACATCGCCAACGTCGTCGCGCACTCCGACCTCAACTGCCTCTCGGTCCTCCAGTACGCGATCGATGTCCTGCAGATCCGCCACATCATCGTCTGCGGCCACTATGGCTGCAGCGGCGTGCGCGCAGTCGTGGAAGGCCGGCGCGTGGGCTTGGCCGACAACTGGCTGCGGCACGTCGAGGACGTGCGGGCAAAGCACGAGGCGGCAGTCTCCGGCGCGCCCACGCTCGACGCGAAGGTCGACCGGCTTTGCGAGTGCAACGTGGTCGCGCAGGTCGCCAACGTTGCGCAGACCACGGTCGCGCGCGACGCCTGGGCGCGCGGCCAGCCGCTTGCCGTGCACGGCTGGATCTACGGCTTGGGCGACGGTCTGGTGCGCGACCTGGGGGTTACGGTCGACCACGCGGCAGGGACGTGATCCGCCCCTCCGTGCGCCGACCGCACAAAAACGTGTTCCGATCGGAACACGTTTTTGTGCGGTCGGCCCGGTCGCCGGGGCGTTGGCCAAAACCTGCCGCCGCAAAACGGCGTGAATCCGCGGCGCGGTTGCCGCGTCGGGCACCCGCCCGCGCCGGGGCGCCGACTGGGGTTCCTTTCCCCTCGCTGCGCCCCAGCCTTGACGCCGCCTGCCCCGCTCCGGTTTGTTGGACGGCTTCGATGCTCACGATCGCCGACATCTCCAAGTCCTACGGTACCCGCGAACTGTTCTCCGACGTCTCGCTCTTCGTCGCGCGCACCGACCGCTTCGGCTTGGTCGGCGCCAACGGCGCGGGCAAATCCACGCTCTTCAACCTCATCCTCGGCGAGGAGTCGCCCGACACCGGCACGATCACGTGGGAGCGCGGCGCCGACTTCGGCTTCCTGCCGCAGGAGAGCGCGCCGGCCGGCGACGAGACGATCCTGCACCTGGCCACCAGCGGCAAGAAGCTCGTCCCGGAGAACGACGACGACTACGACATCGACTGGACGCTCGAGCCGCGCGCCAAGAAGATCCTCGCCGGCCTCGGCTTTCGCGAGACCGACCACGAGAAACCGGCCAACACGTTCTCCGGCGGCTGGGTGATGCGCGCGCATCTCGCCCGCCTGCTCGTGAGCGAGCCGGCGCTGCTGCTGCTCGACGAGCCGACCAACCACCTCGATCTCGAGGCGCTGCTGTGGTTCCAGGATTACCTCACGCGCTACCCGGGCGGCCTGCTCATCATCTCGCACGACCGCGCGTTCCTCAACGCCCTGTGCAACGGCATGCTCGAGCTGCGCGGCGGCACGCTCCACCGCTACACCGGCAACTACGACGACTTCCTCAACGAGAAGGAGGCGCGCAAGGCCCAGCAGCTCGCGCAGTACAAAAACCAGCAGCGCGAGATCGCCCACCTCCAGAAGTTCGTCGACCGCTTCGGCGCCAAGGCCTCGATGGCCTCGCGCGCCAAGTCGAAGGAGAAGCAGATCGAGCGGCTCCAGGAGGAGGCCGTCGAGGCGCCGGTCGAGGAGCTCAAGCGCGTCAACTTCCGCTTCCCGCAGCCGCCGCGCTCCGGTCTGCGCGTCGTCACCCTTTCCCACGTGCAGCAGGCGTACGGCGACCACGTCGTGTACCGGGACCTCAACTTCGAGACCGAGCGCGGCCAGCGCATCGTGCTCGTCGGCCCCAACGGCGCGGGCAAGTCCACGCTGCTGAAGATCCTCGCCGGCGTGATCCCGATCCAGGGCGGCGAGCGCGAGCTGGGCAGCAGCGTCGTCGCCGGCTACTTCGCGCAGAACCGCGGCGACAACCTCAACACCAAGGCCACGGTATTGGAAAACGTGATGGAACTGCGCACCGAGGCCAACCAGCTCACCGAGCAGCGCGCGCGCACCATCCTGGCCGCCTTCCTCTTCCGCAAGGACGACGTCTTCAAGCCCGTGGGCGTGCTCTCCGGCGGCGAGAAATCCCGCCTCGCGCTCGCCCGCCTGCTCGTCGATCCGCCCAACTTCCTGCTCATGGACGAGCCGACGACGCACCTCGACATCGCGTCGATCGATGCGCTCGTCCTCGCGCTCAAGCAGTACGAGGGCACGCTCGTGTTCATCAGCCACGACGTCTACTTCATCCGCGCGCTCGCGCAGACCGTCCTGCACGTCCACTCCGGCCGGCTCACCCCCTACGCCGGCGACTACGACTACTACCTCGACAAGTCGAAGGCCACCAACGAGCGCGCCGCGCTCACCGCCGGCTTCACCGACGCGCGCCCCGTGCAGCAGGCCGCCGCCGCGGCGCCCGCGCCCGTGCCGAAGGCCGGGAAGACGAAGAAGATCAGTCCGAACGAGATCCGGAAACTGCGCACTGAGGTGAGCAAGCTCGAGGAGGCGGTCGCGCAGCTCGAGGCCAAGCAGGCCGAGCTCGCCGCGGAGTTGGAAAGCCCCGACACCTACGCGGTCGCCGGCCGCGCCCAGCACCTCAACCGCGAACTCACGGCGATCACCGACCAGATCACCACCGCCACGCAGGAGTGGGAGGCCGCCGCCCTGCGGCTGGAGCAGGCTGGCGGCGAGACGGCGAACGGGTAGGCGCGGGGCTTTGCTCCGGGGCGGGAGGGTTTCCGACCCCGGCGTCAGACGCCGCGCATTCACGCCGTTGGCGTGACGGCCTGAAGAGGTGCTCGGCTCACTCCCCGGCGCTGCGCAACTGCGCCAGCCCGGCTTGGGCCTCGGCGTGGGCGGGATCGAGCGCGAGGGCCTTCTCGTATTCGGCGATCGCGGCCGTGCGGCGGCGCGGGTCGCGCGCGAGCGCGGCGGCCAGGGCCGCGTGCGTTTCGGCGGTTTCGGGCAGGGTGAACAGCGCCACCCGCAGCTGCGCGATGGCTTCGTCGAGCCGGCCCGGCAGCGTGGCGAGCGTGCGGCCGAGTTCGAGCAGTGCCTCGCCGTTCTCCGGATCGGAGCGCAGCACCGCGCGGAACTGCGCGACCGCCTCCTCCTCCCGGCCCGGTTGCTGCCGCAGCGCGCGGCCGAGGTTGAGGCGCGGCGCGGGTTCGTCGCCCTTGATCCGGATCGCCTTCTCGAAGGCGGCGAGCGCCTCCGCGGTGCGGCCGGGCTCGCGCAGCAGCGCCACGCCGCGCCGGTTGTGGCGCTCGGCGATGGCGGCGATGATCGCGGCCATCCGCTGGAACTCCTCGCGGGCTTCCTGCGCGGTCGCCGGCGACGTCCGGTAGGCGAGGTGCAGGTTGTAGTGCGCCATCCAGTTGTTCTCCGTCACAGCGACGGTGTGCTGGAAGAGAGCGATGCTGTTCCGCCAGTGCCGCAGTTGCAGCGAGGTCGCTACCACGCACGCGGCGATGCCGGCACCGGCGGCCACCGCGAGCATGAGCCGGCGGCACGGGAGCCCGGCCGAGAGATCGGCCGCGAGCCAGACGAGCACGAGCGTCACGCCGACCGAGGGCAGGTAGGAGTAGCGGTCGGCCATCGTCTGCCCGCCGACCTGCACGAAGCCGATCACGGGCACCAGTGTGCCCAGAAACCACAGCCAGCCCGCGAGCGCCCACGGCCGGCCGCGGCGCAGGGCGAGCGCGGCGGCGCCGGTGAGCGAGAGCAGCAGCGCACCGCAGAGCAGCGTGGCGCCGAGCGGCGGCTGTTCGCCGAAGTTCGGGTAGAGCACGGCGAGGTCGGCCGGCCAGAGCAGTTTCCCGAGATACTGGGCGTAGGCGAGCAGCGCGTTGGCGATGCGCGCGGCGGGCGTGAAATCCTCCAGCGCCTTCACCGCGCCGCCAGCGGCCTGCGCCTTGGCGGTGAGCACGCACGAGACCGCGGCGAGGGCGAAGAACGGCAGCTTCTCGGCGAGCAGCCGCGGCCAGGCGCGCGGCGCGGCGAGCGGGGCGCGCGCCAGCGGCCAGAGGTCGAGCAACAGCAGCACGCACGGCAGTGTGACCAGCATGGGCTTGGCGGTGAGCCCAAGCGCGAAGAGGAACAGCGCCGCGGCGTAGAGCCAGCCGGCGCGCGGACGCCCCGCGGCGCGGCGTTGTGCGTAGGCCGTGTAGGCCCAGAGCGTGAACAGGCCGAGGAGCACGCTCAGCACGTCCTTGCGCTCGGCGATCCAAGCGACGGATTCGACGCGCAGCGGGTGCAGGCCGAACAGCGCCGCCACGACCAGGCTGCGCCACCGGAAACCGGTCGCGCGCCGCAACCACACAAAAAGCACGAGCGTGGCGGCGGCGTGGAGCAGGATGTTCGTGAGATGGTGGCCCCACGGCGCGAGCCCGAAGAGCGTGCAGTCGAGCTGGTGCGACATCCAGGTGAGCGGGTGCCAGTTGGAGTGTTCGAAGCTCGTCCATGCCCAGCGGATGTTCTCCGCGGTGAGCCCGCTGGCCACGTGCGGGTTTCCGACCACGTAGGCGGGGTCGTCGTAGGTGATGAAGTCGTGCCGCAGCGCCGGCAGGAACACGGCGAGAACGACGAGGAAGAGCAATGCACCCAGCCAGCAGGACCATCCGGGATCGGCCGCGGCCGTCGCCGGGCCGCCCGCGTTGCTACCGGCGCTGTTTGCCGGGGCAGCGGGCGGATGGACATGCGGTGTCTGCGGGGACAGTCGGTTGGGGCGGCGGTTGGCCATCGCCCCGATGGGAACGCAACCGCGCGGGGCGCCGCGACACCATTTTGTTCGGATGCCGGGGCGCCGCTTCGATGCCGCCGGGCGCCGCGCGCGGGGCCGGCGGCGGGATTTGCAGTCAGCCGGAGGCAGTGGCCGGCGTGCGCTCGCCGAAGAGCGCGGTGCCGACGCGAATCATCGTGCTGCCCTCGGCGATGGCGGCGGCGAGGTCGCCGGTCATGCCCATCGAGAGCTCGGGCAGGGCCACACCGAAGCGCGCGACGAGCTGGTCGCGGATGGTGCGGAGGTTGGCGAAGGTGCGGCGCGCCACCTCGGGGTCGTCGGAGAGCGGGGCGATGGTCATGAGGCCTTCGACGCGGAGGGCACGCTTGCCGAGAGCGTGTTCGAGCAGGGCGGACGCGTCGATGGGCTCGGCGCCGAACTTCGCGGGGTCGTTGCCGGCGTTGATCTGGAGCAGGACCGGCAGCACGCGCTCGGCGGCGGCGGCCTCGCGGTCGAGCACGTCGAGGAGCTTGGCGCTCTCGACGCTCTGGACGCGGTCGAAATGGCGGGCGGCCAGCTTGGCCTTGTTGGACTGGAGGTGACCGATCAGCTCCCAGCGCACGCGCACTCCCTGCGCGGCGCAATCGGCTTGTTTTGCGACGGCTTCCTGCACGCGGTTTTCGCCCACGGCTTCGAAGCCGGCGGCGGCGGCGAGCGCCACGGCCTCGGCCGGATGGTTTTTCGTGACCGGCAGCAGGCGCACGGTCGCCGGATCGCGCCCGGCGGCGGTGCAGGCGGCGGCGATCTGGGCGCGAACCGCGGCGAGGGCGGCGGGGAAGGTGTCGGCGAGGTTGGACATAACGGAGCCTACTCGGGGATTGCCTATTTATTAGGCACTATTATCGGGATCATAACGCTTTGGCCCCCCATGCAAATTGAGAACTTCAAGATTTTCGCGGACTTGGTGGAGACGAAAAGTTTCTCCAAGGCAGCCAAACTCAACGGCATCACGCAGTCGGCGGTGAGCCAGCAGGCGCGTTCGATGGAGCGCCAGTTCAAGGCGCTGCTCATCGACCGCAGCCAGAAACAGTTCCAGCTCACCCGCGAGGGCCAGCGGGTCTACGAAACCTCGAAGGACATCCTCAACCACTTCGAGAAACTCCAGAGCGAGTTGCTGGAGATGAAGAAGATCATCAGCGGCACGATCCGCATCTCGACGATCTACTCGATCGGTCTCCACGAGCTGCCGCCGTACATCAAGGCGTTCCTCCAGACCTATCCGGCGGTGAACTGCCGGGTGGAGTACCGCCGCTCGAATCTCGTTTACGAGGACATCCTGCACAACGCCGTCGACTTCGGGCTGGTGGCGTTCCCGCAGAAGGTCCGGCAGATCGAGGCCGTTCCGTTCCGCGAGGACCAGCTTGTGCTCATCACGCACCCGCAGCACCCGCTGGCCAAGCTCGGGCAGATCGAGATGAAACAGCTCATGGGGCACAAGTTCATCGGCTTCGACCCCGACATCCCCACGCGCAAGGCCGTCGACCTGATCCTGCGCGACCACAAGCTCGAGATCGAGACGGTGATGGAGTTCGACAACATCGAGACCGTGAAACGCGCCGTGGAGATCGACGCGGGCGTGGCGATCGTGCCGCAGGCGACCGTCCTGCAGGAGGTCGCCCAGGGCTCGCTCAAGACGGTCACGTTCAAGGGCAAGACTTACAGCCGCCCGCTGGCGATCCTGTACCGCAAGGGGCGCGTGCTTACGCCGGCGATGCGCCGGTTCATCGACGCGCTCACCTCGCCGACACCGGACTCCGCTGGTTGAATGGTGGGGCGCAAATGCGCTGGGGCGAAAGACAAAGGGCCCGGCGTAAACCCCTTAACGCCGGGCCCATAGTTGTCTCGCGGCTCCGCCTCACGGCGGAGTTTCCATGTTACCCCAAAACCCGTTTGCACGGGCACGTCGGGGTTAGCAGCGGCCGTGCCAGCGGCGGTGGTGCGGGCGTTCTTCTGGAGAGTCCAGCAGTGGTCCGGTCGACCGGGCTCCGCTTGTGGGCGTTTTTGCGCAACGCGCCCATGGTCCCCGTTGTGTCACCGGCCTGTTTCCGGTGACCCCTGACGGAGGGCGGACATTACAATCGGAAGTCGAGATATGGGGACATCCGGCTTGATGAAATGGGGACTAATACCCATGAACCAGCAGTCCACCCATGAAAAAGCTCCTCTCGATCCTCGCGCTTTCGGCTCTTTTCGCGGCCAGTTCCGCTCGTGCCACCCTCATCGATCTGACCGAGTTCGATCAAACCATCGGCACCAACGGGGCGATCACTTTCGACGCTGGGACCGCCTTTTTGAGCGGAACCGCCACGCTTACGGGAGATGTTGTCAACCTGACCTCCTTCGCATGGAACTTTTCCACGCCCGACTACCTTCCCTTTGACGATTACGCCTGGGTGAGGTTGGCGGGGACCCCGTACACGCTGTCGAGCGTGGGGTCCTTGGGAAACACCGACGATAATTCGAGCACCACTGGCTGGCAGACCTACTCCTTCGATACCCCTTTCACTGGGACAATCCAGTTCGGGGTCGCCAATCGTGTGGACGACGACGTCGCGAGCACTCTGGCGGTCCGCGATGTTGTCAGTACGCCTGTTCCCGAGCCGTCGACCTATGGACTGCTCGGCGGGTTGGTTCTGCTCGGTCTGGTCCTGCGCCGTTGCCGGAAGGCCTGAGCCGCCATCTCAAGGGTGATCATTCTGGGGACCGCGTTG
The DNA here is from genome assembly GCA_023457035.1 of Verrucomicrobiota bacterium. Classification (GTDB taxonomy): domain Bacteria; phylum Verrucomicrobiota; class Verrucomicrobiia; order Opitutales; family Opitutaceae; genus CAJCBL01. The sequence continues at coordinate 8,407 of JAEWNN010000088.1, forward strand.
GCGACAACGCGGTCCTTCTGTTTTTACGGGAGAGAATCGAACTGCGTGCGCCGTGCCCGTTTGAGGGACGGTGAACACGTGGGGCGAGCCTTCAGCTCGCCCCGGCCGATCGGATCCTGGGATGGCGCTCGGAAAAGGGCGCCCTGAACGAGCGCCTTACCGACCGAGCATCCGGCCGAGGTCGCCGAAGCTCGTCAGCTTGGCGGGCTTCGCGGGCGCCGACGCCGGCGGCAACGGGCTGCCCACGGCGACCGCGAGCGGCTTCACCACCGGCGTGGCCGGGGCCGGCAGACCACCGACGAGTGCCGCGGCGACGCGGATCTCGCCGAGCTTCTGCTCCAGCTTCTTCTCGGAAACGGGTTGGGCGGTGCCGAGCTCCTGCGCGAACACGCTCACGCGGAACTCCTCGACCAGCCAGCGCAGCTCGTCGAGCCGGCGGGAGTGCTCGGCGTTGCGCGGAAAACCCTTCGAGAGCTCGATCACCGTCTTCGCCCACGGCGCGACCTGGAGCGCGCGGCGGTGGTCCTTGCCGGGGTCCTGGCGCCAGCGGTCGGCGCGCGCCTTCATGGCCTTCAGGTAACGCGGCAGGTGCGGGAGCTGTGCCCACGGTGTGTGGACAAGGAAACCGGGTCCGATGAGCGCCGCGAGTTCCGCCTCCATGCCGCCGTACGGTTGCGGGTGCGTGAGCAGCGCGGTGCGCAGCGCGAGCGCTTCGCGCAGCGGGTCGATCAGTTTCCAGACGATGCCCTTCAGCGTCTCGCGCGCGGCGGCGACACGCACCACGAACGCGTCGCGCGTGAGCGGGCTCACGGGTTGCGCGCAGATCCAGGTGCGGACGCAGGCGAACGCTTCGCTCTGCCACTGTTCCATCGGCATGAGCGCGACGGCGGCGGGCCCGAGCTCGCGCAGGTCGCGCAGATCGCGCTCCAGCCACGCGAGCTCCTTCGAGAGCTGCGCCTCGACGAGCGCGGCCACGCCGGCGGGCGTCGCCGCGCGGGCCTCGGCTTCGACGGTGAAAAGCCGCAGCGCCGCCTGTGCCTGACCCGTGGCGACGAGCCCGGGGAACGCGCACACCGGCACGCCGGCCGACTCCGCGATCACGAGCCGCGGTGGCAAGTCGCCGAACGTCCAGTCGGTGAGGCCGGCGCGCTCGTGCTGCGCGCGGGCGCGGCGCCAGGCGACGGCGATGGTGTCGTCGGGCTGTTGCACGAGCGTCTTCTCGTGCTCGGCGAGCGCGGTCTTCACCTCGGCCAGTTCGCGACCGGCGGCGAGCGGCTTGCCGTTGTTGTCGACGACTTCGACGCGTACGCGCAGGTGGTCGGGCAGCTCGTCGATGCGGAAATCGGCGGCGGAAACGGCGACGCGGTACTGGCGCGCGAGATGGTCGGCGAGATTCTCGGCGAGCGGGCGGCCGTCGGCCTTCAGCTCGGTGGCGATGACCTTCGCGGTCGTCTCCAATGGTTGGAGCTGGATGCGCGCGGCCTTCGGGAGTGCGCGGAGCAGCAGGGTGACTTTCTCCTCGAGGTGGCCGGGCACGAGCCAGTCGAGCAGCGCGGGCTGGAGCAGCTTCGCCTGGCGGTAGGGCAGGCGGAGGGTGATGCCGTCCTCGTCGGCGCCGGGTTTGTAGGTGTAGTCGAGCGGGAGCGCGCTGTTGGCGAGCTGCACCTGGTCGGGGAACCACTTCGGGTCGAACTCCTCGAGCGCGCCGAGTAGGTCCTTCTCCTCCATGCGCAGCCAGCCCGGCTCGGCGGTGACGTGCTTCTTCCACTCGCGCTGGAGATCCTGCACCGAGGAGACGCCGGCGCCGGCGAGGCGCTGGTTGTAGAACTCGTACGCGGCCTCCTCGAGCGTGAGCCAGTGCTTCGAGCGGACTTGTGTCTGGATCGTGGCGACCTTGTCGCGCAGGCGGCGGTTGTGCTCGAGGAACGGCAGGGTGGGCGTCTCCAGCGTGTCGGCCACCAGCGCGCCGCGGATGAAGATCTCGGTGGCGCGCGCCGGGTCGATGCGGCCGAAGTCGATGTGGCGGTTCTGCACCTCGAGGCCGTGCAGGAGCGTGCGCTCGCGCACGAGCACGCGGCCGGCGTCGACGTGCCAGTCGGGTTCGCCGTAGCTGCGCTTGAGGATGTGCTGGCCGAGGTCGAGCAGCCAGAGCGCGTCGAGCCGGGCGCAGGTGCGGGCGTAGAGGCGCGTGGTCTCGACCATCTCGGCGGCGAGAATCCAGAGATCTTTGACGGGCTTCGCGCCGCCTTTCGCGGTGGGCGCCGGCTGCTTCTGCGCGCGCTTCTCGGAGCGGATGAACAGCGTGGAGCCGGGGAAGACGAAGACCTTGCGGCTGCTGGTGGCGTTGAAGTTGTTGCCCTCGTCGCGCCGGGCGACGTTGGCCAGCAGACCGCTGAGCAGCGAACGGTGCACCGCGCGGTAGCGTTCGCCGCCGTAGCGCCAGTCGTCGGTCTTGGCGCTCTTCTCGTTCTTCGCGCGGCGCCGGCGGCCCTCGGTGGCCTGCGCTTCGTCCTCGGCGTCCTCCGCGGAGTCAGCCTCGTCGCGCGGAACCTGCCACTCGTCGGTGTCGAGTTCGTCGACGGAGGCGGCGAGCTGGCCGTGGACGTCGAACCACTCGCGCATGCGGTTGAAGTTCAGGTAGTGCGCGCGGCAGAACTTCTTCAGGCGGCCGAGCGAGAGCTTCTGCGCCTCGTCGTGGTAGGCGTCCCAGATGTGCAGGAGTGTGAGAAAGTCGGATTCGGGGTGGACGAACTTGCGGTGCGCGGCGTCGGCCGCGGCCTCCTCGTCGGTGGGGCGCTCGCGCGGGTCCTGGATGCTCAGCGCGGCGGCGATCACGAGCACCTCGCGCAAGGCGCGTTCGTCGCGGGCGCGCAGGAGCATGCGGCCGACGGTCGGGTCGACGGGAAGTTTCGCCAGCTCGCGGCCGAGCGGCGAGAGGCGGCGCGGGCGTTCGGGCTCGGCGGGCTCGAGCGCGCCGAGCTCCTCGAGCAACGCGTAGCCGGAGGTGATCGCCGCGGGCGCGGGCGGGTCGATGAAGGGGAAGGTCTCGATCTGGCCGAGCCGCGCGGCGAGCAGGCGCAGGATGACCTCGGCGAGGTTGGCGCGCTGGAGCTCGGGCTGGGTGAAGAGCGGGCGGCGCGCGAAGTCGTCCTCGGCGTAGAGCCGGATGCAGACGCCCTCGGAGACGCGGCCGGCGCGGCCGGCGCGCTGGTTGGCGCTGCTCTGCGAGATCGGTTCGATCGGGAGGCGCTTGGTTCGCGTGCGCGGCGCGTAGCGGCTCAGGCGCGCGAGGCCGCTGTCGACGACGAACTTGATGCCGGGGATGGTGAGCGAGGTCTCGGCGACGTTGGTGGCGACGATGATCTTGCGCGCCTGACACGGCGCGAAGACGCGTTGCTGGTCGGCGGCGGAGAGGCGGCTGAAGAGCGGCAGGATCTGCACGCGGCCCAGCTCGCGTTTCTCCAAGTCCTCGGCGGTGTCGCGGATCTCGCGCTCGCCGGGCATGAAGATGAGGATGTCGCCACCGCGTGACTGCGCGCAGATCCGCTCGACGGCGGCCACGGCGGCGTCGACCACGGTGAACTCGCCCGACTCCTCGCGCAGCTCGTCGAGCGGCGCGTAGATCGTCTCCACGGGATAGGTGCGGCCGCTCACCTCGATGATCGGCGCGCCGCCGAAGGCCGCGGCGAACTTCTGCGTATCGATCGTGGCGGAGGTGACGACGATGCGCAGGTCGGGCCGGCGGTGGCGCAGACGGTTGAGGTGGCCGAGGAGGAAATCGATGTTGAGCGAGCGCTCGTGGGCCTCGTCGACGATGATGGTGTCGTAGCCGCGCAAGTCGCGGTCGGCCTGGGCCTCGGCGAGCAGCATGCCGTCGGTGAGGAACTTCACGACGGTCTGGCGCGAGGTCTGGTCGTTGAAGCGGATCTTGCAGCCGACCTCGCGGCCCCACGGCACGCTGAGCTCCTCGGCCACGCGGCGCGAGACGGAGAGCGCGGCCACGCGGCGCGGCTGCGTGCAGGCGATGCGACCGTGGCGCCCGCGGCCGGCCTCGAGGCAGAACTTCGGCAACTGCGTGGTTTTGCCCGAGCCGGTCTCGCCGGAGAGGATCACGACCGGGTGCTCGCGGATCGCCCGCACGATCTCCTCGCGGCGCGCCGTGATCGGCAGCTCCGGCGGGAAGTCGAGCCGCCAAGGTGGCGGCTCCTCGCGGCGTTGGTGCGGCTCGTGGTCCATGAAGTCGGGGGAACGTTGTCCCGCAAAGCGGGCCGGCGGGGAAGCGCGAAACGCGGGGTCGGGCGGAGAGCGGAGATGGAACCGCAGATGGACGCGGATGAACGCCGCTGGCGGAGGCGGGGTGCTGAGCCGGGGCGGTGACCCCGGCCCGAGGAGCGACGGGTAGGGACGGCTCTCCGAGCCGTCCGCCACCGCGAGCCTGCCGGCGGCTGAATCACGCCGGCCATGGGATGGGCGAACGGGCGTTCCGTTCTCCCGTGCGGAGGAATCTTCGAGAGAACCGTCCTTACCTCGGGCCGCCCGCCGTTCATCTCCTGCCTTCGGTCTTCTCGCTCCTGTTTCCTCAGAGGCCTTGTTCGCATCGGAACGGCTGGTACGCTCGCCGGCCGTGAACCCCGCCCCCCCCGGTTCCGCGCAGCGATCGAACGGCCGGAGCGGGCGCGTATTGCCCTGACATCGGCCCCGCGATGCATCGAGCCAGATGCGCATTCGGGCGCGGTCATCTTCACTCGGTGCGAAGTTCGACCCTCAAAATCCGGCCGGCTTTGTCGCTTCGGCGGTCTTCGCACAAAAAGCCCTCTGCCCGATGGCTCGGACAGAGGGCGAGGCAATGCGCGCGGAAGGCTGAGGTCTTCTGTGCTGACGGCTAGAACCGGAACTCTTCGCGGATGCTGTCGATGACGAGATTGTCGAAGTTGGCTTTGCAGCGGAAGGACCGGAAGCCGATCATCCCCTT
>JAEWNN010000089.1 GCA_023457035.1 Verrucomicrobiota bacterium
CCGCGCAGGGCGGTGAGGCCGCCCCAGTCGGCGAGGGGCGGCAGCGGGCGCGGGGCGGTGCGCGCGCGGGTGCCGTGGCGGCGGCGGAAGGCGGCCAGTTGCGTGGCCACGAAGGCCTCGGAGCCGAGCACGGCGGCGTCGGTGAAGTAGCGCACGCGGCAACGCAGGACGTCGGTCAGCGGGAGTTGCCCCTTCTGGCGGAGGACTTTCTCGAAGGAAGCGGGGTCGATCGTGGCGCCGCGGGCGCGGGGCGCGGAACCGGTGCCAAAGAGCCCGATACGATGCGCGGCGTGGGCGTGGCGCCAGTCGCCGCCGTGGAGGTGGCGGAGGCCCGCCCGGGCAGGTTTGTGGCCGGCGACGGCCTCGCCGTAGCCGCAGAAGCGGTAGTCCTTGGGGTCGGCGACCAGGCCGGCGCGCACGGGATTGAGGTCGATGTAGAGGGCCATCGTGCGCAGGGCGTTGGTCCGGTTTTCGACGAGCACGGATTTGAAGCGTTCGGCGAAGAGGGTGCCGTAGCGTTTGTGGGCCTTGTTGAACCAGATCGCGAAACGCTGTTTGAGCAGCTTCATGAAGGCGGAGACGTCGCCCATGAGCGCGAGCTGACGCCGGCGCCACGCCTCGCCCTCGGCTCCTCCGGAGGCGAGCTGGCCTTCGATAACCTCGATCCGTTCCGCCTGGTACTTGGTCGGTTTGGGGTGAAGCAGCCGGTGGCGGCGCAGCAGTTCGGTATCGTTCGGCACGCTCTTCTGTGGGACGCGCACGAGCACGTGGAAGTGGTTGCTCATGATCGCGTAGGTCAGGATCTCGACGCCGCAAAACTCGGCCGTGAGCCAGAGCTGTTTGCGCAGAACCTCCTTGGCCGGGTCGTCGATGACCCGCTCGCCGTTCACCGTCCGGGTCATGCAGTGGTACACCGCCGTCCCCTCCTCCGCCGCGATCTTGATGCGCGCCGTCCTCATCGCCGTGCCCGCAACCTACCCACAAGTGGCCTTACGTCTAATTTTTCTGACCTGTCCCTGTTAACACTTCTGTTAACACTTTACGTCTAATTTTTCTGACCTGTCCCTGTTAACACTTTCTTCAGCAACAGAATATTGGACACCAATGACGCATGAGCGCTGCGCGATTGGGATCGCGAGGGGCAACCGTGCCACTGCGCCGGCAGTCCGCGGACTCCGCCCCGGTCCGGCGATCCGCTGCACCATCCCGCTAAACCAATTTTCATGAAACCGTTTCATGAAAGAGGATTGAGCCCGCTCGCCGGACCTCGTCAGGATCGGCGTCCGCAGTCCCCTTTTCCCCAACTACTGCTGCGAACCCATCGCCCCATCATGCCTCGTCGCGACGACATCCAGAAGGTCCTCATCATCGGCTCCGGTCCGATCATCATCGGCCAGGCCTGCGAGTTCGATTACTCCGGCACCCAGGCCTGCAAGGCCCTGCGCGCCCTCGGTTACCAGATCGTCCTGGTGAACTCCAACCCGGCCACGATCATGACCGATCCGGGCACGGCCGACGTCACCTACATCGAGCCGCTCACCGTGCCGTCGCTCACCGAGATCATCGAGAAGGAGCGGCCCGACGCCCTCCTTCCCAACCTCGGCGGCCAGACCGGCCTCAACCTCTCCTCGCAGCTCGCCAAGGCCGGCGTGCTCGCAAAGTACGGCGTGCGCATCATCGGCGTCGAGTCCGACGCGATCGAGAAGGGCGAGGACCGCATCATCTTCAAGGAGACGATGAAACGTCTCGGCATCGAGATGCCGCGCAGCGCGCCGGCGTTCAGCATCGAGGAGGCCGAGAAGGTGGCCGCGGAGATCGGCTACCCGGTCGTCATCCGCCCCGCCTACACGCTCGGGGGCACCGGCGGCGGCTTCGTCTACAACGTCGAGGAACTGCGCGTGATCGCCAGCCGCGGCCTCGCCGCGAGCATGGTCAACCAGATCCTCGTCGAGGAGTCCGTGCTCGGCTGGGAGGAGCTCGAGCTGGAGATCGTGCGCGACGCCAAGGGGCGCATGATCACGGTCTGCTACATCGAGAACGTCGACGCCATGGGCGTGCACACCGGCGATTCCTACTGCGTGGCGCCGATGCTCACCATCGAGCCGAAGTTGCAGGCGCGGTTGCAGGAGTACGCCTACCGCATCGTCGAGTCCATCGGCGTGATCGGTGGCACCAACGTGCAGTTCGCCCACGATCCGAAGACCGACCGCATCGTCATCATCGAGATCAACCCCCGCACCTCGCGCTCCTCGGCGCTCGCGTCGAAGGCGACCGGTTTCCCGATCGCGCTCGTCTCGGCCACGCTGGCCGGCGGGCTCTCGCTCGACGAGATCCCGTACTGGCGCGATGGCACGCTGGAGAAGTACACGCCGTCGGGCGACTACGTGGTGGTGAAGTTCGCCCGTTTCGCCTTCGAGAAGTTCCGCGGCTCGGTCGACAAGCTCGGCACGCAGATGCGCGCGGTCGGCGAGGTGATGAGCATCGGCAAGACCTACAAGGAGGCGTTTCAAAAGGCCATCCGCTCGCTCGAGAACGGCCGCCACGGCCTCGGCTTCGCGAAGAACTTCAACCAGCTCCCGCTGCCCGAGCTGATGGCCCTGCTCAACGACGCCACCAGCGAGCGCCAGTGGATCATGTACGAGGCGCTGCGCAAGGGCGCGAGCGTCGAGGAGCTCCACCGCAAGACCCACATCAAGGCGTGGTTCATCCAGCAGATGAAGGAACTGGTCGAGCTCGAGGAGCGGATACTCGCCTGCAAGGGACGCGACCTGCCCGACGCACTGCTCGCCCAGGCCAAGCGCGACGGCTTCGCCGACAAGTACCTCGCCAAGCTGCTCGAGGTGCCCGAGGCGCAGATCCGTTCCCGGCGCATCGCCCTCGGCGTGGTCGAGCACTGGGACGCCGTGCCCGTCAGCGGCGTGGCCAAGCCCGCGGCCTACTACTATTCGACCTACAACGGCCCCGATCGCGTGCCCGTCGACAACCGCCGGAAGATCATGGTGCTCGGCGGCGGCCCGAACCGCATCGGCCAGGGCATCGAGTTCGACTATTGCTGTGTCCACGCCGCCTTCGCCCTGCGCGAGGCCGGCTTCGAGACCATCATGGTCAACTGCAATCCGGAGACCGTCTCCACCGACTACGACACCTCCGACAAGCTCTACTTCGAGCCGCTCACTCTCGAGGATGTGCTCTCCATCTACGAGAAGGAGAAGCCCGAGGGCGTGGTCGTGCAGTTCGGCGGCCAGACGCCGCTCAACATCGCCAAGGAGCTCGAGGCGGCCGGGGTGCGAGTGCTCGGCACCTCGCCCGACACGATCGACCTCGCCGAGGACCGCGACCGTTTCCGTCGCATGATGGAGCAGATGGGCATCCCGATGCCCGAGTCGGGCATGGCCAGCACCGTGGAGCAGGCGGTCGCCGTGGCGACGCGCATCGGCTATCCGGTGATGGTGCGCCCGTCCTTCGTGCTCGGCGGCCGGGCGATGGAGGTCGTGCACGACGAGGCCATGCTGCGCGACTACATGGCGCGCGCGATCGACGTCTCCCCCGAGCGCCCGATCCTGATCGACCGTTTCCTCGACAACGCCCTCGAGTGCGAGGCCGACGCGCTGGCCGACGGGACCGACGCCTTCATCCCGGCGATCATGGAGCACATCGAGCTGGCCGGCATCCACTCCGGCGACTCCGCGTGCGCGATCCCGCCGGTCACGATCCCGCCCAAGCACATCAGGACCATCGAGGAGTACTCGATGCGCATCGGTCGCGAGCTGAAGGTCTGCGGCGTGATGAACATCCAGTACGCGATCTGCCATGACAAAGTCTACGTGATCGAGGCCAATCCGCGCGCCTCGCGCACCGTGCCGCTGGTGTCGAAGGTCTGCGCCATCCCCATGGCGCGCCTCGCCACGCAGCTCATGCTCGGCACGAAGCTCCAGGACCTCGCCCTCGCGCGCCGCCACATCCCGCACGTGGGCGTAAAGGAGGTCGTGCTGCCGTTCAACATGTTCCCCGAGGTCGATCCCGTGCTCGGGCCGGAGATGCGCTCGACCGGCGAGGTCCTCGGCATGGCGCCGAGCTTCGGCCTGGCGTACTTCAAAGCCGAGGAGGCCGCGCAGCCCGCCCTGCCGTTGCAGGGCACGGTATTCATCTCCGTCACGTCGCGCGACAAGCCCGAGATCCTCGAGGTGGCGCGCAAGTTCCAGGAGCTCGGCTTCCGCCTCACCGCCACCGGCGGCACCTGCCGCTTCCTGCAGGACAACGGCGTGAAGTGCGACCTCAGCCACAAGATCCACGAGGGCCAGCGGCCGAACATCGTCGACGAGGTGATGAGCAAGGGAATCCAACTCATCATCAACACGCCCATCGGCAAGGCCGGCACCCACGACGACGGCTACATCCGCAAGGCGGCCGTGAAGTACAAGATCCCCTACCTGACGACCGTGGCCGCCGCGAAGGCCGCCGTGCAGGGCATCGCCGAGTACCGCCGCGGCCACGGCGCCGTGAAGTCGCTCCAGAGCTACCACGCCGACATCCGTTGAGCCGGCTTCCGCGGCGCGGCGCGTTCGGCGCCCCGCCGCGGGTCGGGAACTTGTTCGCAAACGGCAAGCGCGTCCGGGGGGCGCGCGCTGGCCGGAACCGAAGCTCAGACCAAGGTCCTGACCAGATCCTCGCGGCTGCCGGGCAGCAGATCCATCGGCGCGATCTCCGGCATCGTGTAGGCGCCGGGTCGCAGCTTCGTGGCGGCGGCGCGCGCGCAGGCGACCATGACCTGGCCCGTCAGCGCCGGGTTGTTGATCGTCATGCGGAACTCGAGGAGCTGGTTCTGCGCCCCCCCGCTCACGCCCTTGCGCTGCATGAGCACGGCGTGGCCCATGTCCTTCAGCGCCTCGACGCTCGGCACGGCGAACACCCGCGTGTCGTCATGCGCGAAATACTCGTCGGTCTTGATCGCCCGCTCCACCGCCGCGAAGTCGGCGCCGTCCGCCAGCTCGACATAGACCATGCGGCGGTGCACGCCCGTGCCGGTCGGGATCGTCATGGAGAGCGCGTCCTTCACGCCCGCCTTCGACTTGGCGCAGACGGAGTGCCCCATGCTCATGCCGGGGCCGAAGTTGGTGTAGGTGATGCCGCGGGGCGCGAGCGCGAGCATCAGGGTGCGGACCATGGAGTCGCTGCCCGGGTCCCAGCCGGCGGAGACGACGGCCACCGCCCCGTGCTCCTTGCCGAGCGCGTCGAGCGCGCTGCGGAGCTCCCAGAGTTTCTGCCCATGGATGTCGAAGCTGTCCACGGTGTGGATACCCCGGCGAAGGTAGAGCGGCGCGGTCTCGGGAATGCTGCGCGTGGGTCCGCAGAGGATGGCGACATCGACCTTGCCGAGCTTGGCCACGTCGTCGACGACGGCGGTGCCGGCCAGCTCGGGCGGCACGGAAGCCCCGGCGGCGGTGCTCCGGCGCACGACGCCGGCCAGCTCCATGTCCGGGGCCGCGCGCACGGCCTCGAGGGCCGCGCGTCCGATGTTTCCATACCCGACGACTGCGATGCGGAGAGGTGTGTTGGCCATGGGCGGAGGAATAGCGGCCCGGGCGCCGAGTGGAAGATCGTTTCTGCGCGGCGCCGGGGTGTTTCAGAGCAGCTTGAGCAACGCGGAGAAGTCCTCGTCGCCCCAGCCGCGTTGCTCGGCCTCGCGCAGGCGGTCGCGCACCAGCGCCGTCTGTGGGAGCGCCGCCGCGCCGGCGGTCTCGACCGCGAGCCGGAGGTCCTTGCCCATGTGCTTCACGGAGAACTGCGGCGCGAAATCGCCGTCGCGCAGCTTCTGCCCCTTGAGTTTGGTCAGCCCGGAGTTGGCCACGTTGCACTCGAGCACCTTGAAGAAGGTGTCGTCGGCGATGCCGGCGCGGCGTGCGAAGGTCAGCCCCTCGCACATCGCCTCCAACACCCCGGCAATCTGCAGGTTCATCGCCAGCTTCAGCGTGGAGGCCTGCACGTTGGTGCCGATGTGGAAACGCAGCTCCGAGAGGTTGGCCAGCACCGGCTCGACCGCGGCCACCGTCGCCGCGTCGCCACCGAGGAAGAACACCGTCTTGCGCGCTTCGGCCGCGGGCTTGCTGCCCGTGAACGGCGCCTCGACGTACCGCGCCCCGCGCGACTCGACGAGTTGGCGGAACCGTTCGCTGCTCTGCGGATCGATGGTGCTCGACTGCACCACGATCTTCCCGGCGCCGAGCGCCGGTGCGATCACCTCGAGCAGCCCCGCCACGGCCGGCGGATCGGCGATCACGATCTGCAACAGCTCGCCCGCCCGCGCCGCGGCGACGGCGTCGGCCTGCCAGCGCGGGGTCTCCGGCTTCGGCGAACGGTTCCAAGCCGCGGCCAGCAGGCCGGCGGCTTCATAGTGGCGCGACCAGATGGCGCCGATGATGCCCAAACCGAAGACGGAGACTTTCATGGTGAGAGGATGCGAAGGTGACGGGAATGGATTGCCCGGGCACCAACAGGAACGGCCCAGGCCGGCGGCGACTCAAGTCGCGCGCCGCCGCTGCCGTTTCGCCGCCGGTGCGTGGGGCACGAACAACCGCGCGAAACCGCCGTAGGCGCGCAATTCGTCGATCTCGAACTCGATCAGCTTCGCGCGCACCAGCGGCAAGGTCGCCAGCACGCGCCGCGCCGCCGCGGCGGTGGCCGCCTCGAGGACGAGCACCGCCTCGCCGGCGCCGGTGAAGTAGATCTCGCGCAGCGTGCCCGCCTGCTGGAGACGCCAAGCCGTCTCGGCCTCGGCGCGCAGCAACTCGGGGGTGAAGGCCGCCTCGTCGGCGGCCAGCGTGCGGGACTTGGCGAGGATCTTCATGATGGCAGGGAGGAAAGCCCGGCGGGCGTTTCAGGCAAACAACGTCAGCAGCCGCCGGAAGAGGTCGTCGACCTTCACCTGGTTGGCGCGCACGAGTTCGCCGAACGTCTCGGGCGAGAGCTCCCCGGCGCCGATCCCGTTGGCATAGTTGTCGACCATGCAGAGCAGGTTGTAGTTCAGGCCGGCCTCGCGGCACAGGTCGGCCTCGGCCGCCGCCGTCATGCCGACGACGTCGCCCCACTGGGCGAGCACGCGCACCTCGGCGCGGGTCTCGAAGCGCGGGCCGGGCGTCTGGATGTAGATCTTCCCCTGCGGCAGCGGGTACGGCAGCACCGCGGCGATGCGGCCGATCAGGTTGTTGGCGATCTCCGGGCCGAGCGCGCGCAGCTCGCTGTCCGAAAAGGTGAACGGACGGAAGCTGATATAGTCGCCGCACGAAAGCACGGTCCCCGGCGACAGATCGGGCCGGAGCGAACCGACCGAGCACAGCGCCACCACATCGCGGTAGCCGAGGTCGACCAGCGCCTGGATGTTGGCGCGGTGGTTGATCGCATGCGGCGGCAGGTACGCCGGGCCGTGGCGGTTGAGGAGCACATGCTCCCCATCGCTACGCACGATCGCCCGGCCGTGGTGGGTCTCGATCTCGCGCTCGGGCCACGAGTCGAACAGCGATGATTTCGCGATGCTGGTCCCGCTAAGGAAGGCGATCTTCACGGACCCGACGATGCCTCGGCGTCCCCGCCGGGCAATGGCGGAGATGGAGCGTTCAAACTCGGCCGAAAAATCCGTCGATCCAACCTCTTGCCAAACGCGGGCGAATCGTAAAAGTCGGTCCCTTCTATTTTCAGCGATGAGTGTCGCTCGTGCAGTCCGCAAACCGTCCGTCGTCTCTCGGCCCACCTCCCGCCCGGCCGCGCGTCCCACCGCGCCCGCCG
>JAEWNN010000090.1 GCA_023457035.1 Verrucomicrobiota bacterium
GCGATCAAGAAGGCCATCCAGAAATCCTACGGCAAGAAGGGTGAGGACGTGGTGAAGAAGAACTGGACCGCGGTGGACAACTCCGTGGCCGCCCTCCACGAGATCACCGTCCCGGCCGCGCCGACCACCACCCGCCGCCGCCCGCCGGTCGTCCCGGTCGAGGCCCCGGACTTCGTGCAGCGCGTCACCGCCCGCATGATGGCCGGCGAAGGCGACCTGCTCCCGGTCTCCGCCTTCCCGATCGACGGCACGTATCCGCTCTCCACCACCCGTTGGGAGCGCCGCAACATCGCGCAGGAGATCCCGACCTGGGACGCCTCGCTGTGCATCCAGTGCAACAAGTGCGCGCTGGTCTGCCCGCACGCCGCGATCCGCACGAGCTTCTACCCGAACAAGGCTCTCGAGGGCGCTCCGGCGACCTTCAAGAGCACGAAGTTCCGCTCCAACGAGAACCCGGACTGCGCCTTCACCATCCAGGTGGCGCCCGAGGACTGCACCGGTTGCACCCTCTGCGCCAAGGTCTGCCCGGCCAAGGACAAGACCAACCTGCAGAAGAAGGCCCTCATGATGGCGCCGCAGGCCCCGCTGGTGAAGCAGGAGAGCGAGAATTGGAGCTTCTTCCTCCAGCTCCCGAAGCCCGACCGCACCAAGCTCAAGACCGACCTGAAGGGCTCGCAGTTCATGGAGCCGCTCTTCGAGTTCTCCGGCGCGTGCACCGGCTGCGGCGAGACCCCGTACATCAAGCTCGTCACGCAGTTCTTCGGCGACCGCATGCTCGTGGCCAATGCCACCGGCTGCACCTCGATCTACGGCGGCAACCTGCCCACCACCCCGTACTGCACCGACGGCGCCGGCCGCGGTCCGGCCTGGTCGAATTCGCTGTTTGAGGACAACGCCGAGTACGGTCTCGGTCTGCGCCTCGCGGCCGACCAACTCGAGCGCAAGGCGCACCTCCTCCTCAAGGAGCTCGCCCCGCAGCTTGGCGACGGCCTCGTCGAGGCGCTCGCCAAGGCCGACCAGTCGACCGAGGCCGGCATCGCCGAAGCCCGTCGCGTCGTCGCCGCGGTGAAGACCAAGCTCGCCGGCATCGGCTCGCTCCAGGCCAAGACCCTCGCCCAGATCGCCGACTACCTCGTCAAGAAGAGCGTGTGGGTGTTCGGCGGCGACGGCTGGGCCTACGACATCGGCTATGGCGGCGTCGACCACGTCCTCTCCACCGGCAAGAACGTCAACATCCTCGTGCTCGACACCGAGGTGTATTCCAACACTGGCGGCCAGAAGTCGAAGTCCACGCCGATCGGCGCGGTCGCGAAGTTCTCGGCCAACGGCAAGGACACCGGCAAGAAGGACCTCGCCCTCATGGCCGTGCAGTACGGCAACGTTTACGTCGCCCGCATTGCCATGGGCGCCAAGGACACGCAGACGATCCAGGCCATCCGCGAGGCCGAGAGCTTCGACGGTCCGTCGCTGATCATCGCCTACGCGCATTGCATCGCCCACGGCTACTCGCTGGCCAACGGCTTCGACCAGCAGAAGCTCGCCGTCGAGTCCGGCCACTGGCCGATGTTCCGCTACGACCCGCGCCGCATCGCCCGGGGCGAGGCCGACTTCGTGCTCGATTCGGCCGCGCCGAAGGTGGCGCTCTCGCAGTACACGCAGAACGAGATCCGCTACAAGTTCCTGCACAAGGCTGCCCCGGAGCGCGCCAAGGCCCTCGCCGAGGTGGCGCAGAAGAACGTCAACGCCCGGTGGGCCGTGTACCAGCAGATGGCGGAGGCCAGCAAGGCCGCCGCCGCCGCGAAGGCCGCCCCCGCCGCGCCGGCGTCCTGAGTTCGCCGATGTACCAGATCGTCCAGTGAAGTCTTCGAGGGGCGGCACCGCGGCGGTGCCGCCCTTTTTTCCGCGCTCCGTTTTGTGTTTCATGTCACTGAACATTACCTACTATCCGCCACCGGCGCCCGCGCGCCGTCTCCGCTCACTTTAACTCGCAACCCGATACCCAAATGGCCCTCGATCTCTCCACCACCTACCTCGGACTCAAGCTCGCCAACCCGATCATGCCCGGCGCCTCGCCGCTGGTCGACAACCTCGACAACGTGAAGGCCCTGCAGGACGCCGGCGCCTCCGCCATCGTGCTGCACTCGCTCTTCGAGGAGCAGATCGACCGCGAGATGAAGGCCGAATACGCCCACCTCAAGCGGCACGAGGACGTCTTCGCCGAGGCGGCGAGCTTTTTCCCCGAGAGCGACGACTACGCCCTCGGCCCGCAGGAGTACCTCGAGCACATCCGCAAGGTGAAGGAGCGCTGCAAGCTCCCGGTCATCGCCTCGCTCAACGGCACGCAGCTCGGCGGCTGGGTCGAGTACGCCAACCTCATCCAGCAGGCCGGCGCCGACGCGCTGGAGTTGAATCTCTACTACCTGGCCACCGACGCCGCCGTCTCCGGCGAGGAGGTCGAGACCGACCTGCTCGAGATCGTGCGCACGGTGAAGGCCGGCGTGAAGATCCCCGTGGCGGTGAAGCTCTCGCCCTTCTTTTCCTCGCTCGCCCATCTGGCCAAGGAGATCGAGGCCAACGGGGCCGACGGCCTCGTGCTCTTCAATCGTTTCTACCAGCCCGACATCGACCTAGAGGCCCTCGAGGTGCTGCCGAAGCTCGACCTCTCCTCGCCCGAGGAGCTCCGCCTGCGCCTGCGCTGGCTGGCGATCCTCTTCGGACAGGTGAAGCTGCCGCTGGCCTGCACGGGCGGCGTGCACTCGGCCGGCGACGTCACGAAGGCGATCCTGGCCGGCGCCAGTGCGGTGCAGGTGGTCTCCTCGATCCTCAAGCACAACCCCGCCCACCTCCGCACCCTGCTCGATGGCTTGGAGAAATGGATGCAGGAGAAGGAGTACGAGTCGGTGGGCCAGATGCGCGGTGCCCTCAGCCTCCAGAACTGTCCCGACCCCTCCGCCTTCGAGCGCGCCAACTATCTCAAGGTCCTCCAGCTCTGGAAGACATGAGGTGGGGATGAAGTAGCGAGTAGCGGGGAGTGAGGATCGAGTAGGTTCGATCCATCACGCCGCTTTTTTCCGGAAGCCCGCCGGTTAGTCGGCGGGCTTCTTCGCGTCCGCGTCCTGCGAAGGAGGAGCTGCACTGGAGCTGGGCGTTGCCCAAGCGGTGGCGTGGCGCCGGCCGCGGTGCCGGCGATCCGGGAGAACTGCGGTGGCGAGAGACGCAGGCCGGGACGCCTGCGCCGCGGCCTGGGGGCTGAGCGGAACTCCGTCACGCCCACGGCGGGGCGGAATGCGGACTGGCTTCCGCCGGCGGGCGGCGCGAGGATGCGGAGCGATGAGCGAGACGAAGGCGTATTCGACCGGTGAGGAGATCGCCAACAGCATCACCCACGGCGTGGGCGTGGTGCTTGCGATCGCGGCGTTGGTGGTGCTGGTGGGCGGCGCCGCCCGGGTGGGCGATCCGTGGCGGGTGGTGAGCTTCTCGCTCTACGGCGCCTCGCTCATCGCGCTCTATCTGGCCTCGACGCTCTACCACGCGGTTCCGGGCGCGAAGGCGAAGGCGTGGTTGAAGCGCTGCGACCACGCGGCGATCTTCGCCCTGATCGCCGGCACCTACACGCCGATCCTGCTGGTGACGTTGCGCGGGCCGCTGGGCTGGACGATGGCGGGGATCGTGTGGGGCGTGATGGTCGCCGGCATCACGCTGAAGTTTCTTTTCATCCAGCGTTTCCAGAAGGTCCTGCTCGGTGCGTACGTGGCGATGGGCTGGATCGTGGTGTTTGCGCTGCCGGCGCTGTGGCAGCGCTTGTCCGGCGCGGCGCTGGGGTGGCTGGTGGCCGGCGGCGTGACCTACACGGCCGGCGTGGCGTTCTACGTGTGGAGGCGGCTGCCGTACGGCCACGCGATCTGGCACCTGTTCGTGCTCGGCGGCAGCGCCTGCCATTTCCTCTTCTTCTACCGCCACGTGTTGCCGGTCCGGTGACCACACGTCCACGCGCGGCCCGGCACCGCGCCGGATTCAACTGCGCCGGGCGGCGAGCATCCGGGCGACGAGCTGGAGCAGCGACTCGGCCCGGTAGGGCTTCTGCAGCAGGTGGGCGCCCTCGGGGATGCTTTCGTCCTGGTCGACGGAGTCGGCCGCGTAGCCGCTGGCGAAGATGACGGGGATCTCCGGCCGGAGTTGGCGGCACAGGCGGGCCGCCTCGAAGCCGGTGAGGTTGGGCATCATCACGTCGAAGAAAAGCAGGTCGAAGCCGGCCGGATCGCGCTGGAAACATTCGACGGCCGCGCGGCCGTCGGCGCAGGCCTGGACGCGGTAGCCGGCGCGCTCGAGCGTGGTGACCGCGATGCGACGGATGGGCTCGTTGTCCTCGGCGAGGAGGATCGTGCCGCCGGCATGGTGCGGGGCTGCGGCCTCCGCGGTGGGGTGGTCGCGCTGGGCTCCCCGTTCGTTGCGCAGGGGCAGGTGGATGGTGAACTGCGTCCCGCGCCCGGGTGCGCTGGCGGCTTCGATGTGCCCTTCGTGCTGGCGCACAATTCCGTAGACGACGGCGAGGCCGAGCCCGGTCCCCTTGTCGCGGGCCTTGGTGGTGAAGAACGGGTCGAAGATCCGGTCGAGAACGGACGGGTCCATGCCATGGCCGGTGTCGGAAACAACGATACGGATATATTCCTTCCCGGCCGGGAGGCGACGGCGCTCGGCGGCGGCGCCCGCGAGCACGAGGGAGTCGAGCCGGATCGTGAGGGTGCCGCCCTTCGGCATGGCGTCGCGGGCGTTGAGACAGAGGTTGAGAAACACCTGCTCGAGCTGACCGCGGTCCGCCTGGAGGCGGAGCGGCGCCGGGGCGGGCACAAGATCGAGCGTGATGGTCTCGGGGATGAGGCGCCGGATCATCTGCACATGGTCGGCGACGAAGGCGTTGAGTTCGGTCTCCTCGCGGCAGAGCGCCTGGCGCCGGCTGAAGGCCAGGAGTTGGCGCGTCATCTGGGAGGCGCGTTGCACGGTCTTGTTGATCTCCTGCAGGCAGGCGCGGCGATCGGCGTCGGGGACGTCCGGATCATCGGCGAACTGGGCGTTGCCGCCGATGATCTGCAGGAGGTTGTTGAAATCGTGGGCGATCCCGCCGGCGAGCAGCCCCACCGCCTCGAGTTTCTGGGCATGGCGCAACTGCTCCTCCAAGGTGCGCTCGCGTTCCGCGGCGGCGCGCAGATCGGTGATGTCGCGCAGGAAGGAAAGGCAGGCCGGCCGCCCGTCCCACTCGATGGCGGTGACGCTGGACTGGACCCAGGCGAACCCGCCGTCGTGGCGACGGAAACGCCAGCCGGGATGCAGGGGCGGCGGATGGCCGGCGAGGGCTTCCGCGCAGCGGGCGGCGATCTCCGCGTGTGCCGAGGGGTCGACGACGGAATCCCAGCGCACGTGTCGGATGTCCTCGCTGGTGCTGCCCCAGCCGAAGAGCTGGAGGGCGGCAGGATTGGCGAACCGCACGAAACCGTCCTGATGGACGACGATGCCGACGAGGGCGGACTCGATGAGCGTGCGATAGCGCGCCTCGCTGCGTTGGAGGGCGGTCGCGGCGGCGACGCGTTCGGAGATGTCGTGGACGACGGCGAGGGCCGTGCGGTGGCCGGGGGCAGCACTGGGTTCGGGGAGGATGCGCGCCTCGAAGAAACGGGCGCCGGCAGGAGTGGGGTACTCGAACTCGAGGCGGGCCGGTTCGTCGTTGGCAAACACCCCGTCGAGCAGGGCCTGCCAGCCTTGGCGGATCCCTGAAGGATAGTCGACCTCGGCGAGGGTGCGGCCGAGCACCTGGTCGGGGGCGAAACCGGTGGCGCGGGCGTGCGCGGGATTGACGAAGAGGTGACGGGTCCGGGCGTCGAACCGGATGATGATGTCGGGGGTGTTCTCGGTGAGGGTGCGCTGTTGGCGTTCGCTCTCGGCGAGGGCGAGGCGGGCGTTCTCGCGTTCGGCGATCCGCTGGCGGAGGGACTCGCGCGTCTCGGCGATGGTGCGGGAGAGCGCGGCCAGCTCGGCGATCGGAGACTGGATCTCCGGGGAGGGCGACAGATCGAGTTCGGCCAGGCGCCGGGCCTGGCCGGCGAGCGCGGCGAGCGGCGTCCCGAAGCGCCGGGCGAGCCAGCCGGCGACGAGGAACGCGAGGACGAGCGCGAGCCCCCCGACGACGAGGATGGTGCGCTGGTGCTCCACGGCGGCGGGCACCAGATCGGTCTCGGGCACGAGCACGCCGACCCAGAGCAACCGGCCCGCGCCGATCTCGAAGGGGGCGAAGCTGCTCCACCAGACGGCGCCGTCGATGCGCGCGGGGAACCGGCCGGCGGCCCGGCCGTGGTGTCGTTGCCATTCGGCGACGGCGGTGGCCGCCGTCGGGTAGGCCTCCGGCGCGAGCGGCTGGATGAGGGCGGCGGCGCGGCGCGTCTCGGCATCCGGACGGTCGTCACGCGGGGGGCCGAGCAGGCGGCCGTCGTCGGTGAGGACCAGGAGCTGGCCGTGGGCCGAGGGCCGGGCCGAGGACGTGAACTGGGCGATCTCGTCGAGCAGCAGGTCGTAGGCGACGATGAGCACGCGGCCGGCCGGGTCGCGGCCGGCGATCGAGGCCGAGATGCCCGGTTTGCCGGTGGTGAACAGCGGGTAGACGTCGGTCCAGGCGACGAGGTGGTCCCCCGCTTGGTGGGCTTGGTCGAGGGGGATGTCGGCGAAGCGGGCCATGGCGGCGCGATGCCACGGGCGGCGGCGGCCGTCGTAGCCGGGCAGGGGCAGCTCCCAGCTGCGCACGGCGGTGCGGCCGACCTCGTCCCAGAGCGTCCAGTGGCTGTTCTCGCCCCAGTCGGCGGGCCGGAAGTCGCGGGTGAAGAACTGGAGCGCGGCGCCGGAGGGCGGTGCCGGCAACTCGGCCGCCACCGGCGCGAGCAGGGAGGAGGCGAGGACCGCCGGGGTGTAGCGCATCACCAGAAACTGGGAACCGGTGAGGTCGCCCACCATCAGGGAGTCGACCTGGGGGAGCGCGAAGAGGTTGGGGTAGAGCCGGTCCTTGAGCGCGGTGGGCGCCTTCGTGGTGTAGCGGCCGATGCGGATGCCGGCATAGTCCTCGAGCACCTTCTGGTGGATCGGGTCGAAGATGCGGTGCAGGCGCACCTCGGTCTCGCGCTGCACGCCGGCCATGAGCGAACCGGCCTGCTGGCGCGCGAGGGTGCGGGTGCCGACGTACGAGGCGATGAGGAGGGTGGCGGTGACGGCGAGCAGCAGCACCGCGAACGCGAGCCGGAGGGCTTGGCGCATCGTGATGCGCCGCCGCGTCGTCGTTGGAGTGAGGGGAGCGGTCACAGTCGACACCCTTGGGGGTGGGGCGATGTCGCCCGATGTTGGGGTCGGAGGCAACGCCGTTTCTCGCCGCCGGCGGGCGGACGGGTGTCACGCAGGGGCAACGACGCGCTCTTCCGGCCCGGGACCGGCCGGTGCGGCGGTCTTCTCAGTACCAGCCGCAGACGAAGCCGGCGGCGCCCTTGAGGGCGAACACCCCGAGGTTCTTCGTCAGGTGCCCGACGATGCACGGCAGCAGCGAGCGCCCGGGGTTGAACGGCGCGAAACGCAGAGCGTAGAACCACAGCGAGCCGGCGAAAGCCAGCGCGGTGCTGAACCAGCCCTTCGCGGTGAGCTGCAGCACGAGGTGCCCCTCCTCCCAACGCCAGAGGAACGGATGCGCCAGGGCGAAGAGCGCCGAGAAGAGGACGATGCTGCTCCAGAGCAGGGTGCGCCCCCGGTTGGTGACGGCGAGATAACCGCGGAAGGTCAGTTCCTCGATGAACGCCGCCGCCAGGCTGTACAGGCTCCAGAGCACGGTGACCGTGCTCTGCTGGTCGGCGATCCCCAGGACCGCCTCACCGCCGGTCTCGAGGGCGAGCAGCAGCAAAGTGCCGGCGATCGCGATGAGCAGAATCTGGCGCTCGCACGGCACGGCGCCCGGGAACGCGCGCGGGTTGGGCCGGCCGGCGCGGGCGGCCCCCAGATCGCGCCACCACAGGTGGAACAGGAAGGCGGCGACTGCGATCATCGCGCCCACGAGCAGAGGGTCGTCGTTCATGGGAGGTACACCGCGCGATATTGGTTAGCCATTTCCGGGTCCGACTTCATCGTAGCGAGCATGCCGGTGCCGAATCCGTCGAGCCAAATCCCGCCGTCCCCCCGCGACTTCGCGACCATCCTGCAACTGCTGCAACCTGGGATGCGCGCGCTCGACGCCGTCCTGCGCGAGCAGGTGGCGCACTTCGAACCGGAGGTGCGCGACCTCGCGTTGTATTGCCTCGAATCGACGGGCAAACGCCTGCGGCCGTTGCTGGTGTTCTTCGCCGGCTGGGACGGCCGACCGGAGCCCGCGCCGCTGCTGGTCCGGGCGGCGGCGGTGGTGGAGATGACCCACCTGGCCACACTCGTGCACGACGACATCATGGACCACGCGGCGCTGCGCCGCGGGCGGGCCACGGTGTCGGCGAAGGAGGGGCCGGATGTGGCGGTGCTGCTCGGCGACGCGCTGTTCGCGCAGGCGATGTGGCTGTCGACCCAGTTTCCCACGACGGAGGTGTGCAGCAGCGTGGCGGTGGCGACGCGGCAGGTGTGCACGGGCGAGATCGTGCAGACGCTCGGCGGCCCCGGGGCGGCGCCGTCGCGCGAGCGCTACCGCCGCATCATCGACCTGAAGACGGCCGAACTTTTCCACGTCTCCTGCCGGTTGGGGGCGCGATTGGGCGGTGGGGCGGACGGCTTCGTCGAGGCGGCCGGACGTTTCGGTCGGCGTCTGGGCATCGCCTACCAGATCTACGACGACCTGACGGATTTCGTGGGCACGGCGGAGGGCGCCGGCAAGACGCTCGGGACGGACTGGGCGAGCGGCAAACTGACCCTGCCTGTCCTCTGCCTGCTTGAGCGCAGCGAACCGGCCGAGGCCGAGCGCCTGCTCGCGGTGTTGCGGGGAGGTGGCGAGACGGCCGGTCCGGAGCTGACCGCGCGAATGCGTGCCGCCGGGGTGTTTCAGGCGGTCGGGCGGGAGGCGCGCGGGGAGATTGCGGCGGCGCGGGCTGAGCTCGCGCCGTGGGCCGCGGTGCCGGCGACGACGATGCTCGGGGAACTTGCGGCCTACCTTGAGGGTCAGCTCGACCGGCTTTTAGCTGGTTCCTGACAACATCGCCCGCGCCCCGGGCTTGCCAGCCGGGGCCCCCGACCTAGTTTCTCGCCCCGCTCGCCCCATGGAATTCATCAAGACCATCAGCCGGTCCCTCGTCGCCTCGCCTGAGCGCCAGGCGGAGGCCGACGCCGACGGTGTGGTCGTGCAGGAGGTGCGGGCGGGCAATGTGGCGGCGTTCGACCAGCTCGTGCTCAAATATCGCGAGCGGATCTACTCGATCGTCTACAACCTCACCTCGAACCGGGAGGACGCCGCCGACCTCACGCAGGACGCCTTCATCAAGGCCTTCCAGTCGATCAACCGCTTCGGCGGCCAGTCCTCCTTCTTCACCTGGTTGTACCGTATCGCGGTCAACACCACCCACTCCCATCTGCGCAAGAACCGCCTGCGCACCTTCTTCAGCATCGAACAGGCCTCGGAAGAGGAGAAATCCCCCGAGTGGCTGGCGCAGTTGGCGGTCGAGGCCGGGGCGGAGAAGGAAGTTTTTGCGCGGGATCTGCGGCAAAGATTGAACGAGGCGTTCCAAAAACTGTCTATCAAGCATCGGACCGTCATCACTTTGTTCGAGATCGAGGGCCTCAGCCACGGAGAGATCGCCGAAGTGATGGAGTGCTCCGAAGGCACCGTCCGCTCCCGTCTCCACTACGCCAAGAACCAACTCCAAGCCGATCTGCAAGACCTGTTGAAACGTTGAACATGGGCTCCGCACCACAGCCTCCCACTCCCCGCCCGACGCTTGACGACCTCCTGCGTTTCAAGCGGGCGGAGCGTCCCGCCCCGGAATTCTGGGCGGAGTTCGACCGCGGCCTGCGCCAGAAGCAGCTCGCCGCGCTGATGAAGCGCCCGCAGGGCTGGGCGCGTTTCCGCCCGGCGTTCGTCCGCAGCCTGCGTTGGGCCGTGCCCGCCACCGCCGCCGCGGCAGTGGCCCTGGTCGTGATCCAGATTCCGTTGACGACGGCCTCCCGCAACAACCCCGTCGAGGTCGCAAGCCGGCCGCTCGGGGCCGAGAAGGCGGCGCTCCAGGCCACTTCCGCCGTGTCGTCGACGTCGGCGGAGGTCGTCGCCGCCGCCCCGAGTTCCTCTCCGGTTGTGGCGCTCGCGCCGACGGTCGCACCTTCCGCGCCGGTGGCGGTGCCGGATGTCGCGGCTTCTCGGGAGCGTTCACTGCCTTGGTCCACCGTGGCGATGGCGGAAGCCGAGATCCCGGCCCGCCGACCGGGTGAAGACCTGACCGTCGGCACGACGGAGCCCGCGGCCCGGCGCCTCCGCAGCTCGTGGGGGTCCCGCTTCAACGAGATGGTCCAGGACCTCAGCATCGAGGAGACGACCGGACGCTCCTTCCAGCTTGCGTCGTTGGCGCTGCCGACGGTGAACGGTTCCGAGCCGTTGTACGTGGCCGCAACCACCACCCCGGGGTCCACCCCTGTCTCCAGCAGGGCACGCCGGTCGAGCGACCGGGATTTTCGTGATCTCGAATCGCGTTTCGGGGTCACGGGGTCGAGTCTCTCGATCAAGTTCTAGCCTGCGGCGACCTCGGAGCGGCGCGCCGTGGCGCGCGGAAAGGGGTTGCGGGGCCGCGACGATCGGGCCGATGCCCGCCGGAAACCATGCCGATCCACCAAGCTCATCTCACGGTCGCGACCGAGGGCGCCGGCACCTACGAGATCACCGACCGCCTCGCGGTCGAGCTCCGGCGGGCGGGCCTGCGCCAGGGCATCGTGACCGTGTTCTGCCGCCACACCAGCTGCAGCCTGGTGATCTTCGAGAACGCCGACCCTTCGGCACGGGCCGATCTCGAGGCGTGGTTCGACCGGGCGGTGCCGGCGGGTGATCCATATTTCACGCACACCGCGGAGGGGGCGGACGACATGCCCGGCCACATCAAGATGGCGCTCACCCGCACCTCCGAGACGATCCCGTTCGCCGAGGGGCGGCTCCTGCTCGGCACCTGGCAGGGGGTGTTCCTCTGGGAGCACCGGACCGGGCCGCATCGGCGCGAGGTGGTGGTCTCGGTGCTCGGCGAGTAACCGCACCGTGGCGGCGGACGCCCGGCCGGTCAGTAGAACTTCAGCTTCGGCAGGTCCTGGTTGTCGACCAGGCCCACGGGGCGCTGCGCGGCGTCGACCACCAGCAGGTCGTCGATCTTGTATTTCTCGAACAATTTCAAAGCCTCGACCGCCATCGTGCCGGCGGCGATCGTCTTGGGGGCGCGGGTCATGAACTGCGCGACCGGTTGTCGCAGGAAATCGGGGCCGGTGAGCGCGCTGCGCCGGAAGTCGCCGTCGGTGAAGATGCCGACGAGGCGGCCGTCGGCCGGGTCGACCACGGCGAGGCTGCCAGCCTTGGCGCCGGTCATGGCGAGGATCGCCTCCTGGGTGCGCGCGGTCTGCGGCAGGATCGGCAGGCGGTCGCCGGTGCGCATGATGTCGTCGACTTTCAACAACAGCACCAGGCCGAGGTTGCCGGCGGGGTGGAAGCGGGCGAAGTCCTCGCGGGTGAGCCCGCGGGCCTCGAGCAGCACCATCGCGACGGCGTCGCCGAGGGCGAGGGCGGCGGTGGTGCTGGCGGTCGGGGCGAGCCGGAGCGGGCAGGCCTCGGCGGGCACCCGGTAGAGCAGGCGCTCGTCGCACGCCTCGGCGAGCGGCGAGTGTTCCTGGGCGGTGAGGGCGATGAGGTGCACGCCGAAGCGCCGCAGCAGCGGGCACAGGCGCACGAGCTCCTCGGTCTGGCCGCTGTTGCTCACGAGGATCGCGAGGTCGCCCTCGGTGCACAGGCCGAGGTCGCCGTGCAGGGCCTGGGTCGCGTCGAGGAAGAGGGACGGGGCGCCGATGCTGTTGAGCGTGCCGACGATCTTCTCGGCGATGTGGGCGGATTTGCCCACGCCCGAGAGGATCAGCTTGCGGCCGGCGGCCACGGTCCGCTCGACGGCGCGGAAGGCGGCGACGAAACGTTCGTCGAGCGCGGCCGCGGTGGCGGTCAGCGCGGCGGATTCGGTGGCGAGGCAGGTCCGCGCCTGGGCGAGGACGGTGGCGGCATCGGGGCTCATCAAGAATTGAGTCGCAGGACTTGTGTGTCACCCTACGGTTCCCGCTTCGTCCATCAAAACCATTTTCCTGTCCCGCGATTGTCATGCGTTCCCTTCTTGTCGCCCTCGCCCTGGCCGCGCTCGTGTTTGCCGGCTGGATGGGGTTGGCCGGCTGCCAGCCGAGCGAGAACCTGCCGTTTGCCGCGGAGATCGACGAGCCCCTCTATCGGCGCGGCACGCAGTTGCTGCGCGGCGGCCGGGCCCCGGAGGCGCTCGAGGCGTTCCTGAAGGTGATCGAGCGGCGTGGCGGCGACGCGCCCGAGTCGCATCTGGAGTGCGGTATCCTCTATCTCCAGCACATCAAGGACCCGGTCGCGGCGATCTATCATTTTCGCAACTACCTGGCGCTGCGTCCCAACAGTCCGCAGGCGGCGCGGACGAAGGAGCTCATCGACACGGCGATGAAGGAGTTCGCCCGCACCCTGCCGGCCACCCCGTTCGAGGGGCAGATCGAGCGGCTCGACCTGCGGGAGACCGTCGCGCGGCTGCAGAAGGAAAACTACCAGCTCAAGGAGCAGATCGCCCAATTGCGCGGCCTGCCGGCGTCGATGCGGCCGCAGGTCGCGGCCGCGGCGGACGCCGAGCCGGAGTCGGCGACCGAACTGTCGGATGAGCCGTCGGCCGCGGAGCCGGAGGTCGCGCCCGCGATCCCGGTGGCAGGGGCGCGCCCGGCTTCGCCGAGGCTCGCCGAAGCGACGGCGGCGGTCGCGCCCGCGCCGGCCAGCCCGCCTTCCGCGCCTTCCGGCCGGGTGCACACGGTGCAGAAGGGGGACTCCCTCTTCGGTATCAGCCGGCGCTATTACGGAAGCGGCAGCAAGGTTCCGGAGATTGTGGCGGCGAACCGGGATGTGCTCCAGGACCGCAATACGCCGCTGAAGATCGGCATGCAGCTGCGGCTGCCGTGAGGCGGGGCCGTCCGGCGGCCGGGCTCGATCCTTCGGTGCAGGCGAGTCTCGTTCGGATGCACGCCAGCGTCGTGGGGTCAGCCGTTGGCGGAACCGGCGGTGGGCGGGAGCGCTTCGCCCGGGTAGGGCGATTCCGCGGTGGCATGCGGCCGTAAGCACGCGCGATCGAGGCCGGGGGCGCGCACACACAGACACTTGGAAAGTTGTTCCGGTATTAGTCGGTCAACGTCGACCTAGCGGATGACTGTCTTTCCCCGGGGGTGGGCGCATGCCTAGACCCGCCCTCCTATCCAACTGCAAGTCATCCAGACTACAGCAATAACCCCATGCCTGGTTACCTCGGCGCCCAATGGCATTTCCGCTGTTCGGGTCGAGGTGCTTGGCGAGTAACGACAATGCACCGAACCAAACGTAATACACTACTGGCCTCGCTCGCGCTTGCGGGCACCTGGCCTCTCGCGGCCCAGACGGCCGCTCCGGCTCCTGCTGAACCGACTCCCGCCGCCAGCGAGGCGGATTTGGTTGTCCTCAGTCCGTTCGAAGTCACGGCCACCTCGGACTCGGGCTACGTGGCGACGGATACCCTCGCCGGCACCCGTATCCGCACCGACCTTCGCGACGTTGGTTCCTCGATCAGCGTCGTGACCAAGGAGTTCCTCAAGGACATCGGCGCGACCAACAACGCCACCCTGCTCCAGTACACGACCAACACCGAAGTGGCCGGCACTTTGGGCACCTATGCCGGTTTGGGCAACGGGCAGACCCTCAACGAGACAAGCACGCTCCGCAATGCGAACCCGAATCAGCGTGTTCGTGGTTTGTCCTCGGCTAACAATACCCGCGACTTCTTCGTCACGGACATTCCGTGGGATTCGTACAACGTGGAGCGCGTCGACATCCAGCGCGGTGCGAATACGATCATGTTCGGTCTGGGCAGCCCGGCCGGTATCATCAACGCCTCGGTCAACAATGCCACCTACCTGAACAAGGGGCAGGCCGAGTTCCGTTACGGCTCCTATGGCAGCATGCGCGGCAGCCTCGACTACAACCGGGTGCTCATCGACGACGTGCTGTCGATCCGCCTGTCGGGATTGCTGGACAACAAGAAGTTCCAGCAGGATCCGGCCTACGAGGACGACCATCGCTTCACCGTCGCACTGCGCTTCGACCCGAAGCTGATCAAGGCCGAAGGCTTCAACACCAGCTTCAAGGCCAAGTACGAGGCCGGTGAGATCAAGGCCAACCGCGCCCGCGTGCTCCCGCCCTACGACAGCTTCTCCCCGTGGTATCGCGGGATCGAACAGAATGCCGACGGCTCCTACACCGCCAACAGCGGACTGGGCGAGATGGCCGTCAATTACGCCACCGATGTCAATGCGACCTCCAACCCCTGGATCGGACAGACTGCGGCCAACCAGCAGCAGCCCATCTGGTTCATCGACGGGAACGACGGCCACCTTGCGCAGATCTACGGCGGCTTCGTGAACCGCGGCGCGCGGACCACGACCGGTGTTGTCCAGGGTGCCTCGGCCAATCTCGTCAACCAGCGTTATGGCGACATGTTCCCGGGCATCCGGGGCTTCGCTTCCTATGCGGTGCAGGCGGCGCTTCCCGGCTTCCAAGACGGCCAGTATCGCGACAAGTCGCTCATCGACTCCGGAGTCTTCGACTTCTACAATCAGCTCATCGATGGCGACACCAAGAAGGAGTTCGCCAACTGGAATGCCTACAACCTCGATTTCACCCAGACCGCCTTCGGGGATCGACTGGGTCTCCAGGTGACGTATGATCGCCAGTGGTACAAGAACGGCGGCGAGTCGCTCCTCAACAACCCGGCGCTCAGCGTCGATATCCTGCGGAACCTCGGCGACCGTCCCGATGTGGCGGCCACCGCGCCGGCGTCCAACCCGAACTTCGGCCGCGCGTACGTCGTGGGCGGACCCGGCACCGGGTCGTCCTTCGAGAGCACGCGCGAGGCTTTCCGCGTGTCGCTCTTCGGCGAACTCCGCGCCGCCGACCTGTTCGGCAAGGACAGCTTCTGGACGAAGCTGCTCGGCCGGCATCGTTTCAACGGTGTCTATAGCAAGGACACCTACGACACCGAGTCCCTCGGCTGGCAGATGTACGCCCACAGTCAGGCGTGGGCCGGCTATTGGAACCAGAACACCGGTTCCAATATCAGCATCACCGAGCGTCCTCCTGTGGCCGTGATCTACCTCGGCTCCGGCCACACGGTGCCTGCCAACATTCCCGGCATCACCGGGGATGTGGCGCTCACCTCCGGGAATGTCTATCACTTCGATTCCACCTGGAAGGCGGATGCCTCGGTCGGCTTCGGCGACCCGTGGACGGTTCCGGCCGAGCTCACCAGCCTGATCAGCAACGCCACCCCCACCTACCAGGCTTCGAATCCCGCCAACTACGTCGGCTGGAATTCGAACTTCCGGGATGATCTGTTGAGCTACGACAACGGCGCCGACCCGCGTCTGCTCACCCGGGCTTCGCTGGCGCAGCGCAAGGTGAAGTCCTACGCCGGCACCTGGCAGGCCTACTTGTGGAATGACGCGATCGTGCCGACCCTCGGCTGGCGCTATGACGAGGTGAAAACCTGGTCCGGCGGCTCCGCGGACGCCAAGGCGGTCTCCAGCAATCGTGGTATCCTGAACATCGATCCCGAAGTCTATCATCTGGCCTCGGAGTATTCGATCTACAAGTCGCACTCCACCGCCGGTGGCGTGGTTATGCACCTGAACAAGTTCCTCCCCAAGGACGCGCTGCCGCTCAACGTCAGCCTCTCCTTCAACAAGTCGAAGAACTTCGAGGTCACGAACACCCGCAGCGACTTCTACGGCAACCCCATCGGGAATCCCTCGGGTGAAACCAAGGAGTACGGCGTGACGCTCTCCACCAAGGACGGCAAGTACTCGCTTCGTGTGCAGAAGTACGAGACCTCGGGCAAGAATGTCAGCATGGACACCTCGCTCGACGGCCTCTCGAACACGATCAACCAGGGCCTCAAGTTCCGCAACGTGCTCCTCTATCGGATGAGCAACTACACGTGGGACTCCCGCGAGGCGGAGCCGACGACCACCGCTTCGACCGCCCACGGCAAACGGTTCATCTGGTACCAGGGCTTCGTCGACAACACGACCGGCAAGGTCGTCGCCGACTGGGACGAGACCAACCCGTCTGCGACGCCGCAGCCCGCCAACACGACGCTCGAGACCGTCGAGCAGGCAGCCCAGCGCCGCGACGCCTCGATCCGGGCCTGGAACGACATCCAGACGTTCATGGCCGGGAAGGGCTACTTCAATGCGTGGCAGTACGCGGCGGGCACGCCGACGACCCAGTCCGCTCTCACGGACCGGGCCACCCTCGAGGCCACCGCGACCGGGGTCGACGCACAGGGTCGGTTGATCTACGCGCCGCAGTACACGCCGGAGGCGGGCTCGCTGGTCGCCTACGCACGCGTTTCGCCTCCGGGACTCACGCTGACCTCCGACAACGAGTCCGAGGGTTACGAACTCGAGTTCACGGCCAACCCGACTCCGGGCCTGCGCATGACGTTCAACGCCTCCAAGACCACCGGTGTGCGCACCAACGTCGGCTCGGCCGACCTCGACGCGACCGTGGCCTACATGGATGCGCAGATCCTCGGCGCGGCCGGCGACATGCGCCAGTACAACGGCGCCTATGTTCGCGGTAACGAGATCCGTCAGCTCTACGCCCAGTGGCGTGGAAACTACGCGCTCTCGAAACTGCAGGACGGCGCGGCCGTCGCGGAGCTCCGCAAGTGGCGCTTCAACCTGGTGGCGAACTACACGTTCTACACCGGTGCGATCAAGGGCGCGTTCGTGGGCGGCGGTTACCGCTGGCAGAGCAAGAACATCATCGGTTACCCGATGATCTACAGCACCACCAGCAACTACGGCACCTTCGATCTCTCGAAGCCGTATTATGGTCCGTCGGAAGACGCCATCGACCTGTGGATGGGCTATTCGCGCAAGCTCACCGAGAAGATCGATTGGAAGATCCAGCTCAACGTGCGCAACGTCGGCGACAAGGACGGGCTCATCCCGATCACTGTCCAGCCCGACGGTGTCACCCCGGCGGCCTTCCGCATCCGGCCGTCGCAGGAGTGGAGCATCACGAACACCTTCACGTTCTGATCCCCCTCGCGACTTCCTGATTGCAAGACTATCGGCCGCCGCAGCCTCGCGCTGCGGCGGCCTTT
Source organism: Verrucomicrobiota bacterium (assembly GCA_023457035.1). GTDB lineage: Bacteria > Verrucomicrobiota > Verrucomicrobiia > Opitutales > Opitutaceae > CAJCBL01. Next base: position 17,418 of record JAEWNN010000090.1, read on the forward strand.
TTTGTGGGCGGATGCGCCCCGCGTCTCCCGCCTCTCCGCGCGACTTACGCGAAGTGCCGTGGGCAACACCTGCCCCCGTCGTGGCCGCCGCTCCTCTGGCTGCAACACTGGGCTGGCCGGCGCGCAGGCCGGTGGCACGCCCGGGGGAGCGGCCGAATCCCTTCACGCCGCGTCGCCTATACCTCGATCTGCCCCCGCATGTAGGTGACGGCGTGGCCGGCAATCTTCACGCGATCACCGTCGACCTCGCACCAGAGACGGCCGCCGCGGGCGGAGAGCTGCTCGGCCCGCAGTCGGGGCTTGCCGAGTCGTTTCGACCAGTACGGGGTGAGCGTGCAGTGCGCGCTGCCGGTGACGGAGTCCTCGTCGATGCCGGCCTTCGGGGCGAAGAAACGGGAGACGAAGTCGACGCTCTTGCCCGGTGCGGTGGCGATGACGCCGAAGCAGTCGAGCGCGGCCAGTTTGGCGAGATCGGGAGCGAGCGCGCGCAACTCCTCCTCGCGCCGGAAGACGGCGAGGTAGTTGTTCGTCTTCCAAATCTGGAACGGCTTGGCGCCGAGCGCCTCGGTGAGCGCGGGGCTGGTCTCGGCGGCCAGCGGCGGGCGTGCGGGGAAATCGAGCATGATGCGCCCGCTCTCGCGCGAGACGGCGACCGGGCCGCTCATCGTCTCGAAACGGATCGGGTCCTCGGCGTGGGCCAGGTGGGTCCAGAGCACATGCGCTGCGGCGAGCGTCGCGTGGCCGCAGAGGTCGATCTCGACCTTCGGAGTGAACCAGCGGAGGTGGAAGGCATTGCCCCGGGGGACGAAGAACGCCGTCTCCGCGTGGTTGTTCTCCATGGCGAGCGACTGGAGCATCGCGGCGGGCAGCCAGCGCTTGAGGGGGACGACGCCGGCGGGGTTTCCGGTGAAGACTCGGTCGGCGAAGGCGTCGACATGGTAGTAGTCGAGGGTCATGGCGAGAGGTCCTGGCTGCGGGTGTTGGGGACGGGGGAGGCGAGTGCGGAGAAGCGGCCGCGCGGAGCGCGGCCGGTGGCGGGCCGGAGTCCTCGCCTGGTGGCCGGCGCGGTGACGCGGCGGGCCGGGGCGATCCCGACCGGGGAAGGGGCGGCGGTTCGGGTGTCCGGGAAAATAGTACGACGGGCGAACGCCGGTCCGCGGGCGCCGGCGGTGGCGGCGAGGCGATGCGGCGACGCCGTCCGGTCGATGCCGACGGCGGCGCCGTCCGGTTCGGGCCAGATCGTGCGGTAGGGTATGCCCGCGACGTTCACGGGGCCGAGCATGGGGACTCGCCGGGGCCACCGCAAGGACGCGCATTGAGGGGGTGAGCACAAAGCGGAGAGCCGGCGGGGGCGGGCTCGGCGGCCCCGGGCGGAGGGAAACCGGCGACCTTTCCCGGCCCGGCCGTTGCGGAAGGCGGGTCCCGTCGCACGTTGGGACCGGGGCGACCGGCGCCGAGCGGCAGTAACGGCGCGGTCGTGGCGGAGGGCACCCTGCGCCATGTGATCGTCTCCAATTCTTGACGCCGCCCCGGTGCCGGGACGGTGAGACTTGGCGGCCGGCCCGCCGCGGGACCGGCCCCCCCAACAAAGGAGAACACTCCGATGATCGCCCGACACGCCATCCCACCCCGCCGGTTCCGCGTCTATCAGCGCGACGACCTCCCGCGCATCCCGCAGTTGGCGAAGCTCGATCCCGGCACCCGGCTGGCGATGCGCGCGGTCGCCCAGGTGCTCCCGTTTCGGGTCAACGACTACGTGGTCGAGGAGCTCATCGATTGGGACAACGTGCCCGAGGATCCGCTCTTCCAGCTCTCGTTCCCGCAGCCCGAGATGCTCGCCCCGGAGGAGCTGGAGCGCCTGGTGCAGTTACTCGCCGACGCGGCGCCCCGGGAGCGGATCGACCGTGCCGTGCGCCAGATCCAGCAGAGCCTCAACCCGCACCCGGCCGGCCAGATGGAGCTCAATGTGCCCTATCTCGACGGGCGGCCGCTGCCGGGGATGCAGCACAAGTATCGGGACACGGTGCTGTTCTTCCCCAGCCACGGCCAGACCTGCCACACGTACTGCACCTACTGTTTCCGGTGGCCGCAGTTTGCGGGCATCGACGACCTGAAGTTCGCCAGCCGGCAGACCGAAATGCTCGTCGCCTACCTCAAGCAGCACCCCGAGGTGAGCAACGTGCTCTTCACCGGCGGCGACCCGATGGTGATGCGTGCAAGCCTCCTGCGCCGCTACCTCGAGCCGTTGCTCGATCCGGAACTCGAACACATCACCGCGATCCGCCTCGGCACGAAGGCCCCGGTCTGGTGGCCGTACCGGTTCGTCAACGATCCCGACTCCGACGATCTCCTCCGCCTCTTCGGGGAGGTACGCGACGCCGGCAAGCACCTGGCGGTCATGGCCCACTACAGCCATCCCAACGAGCTGCGTACGCCGGTGGCGCAGCTGGCCCTGCGACGTATCCAAAGCGCGGGAGCGGTGGTGCGCTGCCAGGCGCCGCTGGTCCGCCACGTCAACGACGAGGCCGACACCTGGGCCGATCTCTGGCGCCTGCAGGTGCGCCTCGGGGCGATCCCATACTACATGTTCGTCGAGCGCGACACGGGTCCGAAAGGCTACTTCGAGGTCCCGCTGGCGCAGTGCTTCGAGATCTTCCAGCGTGCGTACCGGCGCGTGTCGGGCTTGGAGCGCACGGTGCGGGGGCCCTCGATGTCGGCCACGCCGGGCAAGGTGATCGTCAACGGCATCGCCGAGATCATGGGCGAGAAGGTCTTCGCTCTGCGTTTCGTGCAGGCGCGGGATCCCGACTGGGTCCGCCGTCCGTTCTACGCGAAGTTCGACGAGCGCGCGACCTGGCTCGACCAGCTCGAGCCGGCCTTCGGCGCGCGGGAGTTCTTCTTCGAACGGCGGTTGCGGGAGATGGCGACCGTGCAGCAGGCGCCAGCCTTCGGGCACCGTGTGGTGCCGCGGCGCAAGCTGACCGTTTTCGGCCATGTCGAGTGGGAGTGAACGCCTCGGAGGAGCGGCCGCTCGAGGGCGCTGGGAAGTTGGCCCGGCTGGCCCTCACGCCACGCGCGGCGGGCAACTCGGCGTAGACGCGTGCCGGGGAGGGGCGTCATGGGGATGCGACAATGCGGATCGATCGGTGCAGAGATTGACCATTGTGCCGTACGGCAGAACACGACTTGGCACGATGGTCGCTAGACGGTCGCCGCAGGTTCTCCCTCACGGGAGAATGTGCATCTGTGGAATCCGTGGCCCCAAGTTCATGTTGCTTGAGCGGAGGTGAGGGAGGGGGCGGATTTCCAAAGATTTCGGTTGAGAACGAGTCTCAGTCTGCCGATATACCCACTGTCATGTCGACCAACCCGACCGCCGATTGTCTGAAGACCCTCCCGCTGTGCCTGCTCGCCCCCGGCGCGCAGGCGGAGATCTTCCGCCTGGGCGGCAAGGACGCCATCAACCACCGCCTGCGTGAGCTGGGTTTCTGCGAGGCGGCCACCGTGAAGAAGATCTCGGGACGCCACACGGTGATGTGCGAGGTCTGCGGGACGAAACTGGCCATCAGTGCCGAGCTCGCGCAGTTGATCCACGTCCAGCCGCTGGCGGCGGCGGGCGCGGCGTGAGCCGCGGCGCCGGCGGCGTGCCGGGACACGCGCGGCGTGTGCGGCCCGGCCCACGGCGGTGTCCCCACGCAGTGTCCTGATTTCAAAGACGCACCATGGCCGAGCCCGTCTTCGCCCTTGTCGGCAACCCCAACTGCGGGAAAACCACGCTGTTCAACGCGCTCACCGGCTTGCGCCAGAAGGTGGGCAACTACCCGGGGGTGACGGTCGAGAAGAAGGTGGGCGAGTGCTTCTCCCAGCACGGGAAGCGGCTGCGCCTGATCGATCTGCCCGGCGCCTACAGCCTGGCGGCGCGTTCGCCCGACGAGGCGGTGCTGCGCGATGTGCTGCTCGGCCGCCGCACCGACACGCCGCGGCCCGACCGCATCGTGTGCATCGTCGACGCGGCCAACCTCGAGCGGAACCTCTACTTCGCCTCGCAGATCCTCGACCTCGGCCTGCCGGTCATCGTCGCGCTCAACATGATGGACCATGCGGCCGCCGCCGGGCTGCGGATCGATGCGGCCGCGCTCTCGCGGCGGCTCGGTGTGCCGGTGGTCCCGTGTCAGGCGAACTCGGGTACGGGGTTGCTCGCGCTGCGCGTGGCGATGAGCCGGGCGGATCTCGCGCCGGCGCCGCGGCCGTTCTGGAAGCTGCCGGCGGAGCTGGCGCCGGCGGTCGATGAATTGGTGGCCGTGCTGCGCCGGGCCGGCCGGGGGGCGGAGGCGCCGGCGCGCGCCGAGGCGCTGCTGCTGCT
>JAEWNN010000091.1 GCA_023457035.1 Verrucomicrobiota bacterium
GGTCGGTGAGGCGGGCGCGGCGCCAGCCCAGCGCCAGCCAGAGCACGAGCAGGGGCGGGAGCGGCGCGAGGAGCAGGGCCCACGGGAGGCGCGGCCAGGGCGCGACACTCGCGGCGGGGCCGGTGAGCGGCTCCATCGGGAGGTGGCCGGGGAGTTCGGGTGCCGGAGATTTGACTACCGGGGTTGTGCCGGTGGTCGCGGCGGTGTCAGGCGTGAACTGGAAGACGGAGTTGGTGCTGTTGGTGGGGGCGCCAGTGATGGGGTTGGCCGGGGCGGGCGGGGTGATGGTGACCTTCACCGCCGGGGTGCGCACGGTCTTGTAGGCGCCGGCGGCGGGATCGAAGTAGGAGTAGCTCACCGGCCCGAGGGTGTAGGTGCCGGGCTTGGTCGGCATGAGCACGATGTCCTCGGTGAGCGTGCCCTCGAAGAGCGTGCCCTCCTTGAGCTTGCGCTGCACGTTGGGCTGGAAGGCGCGGAAGTCGCGCGAGACTTCGCGGGCGGGCAACCCGAGGCCGGCGGGCCAGTTGCCGGTGCCCTCGAGCGTGAGCGTCCATGTGACGGGCTCGCCGACGGCGGCGGTGGTGGGCACGACCTTGCCGGTGAAGGTGAACTGGCCGACGGCCTGGAGAAAGTCGGCCGGCCCGGGCGCCGGCAGCGGCTTTACGATGAGCGACGGCGCCGTGGAGGTGATGAGGTATTGTTCGGCGCTCTGGCGGCCGAAGAAGTCGAAGGCGTTGCCGCCGCCGGTGGCGAGGGTGACGGGCTGGCGCGCGACGGGCAACTGGTGCGTACCCGGCTCGGTGATGCAGGCGCGGGTCTGGCTGGCGAGGCCCACGCGGGGATCGCCGCCGACGGTGGCCTCGATGTTCTCGAAACGGCCGAGCGGCGTGGGACCGAGCTGGGGATTGCCGGCGGGTGGGGTGTCGACGATCACGTGGGCGGGGGGAGTCCAGTCGAGCGGGCCGACGCCGGTGGGGTTGAACTTCCGGGAGATCAGCAGCCGGTACTTGAGATCGAAGACCTGGCCGGCCCAGAGGACGGCGGGCTCGGCGATGACGGCGGCGGAGGCGACGCGCTCGATGGGGACGTTGCTGCGGCCGACCGTGGCCTCGCCGATTTCGTAGGCGGCGGCGGCGACGCGTAGCTTGCCCTTGTCGGTCGCGACCTCGAACTCGGGGATGACGACGCGGCCGGAGTCGGCGGAGGGTAGGACCGGATACGCGAGCGTCACGCGCTGCGACATCTTGAAGTTGATGATCGAGGTCTGGCTGCTCTGGGAGGGGCGGCCGAACTCGAGGCCGGGCACGGTGGGGAGCGCGACGGTGTCGCCGGCGGGACTGCAGTTGTCGAAGACCAGCGTAAGCGCGGAGGTCTGGCCGCGGGCGAGGCTGCCGGCGGGCGGATCCCAGGTGACGGTCTGGGCGAGGGCGAGCGTGGCGGCGAAGAGGAATGAGCAGGCGGCGGCGAGGGTCAGCAAGAGGCCGCGGGCGCGAACGGGCAGACCGGGGGTGTGCAGGCGCTCGGTGAGGCGGCGCGGGCCGGCCGGTGCGGGCTGAAGCGCCGCACCACACGCAGGCGGGGTGGCGAGGAGCCGGAGGCGGAACATGGGGAAGATTCGCGGGAGGCGCGTCATCGGAAAATGGGGTTACCAGTCCTTCTTGGGCTGGCCGGCGGGCTTGGGTTCGTTGTCGTGGAGCAGCTCGAAGAGCTCGGCGGGCGAGTCCTGGTCGCGGACCTGATCGAGCTTCTGGAGCGGCACGGCGAGCTCGGGGTGCTCCTTGCGCTCGTCGTCCTTCTTCTGCTCGCCGCCGATCTTCTGCGTCTGGTTCTCCTTGGGCGGCTCGGGTGGCGGCTGGGATTGCGGCGGTTGCTGTTCCTGGCGTTTCTGCTCCTCGGACTGCTGCTCCTGCTGTTGTTGCTGCTGCTCCTGTTGCTTCTGCTCTTCGGACTTCTGCTGGTCGTTCTGCTGCTGGTCCTGCTGTTGCTGTTGTTGGTCTTTCTTCTGCTCCTCCTGCTTCTGCTCGTCCTTTTTCTGGTCCTGCTGCGGCGGCTGGAGCAACTCCTGGAGCTGCGCGCGGAGTGTGAGCCAGTCGGTGGCCTTCGGGTCGAGGGCTTCGCCGCGATCCACGGCGGCGAGACCGTCGTGCACGATGCCGGGCTTCACGGGCTGGCCGGTTTGGCGGACGGCCTGGCCGTGGGTGAGGGTCTCGCGGGCGAGCTTCTCGCAGTCGGCTGCGGATAGCGCGGGCTGGGCGGCGAGTTGGGCGACGATCTTGGGCAGTTCGCTCGGCGGTGGTTGTGCGGTGCCGGGCTGGAGCTGGATCTGCGGGGTCTGGCCGGCGGCGGGTTGCGCGAGGTTGGCGGCGGAAAGGGCGGGGGCGATCGCGAGGAACGCGATCAACAGACCTATCGCATGCGTAGTTTCGGCTCGGAGGTAGGAGCCTGCTTGCAGGCGGCCTGCGCACGGAGTCGCCTGCAAGCAGGCTCCTACCTCGGAGGCGGAGCGGCACGGACAGTGTTGAGGGTTGGCCATGGCGGGATCAGGCGGCGCCGCCGTGGCGGCGGAAGTCGCGGGGCTTGGGTGTAACCGGAAACTCGTGCCAGTAGCTCCAGAGCAGCAGCAGGAGCGCGGGGGCGAGGAACCACTGGAAACGCTCGCCGAGTCGGACTGTTTTCCGCTCGAGCAGCGCGCCCTGGCGGCCGCGCTCGACGGTCTGCTGGAGCAGTGCGGGCAGGTCGAGCCAGCCGGAGGCCTCGGCGTAGGCGCCGCTGGTGGCGGAGGCGAGCTGCTTGAGGGTGGTCGGGTTGAGCTTCGACATGACGACGGCGCCGCGCTCGTCCTTCACGAAGCCGCCGTCCTTGGCCGGGATGACCGAGCCGGCCTCGGTGCCGACGCCGAGCGTGATCACGCGGATCCCGCGTTGCTTGACTGTCTCGAGCTGGGCGCGCCAGTCGTCGGTGAGCGCTTCGCCGTCGCTCAGGACGATGAGGTAGCGGTCGGCGCCGGCCTCGTTGGAGAACGCCTCCAGCGCGGCCTTGAGCAGGCGCGCGTAGTCGGTGCCGCCTTCGGGCAGGTAGTCGGGATTCAAGGCCGGAAGGAACTCGCGCAGCACCTCGTAGTCGGGGCTGAGCGGGCACTGGAGAAACGCCGTGCCGGAGAATACGAGCAGGCCGACGCGTTCGCCCTTCAACCGGTCGAGCAGGCTCTCGACGAGCAGCCGGGCGCGCTCGAGGCGGGTGGGCTTCACGTCGCCGGCGAGCATGCTGCGCGAGAGGTCGAGGGCGAGGAGCACCTCGCGCGACTGGTCGAAGACGCGCTCCTCGATCTTGCCCCACTGCGGCCGGGCGAGGGCGACAACGAGCAGCGCCAGCCCGAGCCAGAGGCGCCAGCGGCGCGGCTGGCGGCCGCCGTGCCGGCTCGGGGCGAGACCGCGCGGGCCGGCCCAGAGCCGGCGGATGCTCGGCCATGACTGCGCCTCGACGGCGAGGCGTCGTGCGCGATCGGCGACGATCAACACGGCCGGCAGCAGCAGCAGCCAAAGGAGGTGCGGGTGGGCGAAGGTCATCGGGAGACCGGAGAGCGGAGACCGGAAACCGGAAGGGGAGGAGCGGAACGCGGATCGGGACGAGAACCGCAGGGAGCGGGGACGAGTCCGGAGTCCATGGCCGGCACGGGGGCTCTGCCGTACGGCAGCGGGTTCACCCTCATGCGGCACGCCGACGATGTAACGTAATACGTTACAAGTCCGGAGAGTCTGGACACGGGGCGCGGCCGGCGGTGGCGCGCATGCAGGCGGGCCCCGGCGCCTGCAACGCGGCCGGAGGTGGGAGCCGACGGGGGCGGTAAAACGCTCATGGGCGGGCCTCCGGGACGGTGCCGGCCGGGGCGGGCGGAAGTGTCGCCCCACGGCGGGCGAAGGGCCAGCGGACGATCAGCGCGGCGGCGGCGAGGAGGAGGCCGCCGGGGACGGTGAACCACGCGAAGAGCTCCTCGGTGAGCAGGTACGACTTGGCCTGGAACTCGATCTTCTGCGAGCGATCGATGGCCTTGAAGGCGCTCTCGATCGTGCCCGTATCCGTGGCGCGGAAGAACTCGGCGCCGGTCTCGCGGGCGATCGCCTGAAGCGTGCGCTCGTCGGTCTCGGTGTAGCCGGTGCGCATGCCGAGCTTGCGGCCGTCGCGGTCGAAAACGGGGACCGGCACGTAGCCGGTGCGGCCCGTGCCGATCGTGTAGACGGGGATGCCGCGGCCCTTGGCGATCGCGGCGGACTGCAACGGCTCGAGCGCGCCCTTGTTGTTCACGCCGTCGGTGAGGAGGACGACGAAGGCGCCGAGGCGCTTGCCGGCCTGCTCGCGTTTCGCCTGTTCGAGGCGCGTGAGCGCGACGCCGAGGCCGTCGCCGATGGCGGTGCCGTCCTCGATGAGGCCGACCTTGAGGCGCTCGGTCTGGCGGCGGAGCCAGTCGTGGTCGAAGGTGAGCGGCGAGAGCGTGTAGGCGCGGCCGGCGAAGACGACGAGGCCGATGCGGTCGTTGGGGCGGCGCTGGATGAAGGCGTCGAGCACGGGGCGCAGGGCGTCGAGGCGGTTCAGGCGCGAGCCGCCGCGCTCGTAGTCCTCGGAGAGCATCGAGCCGGAGACGTCGATCGCGAGCACGAGGTCGTAGCCTTCCTTGCGCTCCTCCTGCCGTTGCTGGACGAACTGCGGCCGGGCCAGCGCGACGACGAGCAGCACGAGGCCGACCGCGGCCAGTCCGAGCGGCCAACGGCTGACGACGAGGTGGCCGCCGTGTTGCCAGGCGCCGGCGAACGGCACGACGAGCACATCGGCGCCGCGGCGCGACCGCAGCCACCAGAGCAGGGGGAGCAGGCCGAGCAGCCAGAGCCAGTGCGGGGAATGGAACGTGAAGTCCGACATCGGTCAGGGAAGAACGGACACGGAGTTCGGAAAACGACAGAAGGGAACGAAGGGAAGGAAGAGCGGAGCGGGGAAAACGGAGCGGGAGGCGGGCCAGTAGGACCGGTCTGCGACCGGTCGCGAGGAACGTGATCCGGGGAGTCGGTCGGAGCGTAGGGTGTCCGGTCGGAGACCGGACCTACTCGGAGTATTCATGCGGCCATCCTCGCACGGAAATAGCGGACGACGGCGTCGAGCAGGTCGTCCTGGGTGCTCACGACAAGGCGGGAGAGCGGGTCGGGCTGGAGCGTGCGCAGGGCCTCGTCGCGTTCCTGGCGCCAGGCGGCGTGGCGGGCGCGCTCGGCGGAGTTGCGGGGATTGAGGACGACGACGCGGCCGGCGAGCGGATCGTAGGCGCCGAAGGGGGCGGAGTCGGGCAGGTCGCGGTCCCACGGATCGTCGACGCGGAAACACATGGGCTGGTAACGGCGGCGGATCACGGCCCAGCCGTCGGGCGCGGGGCGCGGCGGGAAGTCGCCGAGCCAGAGGAGGATGCTGTGGCGCGGGGCGGCGCGGGCGATGAACTCCCACGGGATCGGCGTCTCGTGGCGGGCGCCGAGCGCCGGCGCGGGGCGGCCGAGGAGACCGGCGGCCATATTCATGATCTGGCCACGGCCGCGCACGGGCTGGGTGAGGTGGTGGCCCTCGGGCGTGACGTGCACGAGGCCGACGCGGTCGCGGTTGGCGGCGCCGAGCAGGGCGATGAGGCCGGCGAGCTCGAGCAGCGCCTCGCGCTTGGTGCGGCCGGCGGAGCCGAACTGGAGCGAGGGCGAGTCCTCGAAGAGGATCAGGACGGTGACCTCGCGCTCCTCGACGAACTTCTTGCGGTAGGGTTCGCCGAGGCGCGCGGTGACGTTCCAGTCGATGTCGCGCACATCGTCGCCGAACTCGTACTTCACGACCTGGTCGAACTCCATGCCGCGCCCGCGGAAGGTGGAGCGGTACTCGCCGCTGAGCACCGTCTCGACCGCATGCTTCACGCGCCACTCCAGGCGCCGCAGCGCCGCGAAGGACGAGGCGGAATGGGCGATGGGCGATGGGTGATGGGTGATGGGCCGCATGACCTAGCGTTCTGTTCGGTTGCTCTGCTGGTCGCGCTTTTCGCCGAAGAAGGGGATCAGGAGTTCTTGCGCACGGAGGCAGTCGTCATCCGACACCCAAAGTGCGAATGGGCCGGTCCAACCTTTCGGATCATAACTGGGTTGGTCCGGCTCCTTGCGGACTTCGAACAACACCCCGTGCTCTCGAAGTCTCGAGGTGGCCCCGGCGACTTCCTGCTCAGAGAAAGAGCCAAAGTACATCCAAGTGTCATCAGAATCGCTCTCCCCATTTCCCGGGACATTCATGATCGGATGTCTGCCTTTCACGCCGCCGGGACGGGGACGGACTTGAGGAGGTCGCGGATGATGGCGTCGGGGGTGAGGCCTTCGGCCTCGGCTTCGTAGGTGAGACCGACGCGGTGGCGGAGGATGTCGGGGGCGAGCTCCTGCACGAGGGCGGGCGTAACGAACTCCTGGCCACGCATCCAGGCCAGCGCGCGGGCGGCCTGGAGCAGCGCGAGCGAGGCGCGCGGGGAGGCGCCGAAGGTGAGCTGGCGCTTCGCGCCTGCGGTGATGGGTGATGGGTTCTGGGTGATCGGCAGCGCGGGCGGGGTGCCGGTGTTCCCGGTCTCCGGCTTCCGGTCGCCGGTGTCGGAGTTCTGGCCGGCGAGCGCGCGCGTCTGGCGGACGAGGGCGAGGATGTAGCCCTGCACGGCGGGAGAGGCGTGGATGGCGTCGACTTGTTTGCGCAGGCCGAGCAGCTCCTCGCCGGAGGAGACGGACTGGAGCTCGGGCTGGACGGTGACGGAGCCCCAGCGGTCGAGCATCGTGCGCTCCTCGGCGGCGGCGGGATAGTCGACGAGGAGCTTGAAGAGGAAACGGTCGGTCTGCGCCTCGGGGAGCGGATACGTGCCCTCCTGCTCGATCGGGTTCTGCGTCGCCATGACGAAGAAGGGCGCGGGGAGCTGGTGCGAGGTGCCGCCGATGGTGACCTGGCGCTCCTGCATGGCCTCGAGCAGGGCGCTCTGGACCTTGGCGGGGGCGCGGTTGATCTCGTCGGCGAGGAGCAGGTTGGCGAAGACCGGGCCCTTGTGGGTGGTGAACTGGCCGTCGCGCGGCTGGAAGACCATGGTGCCCACGACGTCGGAGGGCAGCAGGTCGGGGGTGAACTGGATGCGCTCGAACTGCACGCCCAGCGCGCGCCCGAGGCAACGGACGAGCAGGGTCTTGGCGAGGCCGGGCATGCCTTCGAGGAGGACGTGGCCGTTGGCGAGGAGGGCGACGAGCAGGCGTTCGACGACCTGGTCCTGGCCGATGACGGCCTTGCCGATTTCAGTGCGCAGTTTCTGGGTCCAAGCTTGTCCGGGGTTCATGCGTCGAGGGTTGGGAGAATCTGAGGCGCAATTGACCCCGAAGGGAATCTTTAGTTTCGCGCATTCCGCGGGAAGAAACGCGGTCGCGGCGGCGCGGTCTGCGGCGCTTGGCGTGGGTGTGGTGTGGGTCGACGCAAACGGTTTCCGACAAGCCTACGGGGCGTCGACGACGAGCACGCCCTGATCGGACGACCGCAGTGCGCCGCCGGCCGCGGTGTGCAGGCGGAGCGTGTTGCCAGTCCGGAGCAGGGCGATGGCGGTGTCGCCGGGGAGCCCGACGGCGATGAGGCGGGCGATGGCTGGAGTCCCCGGCAGACTCAGCGTGATGTCGACCGGCCCGCTGCCGTGGTTGAAGACCAGGCACGTACCGGCGGTCGTCGCTCCGGGCGACTGCACGATCACGGCATCGGCGCCGGGGGGAGAGGGCAGGCGGGTTGCGACGGCGGGGCCGGCGGAAGGCGACTCGGCGACGGTGAGAACGTGGAGAAACGAGTCGGCCGCGCGCGGGGTCCCGGGCTTCACCTCGACGCGCCAATTGCCGGCTTCGAGGCGAGCCTTGTCGTACTCCTCGGCGGTTCTCAACCCCTCGACGTAGTTGTGGCCTTGTCCGGTGCCGGAGCCGTTGTCAGCGACCCAGAACTCCTGCCCGGGGCCGCCGACGGCGGAGATCGTGGCATCGGCTGGCAGGATGGTTTCCTGGACGAGGGCGGCCGGGCGTTTGGCGGAGGTGCCGTCGTCGATGACGATCGTTGCGCGCCGGCCGGAGAGTTGCGGTTCGTTGATCGAGTGCAGCAGGTAGGTTTTGGCGAAGGCGGGGTTGGTGGCGACGACGCGATCGTGGATCGCCACCACGGGGTGGGGGCCGGCGAAGTTGCGCAGGTAGATGATGGAGCGGCGGAAGGCGGAGAGTTTGGCCGGTGCGTAGGCCTTGGTGGCGTCGCCGAGGGCGTAGGCGAAGTCGTCGCGGTTCTCGAAGGCACGGATGCCGTCGAGGGCGTTGGTGCCGCCGGGCTGCATCTGCGCGAGCGTCGGGTACGAGGATTGCGGCCAGATCGCGAACTGCTGGCCGCCGTCGTTCGAGCACGTGTTCCCGCCGTAGGTGAACTTCTCGTCCGGATCGTGGACGAGGACGGTGTTGTGGGCGATGCTCCGGTAGTAGTAGTTGACAGCGTGGTACGAATCGTAGCCGCCCTTCTCGCCGCCGAAGACGTGGTAGCCGCCCGAATCGATCGCGAGGGGGCCGCGGAAGAAGATCGTGAAGGCGTTCTGGTCGAGGTGGTGGTGGTTGCCGTGGAGGTAGGACGTGCTCTTGAACTCGAGGAGCGTGTTCTCGTCGAGGTTCCAGCTGTCGCGCATGAGCACATAGCCGGACGGGCCGAAACGGCGGGCCAGCGGGAGTCCGGTGGGCGGGACGGCGGCGACGCCCGGGCGTCGGTGGAGGATGTCGGGCCAGTAGTTGTAGCGATACTGGGAGGCCAGTTGGTCGTAGAGCCAGGTCGACGCTCCGGCGTTGTCGTTGAGCAGCAGGTGGAAGCCGTGGTCGGCGATGTCGAAGCCGGTGCTCCAGACGTTGCCGGAATAGGGGAACGGGTCGTAGGCGCCGGCGGCGCACTCCTCGCTGGTGGCGGAGTTGCGCGCGCTGTAGAGCAGGAAGGCGGCGCGCTCCCGCAGCCAGTCGCCGGTCCAGCGCTCCTCCGTGGTGGCGTTGTCCCACATCACATAGGGCTCGAGGCTGGTGTACGCGAAACCGTAGGCCCACCCCATGCCGTACCCGCCGTCGCGCCCCATCCAGGCCTGGATCGGGTTGTAGCCGGAGCGCCAGTGGCCGACGATGAGATCGAGGCACGCGAAGTAGCGTTGGCGGAGAGCGGCGTCCTCGGTTTCGATCCCGTGCCGGATGGCGAGCAGCGCGGCGAGGGCGACGACATCGGCGTAGCGGGAGTGTCCGCCGGAGAAGTACGGCCGGGTGAAGAAGTGGTACTCCCGCTCGAGATCGTCGAGGAGCTGGACCGCCTGGCTGTGGACCTGCCGGCGCAGATCGGCCGGCAGGTCCGCGCCGAGCCAGTCGTAGATCACGCCGAGGGCGAAGAGCTTGTCGCGCGAACCGAGGTCGCCGGTGAAGAACTCGAATTGCTTCTCCAGCAGCGCCTCCAGGAACGCCACGGTGTAGGCCTTGTGGTGTGCGGCATAGGGGCTGCCGGTGATCCGCGCGAGATGGGCGGACAGGCCGTAGCTCATGGCATCGAAGGCGAACTCCCCGTTGGGCCGGGCGGCGACGCGGTCTTGCATCGCCTTGCGGATGGCAGCGGGGTCGAGCGGAGCCGCGGGATCGGTGCCGTCCGGGATCCCCATGCGCTGCCGTCGGACGAAGGCGAGGAAACGGTCGCGGTCGGCGGCCTTCTCGGCGCGGGTCACGTTGGCGGCGATCTGCGGGTTCCAGAACAGTCGGGGCTGTTCGGTACGGATACGGAGCGTCGCGGGACTCTGCTCCGAGAGGTTGATCCGGTAGAATCTCCTCGGGACGTCGCCTGCGGGGGCGACGCAGGTCCAGGTTTCGCCGTTGGCCGTGAGCGTGTCGGCGGGCAGTGCGGTCCAGGTACCGGCGGCCAGGTTCGTGGAGGTTTCCACGGTGTACCGGTAGTCGGAGCGGACTGGGCCGAACTCCAGTGCGGTGCTGTTGTCGCCGGAAAACGGGGTTGCGATCCTCACCGCGGTGCCGGCCGCGGTCGTCGCGGCCCCGGTCTCTGCGGCGAGGCCGGCGGAGGCAAGGCTGCCGAGGGCAAGCGCGAGCGCGATGCGGGGCGCTCCACGGCGGCGCAGGCGGCGGGTCTCCGCGGAGCGGATTCGGGCGATGATGGATTCGGGCATCGGACGCGGATTCTATGAATCCTAACTTCCGAGTCAGAGACAAAGAATCGTGAGAAACGAGACGGGTGTCAGCTGTCCTATGACAGATCGGTTGCGCCGGGCGGGTTGGCGGGCGTGGGTGGCCGGGCCGGCCGGCCGGCCCGGCGGTCCGTCCCGGCTGCAAAACGTCGCCGCGCGAGGCTCGGCCGGGCGGTGTGGCGGAGGGGTGGCGACGGGTTCCGCCCGGCCGTGCGGACGGTGGTCGCCGGAGCGGGCCCCGGGCCGGGCCGTTGTCTGTGGTGAAGGGCGCCCGTTGCGTCCGGGCGCCTACTCGGCGCGGAGGACGACGGCCGGATCGGTCCGGGTGGCACGGCGCGCCGGCACGAAGCAGGCGACGGCGGCGACGCCGAGCAGCACGGCGACCCCGGCGCACAGCACGAGCGGATCGAGGGCGCTCATGCCGAAGAGCACCTTGGACAGCACGAGGCCGAGCACGATGGAGAACAGCAGCCCGGACACGGTGCCGACGAGGGTCAGGCGCAGGCCGTCGCGCAGGACTGCGCGCAGGACCGAGCCGGCGCTGGCGCCGAGGGCCATGCGGATGCCGATCTCGCGGGAACGTTGGGCGACGCCGAAGGCGACGACCGAATACAGGCCGAGCACGGCCAGCCCCAGGCCGAGCACGCCCTGGATCGCCGAGAGCAGCGCGCCCATGCGCAGGGGCAGGAAGGCGAAGAGGCTGTTGGCCATCATCTCCTCCATGGTGCGGACGTTGTAGACGGGCAGGTTCGGGTCGAGGGCGGCGAGGGTCGAGCGCACGGGCGCAGCGAGACCGGAGGGATCGCCGGTGGCGCGGACGAGCAGGTTGACCGGTCCGTCGAGGCCCTGGGCGAGCGGCGTGTAGTAGAACGGCCGGGGCGCCTCGGAGAGCATCATGTACTTGGCGGTGGCGACGACGCCGACGACCTCGATCCACGGGCCGTCGCGCCAGGGCTGGAACCGCCGGCCGAGCGGGTCCTGGCCGGGCCAGCAGCGTTCGGCGAAGGCGGCGTTGATCACGGCGACGGGGCGGGTCGTGGCGGTGTCGCTCGCGCCGAGGGGGCGGCCGGCGAGCGCCTGCAGGCCGAGCATGTGTTCGAAACCTGGGGCCACGGCCGCGCAGCCGACATTGGTCGAGCCGTAACGCAGCGACGGAGGTGGGTTCTCCGGGAAGACGTCGCGCATGCCGATGGAGTAGTCGAAGGGCGTGCTGCTCGTGAGCGAGGCGTCCGCGACGCCGGGCAGCGCGCGGACGCGCTCGAGCAGTGCGCCGCAGAACTGGCGGGCCTGTTCGTCGCCGTAGCGCTGCAGGGAGAGGTCGAACGAGGCGAGCAGGAGGCGCTCGGAGCGGAAGCCGATATCGACGGAGCGGGCCCGCTGGAGGCTGCGGGTGAAGAGGCCGGCGAAGACGAGCACGACCAGCGAGAACATGACCTGGTTGACCACGAACAGGTCGCGGAGGCGGTGGCGGCTGCGGCCGATCCCGGCGCCGGGGCCCTCCTTGAGCTGGGACACGAGGTCGACCCGGGAGGCGCGCAGCGCGGGGAGCAGCCCGCTGCCGATCCCGGCGACGAGGGAGACGGCGGCGGTGAAGAGGTTGATCGGCCAAGCCGGGCCCGGGTCCTGATTGACGGGCAGATCGCCCTGCTGGACGAGCGCGGAGAGAAGCGGGGCGGTCCACGTGGAGAGGAGCCAGCCGACGACGCCGGCGACGGCCGCGAGGACGAGGCTTTCCACGAGCATCTGGCGGACGAGGCGGCCGCGGCTGGCGCCGAGCGCGGCGCGGACGGTGAACTCCTTCTGGCGCGCGGCCGCGCGGGCGATCATGAGGTTGGCCACGTTGGCGCAGGCGATGAGCAGCACGAGGGCGACCTGGCCGAGGAAGAAGAGCGCGAGGAGCGGCAGGAAGTCGGCGACCATCGGGTCGGGCCGGGCGCGGTGCTCAGGGATGATGGCGGCGGATACACCCTGGTGGGTGCTGGCGTGCTCGCGCACGAGTTGGGCGGTGGCGATGTCGGCCTCGGCGCGGGCGGCGGCGAGCGTGGTGCCGGGGCGGAGCTTGCCGAGCACGCGCCACATCGGGGCGTTGCGCCACTCCAGCATGCCGGCGCCGTTGGCCCGGAGGGTGTCGAGCGCCCCGGTGGGGACGAAGCCGTGCACGGCGAGGAACGGCGAGAACCCGGTGAACCGTTCGGGGGCGACGCCGACGACGGTGAAGGGGCGGTTGTTGACGCGGATCGTCCGGCCGACGATCGTCGGATCGCCGCCGAAGCGCTGCTGCCAGCCGCGATGGGAGAGCACGATCACGGGGGCGCCGCCGGCGGCCTCGCCGTCGGCGGGCACGAGGACGCGGCCCAGTTGCGGGGCGATGGCGAGGGCGGCGAAGGCGCCGGGGGTGGCGACCTCGATCCAGGCGCGCTGGGCGGCCCGGCCGTCGTCGGTGCCGAGGTGCGCGGGCATGGGCTGGTAGGCGAGCATCGACTCCATGCTGCGGAGACGCTCGCGGTAGTCCTGGAAGTCGGGGAAGGAGATCGCGTGGGGCGTGGGCCAGGACTCGCTGCGCTGGGTGACGAGCACGACGCGGTCGGCGTCGGGCACGGGCATGCGCTGGAGGAAGAAGGTGCTGACGACGCCGAAGATGTTCGTGTTGACGGCGATGCCGAAGGCCAGCGTGAGCACGACGACGGCGGCGTAGCCCGGGGAGCGGGCGAGCTGGCGGAGGGCGAGGCGGAGGTCGGAGAGCATCGGGACTTCGGATTGTGGAGTGCGTTCCCCCGTTCGGGAGAATCTTTGAGATTGCGGAATGGGCGGAGCGCGGGGACCCGGAGGGGGAATGTGGAAATCAGGAAATCAGGAACGGCGGGCGAAGGACGGCGGAGCGGAGAAACTTAGCGGAGATGCGCGCCGGGGCGCGGCCTTGCGGGGAAGCAACACGGCTGAGTCGTCGGCGCGGAGATTGACCATTCTGCCGTACGGCAGAACACGGATGGGTACGGATGATCGGGGGACGATCCGTGTACATCCGCGAAATCCGTGGTTGCAGGTCCATGTTGCTTGAGAGGGACGGCCGGGCGGAGGCGGAGAAATCGAAAAGCGGCAATCGGGAATCCAAAATCCCGTCACTCGGCGCGCAGGGCGACCATGGGGTCGGTGCGGGCGGCGCGGCGGGACGGAAGATAGAGGGCGAAGAAGACCACGGCCACGAGCACGCCGACGGTGGCGGCGAGCACGGCGAGGTTCATCGGTTCGATCCCGAAGAGCAGACCGCGCATGGCGAGACCGGCGGCCCAGGTGCCGGCGAGGCCGAAGACCAGACCGAAAAGGAGCAAGAGCGCACCTTGGCGGAGAAACTGGGCGAGCACTTGTCCCGGTTGGGCGCCGAGGGCGAGGCGCACGCCGATCTCGCGCTGGCGCTGGCCGACGGCGTAGGCGAGCACGCCGTACGTGCCGAGCGCGGCGAGCAGGAGGGCGGCGGAGGAGAAGAGGGCGGCGAGGACCGCGGGCGAGCGGTGGGCGACGAGACTGTCGTCGATGCGATCCTGCAGGGGCCGGAGGTCGTCGATCGGCTGGCCGGGGTCGATCGAGAGCACGGCGCGGCGCACGGCGGGGGCCAGGGCTTCGGGCGGGAGCGCGGTGCGCAGGATCACGGAGAAGCTGAAGGCGCCGCTCAGGGGGAAGTAGATCGCGCCGTGGCCGTTGTTCTCGGTGAGCGCCCCTTGTTTCACCTCGCCGACGACGCCGACGATGGTGAAGGCGTTCTCGTCGGTGACCTTGATGTCCTGGGCGATGCGGCGCCCGATCGGGTCACCGCCGGTCCAGTACTGGTTGGCGAAGGCCTGGTCGACGACGCAGACGCGTTCCTTGCGGAGGTGGTCGTGGTCGTCGAGGAGGCGGCCGCGGAGGAGCGGGATCTTCATGGCGCGCCAATAGTCGCTGGAGACGGAGGACATGTAATGGGCGCGGAGCGGCCGGCCCGGTTCGATCGGCCGGTCTTCGACGGCGGTGGCGCTGTCGTTGGTGTTGGTGGTGAAGGGCAGACCGGTGCTGACGGCGGCGTCGGTGATCCCGGGAATGGCGCGCAGGGCGGGCAGGAGGCGTTCGGCGAAGTCGCGCCGGGCTTCGGGCGTCTGGTAGCTCTTCCACGGGAGAGTGATGCGACCGCTGAGGACGTGGTCGGACGAGAAGCCGGAGGAGGTGTTGAGGATTTGTTGCAGGCTGCGCCCGAGCAGGCCGGCGCTGGCGAGCAGGACGAAGGCGAGCGCGATCTGGGCGACGATGAAGGTGTGGCGCAGGCGGAGCGCAGCGCGGGTGGTGGTACCCCCGCGGGTCTCGGTCTGGAGCGTGGAGGCGAGGTGGGCGCGGAGGTTGTGCCAGATGATCGGAACGGCGAGCGCGACGCCGAGAAGCACCGAGGCGACGAGGCCGACGAGGGCGAGCCGGGGGTTGAATTCGATCTGGGCGCCCAAGGGCATCCGGGTCGTGCCGAGGAGGCGGAGGAGGTCGATGCCGAGCGAGCCGACCAAGGCACCCAGCAGCCCTCCGACCAGGGTGAGCAGGAGCGTCTCGCTCAGCACCTCCACGGCGACATGGCGGCGGCGCGCGCCGAGGGCCTGGCGCACGGCGAGATCCTTCAGGCGCCCACTGGCGCGGATGAGCAGCAGGTTGGCGAGGTTAACCGCGCCGATGACGAGCAGGAACAGGCCGCCGGCCTGGAGCAGGAGCAGGGTGGGGCGGATCGTGCGCACGTGGTCGGCGTGCAGCGAGGCGACGGTGGTCCGGAAGCCGACATCCTTGACGATCTGGGCGACGGGGTCGCCCTCGAGGAGGCGGACGTTGAAGGCGTCGATCTGCGTCTGGGCATCGGCAAGGGTGGCGCCAGGGGCGAGGCGGGCGATCATCTGCCAGCTGTTGTTGTGGCGGCGGTCGGGCTGGCGGTCCGCGAGTTCGTGACCGGCGGCGCGGAAGAACTGGGCGCGACTGGAGAGGAAGCGGAAACCGGGAGGCAGGACGCCGACGACGGTGATCGTGAGCCCGTCGTTGAGGAAGGTGCGACCGAGGACGGCGGGGTCGGCCTTGAAATGGCGGCGCCAGAACTCGTCGGTGAGGACGGCGACCTGATCGGTCTGGTAGGTGAGGTCGGCGTCGGTGAAGGTGTGGCCGAGGGCGAGGGGCACGCCGAGGGTGGCGAAGAACTCCGGCGAGACGCGGGCGGCCTCGACGCGGTCGGGCGAGGCGCCGTCGCCCACGATGGGGCTGGCGTCCTGGTAGATGGAGACCGAGGCGAGGGCGGGGAGGGCGGTGCGGCGTTCGAAGTAGTTGGCGACGGAGGCGGCGGAACGTTCGACGCCGGCACCCGGATACGCGTTGAAGAGGACCACGAGGCGATCGGGCTCCGGGAAGGGCAGCGCGCGGAGCAGGACGGCGTCGACGACGGCGAAGAGCGCGAGGTTGGCGCCGAGGCACAGGGCGATGGTGGCGATCGCGGTGGCGGTGAAGCCGGGGGTCTTGGCGAGCGCGCGGAAGGCGCGGCGGAAGGCAGTCATGGG